>NZ_JBIVYI010000011.1:0-207304 GCF_044769665.1 Rhizobium sp. NPDC090279 | reverse complement strand
AGGAAACACTAGAGCGAAAGACTTCGTCGCCAGCAGCGCCGCCGCCCTCGTTCAGTGATCGGGCTTATAGACCCTACCTCCGAACCAAGTCAACACTCCAACTGTAAAAATTCTGACATTTTTCTAAACACCTGATACAAAACAATAATTTGTAACAGAGCCAGAAATGTAGGGCGATTTTACCAGATTGGATGCTGTTTCCGGATTTATTTTACGCCTTTTGCCAGAATCGTCCAGATGCCGGCCTGCAAACCCTGCTCAAACACCCTTACAGGCGCACCAGCCCTAGGGATCATTGCCAGCCAAACGCCCAGCACCTAATAAACATCGAACACATGAGGCAAGCGGAGCCTCTTGCTTCTCAATGGAGAGCGGGCGCAGCGGCGCTGGCCCGGCCGATATTGGGCCAAGCCATAGCCTTCCTCTTCGCCGGCGGCGGCATCAGGCCGGCCCGGCGCCATCTTATACATAATACGGAGCCTGCGGGCGTGACATATAGAGTGCCTCCACTACCCGAACTGCCGGTCTCGCATGTTCTTGCCGATATCGGCATGGCGCTCGCCGGCCAGCGGCGGGCCGTGCTTTCCGCGCCGCCCGGCGCCGGCAAGACGACGCTTGTGCCGCTTCATCTCCTCAGCCAGGCTTGGCACGGCGATGGCAGGATCATTCTTCTGGAGCCGCGGCGGCTGGCAGCAAGGGCGGCAGCCGCCCGCATGGCCTCGCTGCTGAACGAACAGGTCGGCGACACAGTCGGCTACCGTATGCGGCTCGACAACCGCATCTCCGCCAAGACCCGCATCGAGGTGGTGACGGAGGGCGTGTTCGCGCGGATGATCCTCGACGACCCCGAACTGTCAGGCATCTCGACCGTCATCTTCGACGAATTCCACGAGCGCTCGCTGGATGCGGACTTCGGCCTGGCGCTGGCGCTCGACGTGCAATCGGCGCTGCGGGAGGATCTGCGCATTCTCGTCATGTCGGCGACGCTGGACGTCGCGCGTGTCGCGACCTTGCTTGAGCATCCGCCCGTCATCGAAAGCATGGGCCGCAGCTTTCCGATCGATATCCGCCATCAGGACCGACCCGCGGGAGAGCGGATCGAGGACACGGTGACGCGGGCGATCCTCGCTGCGCATATGAGCGAACAGGGCTCGATCCTCGCCTTCCTGCCGGGACAGGCAGAAATTACCCGGACGGCGGAACGGCTCGAGGGCCGGTTCGGACCGGAAACGACGATCGCGGCGCTTTATGGCAATCTGAGCCAGAAGGAGCAGGACGCGGCGATCCGGCCCGCGCCGACGGGCACGCGCAAGATCGTGCTCGCGACCTCGATCGCCGAAACCTCCATCACCATTGACGGCGTGCGCATCGTCATCGACAGCGGCCTGCAGCGCCTGCCGGTTTTCGAAGCCTCGACAGGCATCACCCGGCTCGAGACGGTGCGCGTATCGCGCGCCTCGGCCGATCAGCGCGCCGGGCGTGCCGGACGAACCGAGCCAGGCATTGCCATCCGCCTGTGGCATCCCGGTCAGACGGCGGCATTGCCGGCCTTCACGCCGCCCCAGATCCTTTCCAGCGACCTTTCCGGTCTCGCGCTCGACCTCGCCCATTGGGGCGTGCAGGACCCGGCAACGCTTGCCTTCGTCGACCAGCCGCCGGCGGTTACGCTTGCCGAGGCGCGGGCCTTGCTGCGGCAACTGGGAGCGCTCGACCAGGAAAACGGCTTGACGGCGCACGGCCGGCTGATGCGCGAACTGGCACTGCCGCCACGGCTGGCGGCCATGGTGATCTCGGCCGCTAGATCCGGTCAGGCGCGCGAAGCGGCATTGCTTTCCGTGCTGTTGACGGAACAGGGGCTTGGCGGACAGGGCATCGACCTCGAAGAAAGACTGCGGCGCTTCAAGACGGAGAAGGGTGAGCGGGCGGAGGCGGCGCGCCGCCTGGCCGGACGCCTCGCCCAAGCCGCCGGCAGCAGCAGTAGCCCCGTCTCCGTCCCGCCCCAGCTCGCCGGCACGCTATTGCTGCATGCCTTTCCCGACCGGATCGCCCTGCAGCGCGGCGGGCGGGGACGTTTCGTCATGGCGAATGGGCGCGGCGCGGAACTGCCCGAGACCGAGCGGCTTGCCGGCTCGCAGATGCTCGTCATTGCCGACCTGACCGGTCGCGCGGCGCAGGCCCGCATTCTCGCGGCGGCGGAGATTTCCCGCACCGATGTCGAAGAGCATCTGCCGGGCGAGATCCGCACGGAAGATCAGAGCTTTTTCGACAGAGCGAGCCGACAGGTGCGGGCGCGACGGGCAACACGGCTCGGCGCCATCATCTTCGAGGAAACGCCCCTGCCGCGCCCTTCCGGCGAACAGGCCGCCAAGGCGCTTGCCGACGGCATTCGCGAACTGGGGATCGACGTTCTGCCCTTTTCCAAGGAGGCGGCGCAGCTGCGAGACAGGATCGGCTTCTTATACAGGACGATCGGCGAGCCCTGGCCCGATATGAGCGACGAAGCCTTGGCTGCACGGCTCGACGAATGGTTCTCACCGTTTCAGGCCGAGGCGCACGGCCTCTCGGACATATCGGCCGGCGGGCTTTCCAATGGGCTGATGTCGCTGGTGCCGCATGAGCTGCAGCGCGATCTCTCCAGGATGGCGCCGACGCATTTCGAGGCGCCGACCGGCCAGCGCCATCCCATTCAATATGATGGCGAGGAGCCATTGTTGACCATTCGCGTTCAGGAGCTTTTCGGGTTGAAGCTGCACCCGGCGATCGGCGGCGGCAGGCTGCCGCTGGTGCTTGAACTGACGTCGCCGGCGCACCGCCCCATCCAGACGACGCGCGACCTGCCCGGTTTCTGGGCCGGCTCCTGGAAGGATGTGCGCGCTGACATGCGCGGGCGCTATCCAAGACATCCCTGGCCGGAAGACCCGGCCGAAGCATTGCCGACCACACGCGCCAAGCCACGAGGGACCTGACGATGGCACGCTTCTTCCGAGGACTGGAAAAACTCTCCGAAGCAGAGATGAAGGCGCAGGAGGGCCATCACACCAGCCGGCGGCTGAGGCTGCAGACGCTGGTGCGCCTGCGCTGGCTTGCCGTCGGCGGCCAGACGGTGACCGTGATGATCGTCGCCTTCTGGCTGAAATTTCCGATGCCGCTCCTGCCTTGCTGCGTGCTGATCGCCTGCCTTGCCTGGATCAACTTCTTCCTGACGCTGCGCTATCCGCCAACGCACCGGCTGGAGCCGCCGGCAGCCTTCGCCCTGCTCAGCCTCGACCTGCTACAGCTCTGCGGGCTGCTGCTGATCACCGGCGGGCTTGCCAATCCCTTCTCGGCGCTGGTCTGCGTGCCCGTCATCATCTCCTTCGCCTCGCAGCCGATCCGCTACAGCATGCCACTGATCCTGCTCGCGATGATCTGCATCACCGGCCTTGCCTTCTCGCCATTTCCCCTGCCCTGGTACGGAGGCGTCGCCGTCAACGTGCATAGCGTGATGCAGCTCGGCGTCTGGTGCTCCATCGCGTCCACCATGGCCTTTGCCGCCTTCTATGCCTATCGCGTCTCGATGGAGGCGTCACAGCTTGCCGATGCGCTCTCGGCAACCGAGCTGGTGCTGCAGCGGGAAAAGCATCTGTCGCAGCTCGACGGGCTGGCGGCGGCCGCAGCACACGAACTCGGTACGCCGCTTGCGACGATCAGCGTCGTCGCCAAGGAGATGGAGCGCGAGCTCAAGGAGGATGACCGCTTCCGCGAGGACGTGGCGCTGCTGCGCAGCCAGAGCGAGCGCTGCCGCGACATCCTGCGGCGGCTGACGACACTCTCCTCCGAGGACGAGGCGCATATGCGGCGGCTGACGCTATCCTCGATGATGGAAGAGATCATCGCGCCGCATCGCGAATTCGGGATCAACCTGGAATTCATCGAAAAGAGCCCGCGCTCGGGTGAACCTGTCCTCAGCCGCAATGCCGGCATCATGTACGGCCTCGGCAATCTCATCGAAAATGCTGTCGATTATGCTCGCAAGACGGTGACCGTCACTGTCGAATACACCGTCGAGACGCTGACGATCCTCATCGAAGATGATGGCAGCGGCTACTCACCGGAAATATTGGCGCGGATCGGCGAGCCCTATGTCACCTCGCGCCAGCGCGACGACACGGCAGGCGGCCTCGGCCTTGGTCTCTTCATTGCCAAGACGCTGCTCGAACGCTCGGGTGCCGCACTTTCCTTCGGCAATCGCGATCCGGAGACGCCGGGCGCACGCATCCGCGTCGAATGGCCGCGCGTGTTAATCGACAGTAATTCGACAAAATGATTTTCGCGGCTTAAAACTGCGATCGTCAAAAATCGGTAGAATATGCAGGCGGATGACCGCCGGGATAGAAGATAGAATGACGGATAAAGAGAGCACTGCCCCGGAGGCCGGGGCAAAGGATGCGGTAGCCCATATAGGCCCGGACGCCACTTTGCTGATCGTCGATGACGACGGCCCTTTCCTGCGCCGGCTGGCGCGTGCGATGGAAACGCGCGGCTTCGTCGTCGAGACGGCGGAATCGGTGGCGGAAGGCGTTGCGAAATCCAAAGCCAACCCGCCAAAGCACGCCGTGGTTGACCTTCGCCTCGGCGATGGCAACGGACTGGATGTGATTGAGGCAATCCGCCAGCGGCGCGACGATACGCGCATCGTGGTGCTGACAGGCTACGGCAACATCGCGACGGCGGTAACCGCCGTCAAGCTCGGCGCGGTCGACTATCTCGCCAAGCCCGCCGATGCCGACGACGTCTATGCCGCGCTGACGCAGCGCCCCGGCGAGAAGGCGGAAGTGCCCGAGAACCCGATGTCGGCGGATCGCGTGCGCTGGGAACATATCCAGCGCGTCTATGAAATGTGCGAGCGCAACGTTTCCGAAACGGCGCGGCGGCTCAACATGCATCGCCGGACGCTGCAGCGCATTCTTGCCAAGCGCGCGCCGAAATAGAGCACTTCCAGGAAAAGCGCGCAGCGGTTTCCCGACCGGAATTGCGCTGGAGAGAGCTAACCTATTCGGAAGCGAAAGACTTGCCCGTCGCCCATTCGGCCAATAGCAGGCGCTGGGCGGCGGCACGCGAGAAATTGAGTGTCACCGACTTGCGCGTCGCGGGCGGCAGGCGATGCTCCGGCGCCTCGCGAAGCATGTGGGCGCCGTAACCGTCGGACAGGAACAATCCGCAATCCTCCGGGAAGATATCCAGCGGCACGTCCTTGTGGGTGGCAAAAAACATCCGGTCGCAATGCTGCCGGTATTCAGGCCATTTGCGGTCGACGCGGAAATCCTCGATCGACGTCTTGATCTCGATGATCCAGATCTCGCCCTTTTCCGAAAGACTGATGAGATCGGCGCGGCGGCCGCTGGCAAGCGGCAGCTCGGGTAGCACTGCGTGGCGCATGTCGTGCAGTAATAGTTGCACGCCCTTGCGTACAAGCATGGCGCGTTCCGACTGCCGGCCATCTATTAACGGATTGTTATTGTAAACGTTCAAAATCGTCATGAATTGCCTCGGGGACGGGCAAGCATTGTTGCAAAAAAACCATGTCCCTCTAATTTGCGCGCCGGCGCTATTTTGTAGCCCCGCAGCAGCTTGCAAAGTTTAGTTTAATGGAAAATAAACCGTAGACAAAGATGATCAATAGTCATCCGTCCCCTGCCACGAAATTTCAAGAGACTTCCATGCGCACCCGTAATGCTATGACCGCACTCGGCCTTGTCGCAATGCTCGCATCGGCTGGTTATGCCACCACTGCCGCAGCCAAGCCCTCCGCCATTGCCAATCCCGCCGCCACCGCCGCTCCCGCGGCCGATACCATCAAGACCTTCGATGGTGACTATGGCATGACGAGCGACAACGGCTTCGAATTGCCGGCGATCCCGATCCAGAGGGTGAAGCCGCAGTTCCGCCGCCAGATCGTTTCCTACAAGTCCGACGAGGCTGAAGGCACGATCATCGTCAACACGCGCGAGCGCCATCTCTACTACATTCTCGGCAACGGCGAAGCCATGCGCTATGGTATCGGCGTCGGCAAGCAGGGCTTCTCCTGGTCCGGCACCGCCTATGTCGCCTGGAAGCAGGAATGGCCGAACTGGCATCCGCCGAAGGAAATGGCGGTCCGCCGTCCGGAAATCGCCAAGTATGTCGATGGTGGTATGAACCCGGGCCTGTCGAACCCGCTCGGTGCGCGCGCCATGTATCTCTACAATGACAAGGGCCAGGACACGCTGTTCCGCCTGCACGGCACGCCGGAATGGGCTTCGATCGGCACCGCCGCTTCCTCGGGCTGCATCCGCCTGATCAATCAGGACGTGATCGATCTCTATAGCCGCGTTCTGCCGGGCCGCAGCACCAAGGTCATCGTCATCCAGTAACACTGGGCATTCGAATTGAAAAAGGCCGCCGGATATCGATCCGGCGGCCTTTTTGTTTGCGTTTTTGTATCGAGAAGCAGGCCTATACGGCTTGCTTCGCCTTCAGCTCGATACGTCGGCGATGCAGGACTGGTTCGGTGTAGCCGTTCGGCTGCTTGCGCCCCTTGAGGACGAGATCGAGCGCCGCCTGGAAGGCGATCGAACCATCGAAGTTTCCGGCCATGGCGATGTAGCTGGGATCATCGGAATTCTGCTGATCGACCACGGTCGCCATGCGCTTCATCGTCTCGACGACCTGCGCTTCGGTAATGACCTTGTGGTGCAGCCAGTTGGCCATGTGCTGCGCCGAGATGCGCAGGGTGGCGCGATCTTCCATGAGGCCGACATTGTTGATGTCGGGAACCTTGGAGCAGCCGACGCCTTGATCCACCCAGCGGACGACATAGCCGAGGATGCCCTGGGAATTGTTGTCGATCTCGCGCTGGATTTCCTCCGGCGCCCAGTTCGGCCGCGAAGCGACCGGCACGGAGAGGATATCGGAGAGCCTGGCGCGGCCGCGGCTCTTCAGCTCCTTCTGGACTTCTGCGACGTTGACGCGGTGATAATGGGTTGCATGCAGCGTCGCCGCCGTCGGAGACGGGACCCAGGCGGTGTTGGCGCCGGCTTTCGGATGGGCGATCTTCTGCTCGAGCATGGCCGCCATCAGATCCGGCATGGCCCACATGCCCTTGCCGATCTGAGCGTGGCCCGAGAGCCCGCATTCCAGGCCGATATCGACGTTCCAATTCTCATAGGCCGCGATCCAGGCGGCCTGCTTCATATCACCCTTGCGGATCATCGGGCCGGCTTCCATCGAGGTATGGATTTCATCGCCGGTGCGATCAAGGAAACCGGTATTGATGAAGACGACGCGCTCACGGGCGGCGCGGATGGCTTCCTTGAGGTTGACCGTCGTGCGGCGCTCCTCGTCCATGATGCCCATCTTGATCGTGTTGCGCGCCATGCCGAGCAGATCTTCGACGCGGGAGAAGATGTCGACCGCGAAGGCCACCTCTTCCGGGCCGTGCATCTTCGGCTTGACGACATACATCGAGCCGGTGCGGGAATTCTTGCGGCGGCCGTTCGGGCCGATGTCGTAGAGCGCGATCAGGCCGGTGATGACGGCGTCCATGACGCCTTCCGGCACCTCGTTTCCATCCCGGTCGAGAATGGCCGGGTTGGTCATCAGGTGGCCGACATTGCGCACCAGCATCAGCGAGCGGCAATGCAGATCGAAGCTGCCGCCATCCGGTGCGGTATAGGCGACATCGGGGTTGAGACGGCGCGTAAATGTCTTGCCGCCCTTGGCGACTTCCTCGGTCAGGTCGCCTTTCATCAGGCCGAGCCAGTTGCGGTAAACCTCGGCCTTGTCCTCGGCATCGACGGCGGCGATCGAATCCTCGCAGTCCATGATCGTCGTGATTGCCGATTCCAGCCGGACGTCGGAAATGCCGGCCGGGTCGGTCTTGCCGATCGCCGTGCTCGGATCGATGACGATTTCGATGTGGATGCCGTTCTGCTTCAAAAGAATATGCGTCAGGGTGGCGGCGTCCCCGAGATAGCCGGCGAAATGGCTGCCATCGGCGAGCTTCACGGCGCCGCCCTTGGTCGCGATCGCCAGGGCGCGATCCTGGACCGCAAGGCCGGTAACGTCCTTCCAGCTGGCACCAGCAAGCGGTACGGCGGAATCGAGGAAATCCCGGACCCAGGCGATAACCTTCTCGCCGCGCTTGGGGTTATAACCCTTGCCTTTCTCGGCGCCGTCGGTCTCGGGAATGGCATCGGTGCCATAGAGGGCGTCGTAAAGCGATCCCCAGCGGGCATTGGCCGCGTTCAAAGCATAGCGGGCATTCATGACGGGAACGACGAGCTGCGGGCCGGCAATATGGGAGATTTCTGGATCGACATTGGCGGTCGAGACGGCAAAGTCCGGGCCTTCGGGTACGATATAGCCGATGTCGCGAAGGAAGGCCTCGTAGGCAGCAAGATCGACGGGCGCGCCGTTCTTGCGATACCAGTCGTCAAGCGCTGCCTGCATGCGGTCACGCTTGGCAAGCAGTTCGCGGTTCCTCGGCGCGAGATCGTGGACGATCTTGGAAAAACCAGCAAAGAAGGCATCGGCATCCACGCCCGAACCCGGCAGTGCCTCCTTGACGAGGAAATCGTAAAGGACAGGTTCGATCTGAAGCCCGTGTTTCTCAATGCGGCTCATGCCATATACTCCTCAAGGCCGTTCTACGGCTCAATTTTTACATGTTGCCACTTTGCTCAGAGTTTCACTTCTGTCAATTTGGCAATAGTTCGAAAGATTTATGCCCTTGAAGAAATAATCAATCCGTGGCGATGCGGGGGCGGCCGCTGGCGGTCGCGATGAACCGCGCCTCGATCAGCTTGCGATTGCCCTCGACCTCGGGTGCGTCCACCTGCTCGTCCACCGCCACGACGAGATCGACCGCTCCATTCAACCTTGCCTGCGCCATGGCGGCTTCGACGGCCCGCGAGCGGGCGTCGGCAAAGCTCCTGACTTCATCGGTGAAGCGCAGGCTCTCGCCGGCTCCGTTCAGGATATAGATGCCATCCTCCGGCATGGTGACGAAGACGATGACACTGGCCCGCACCTGGCCGACCACCGCACCGACGGCATTGGCCACATCGGCATCGGCGGGAATGGCGCTCTCGGTCGCCAACATCTCCGCAATGGCGGGATAGTAGACGGGAGCGGAAGCGCCGAGCCCAACGAGGGGGCGATCGAGCGAGATGGCGAAACGGGCAATCCCCGGTGCGCGGCGAAGCGCACGATCGATAGAGATGGATTTGGCGGGATCGAGATCGGCCACGCCATCCTCGGCCAAGCAGGCGGCAAGGATGACATCGGCTGACTGGCGCGTGAGGCGATCGACGATCTTCTGCGAGAGTTCCTCGACGGATGCGGCAATGGCGCGACCGGAACCATCCTTCAGCCGCATCGCCAGCGCCAATCCTAAGCGGGCAGCTTCGGCATTCCACTGGCTCTGCCGGCCGAGCACATGCATGGCATCCGAGGGCGTCAGGCCACTCAGATGCACAAGGCCCCGCGCCACCAGGCGATCCAAAGTCGCTTTCTGCGACGTCATCGTCAGAAGCTTGTCGAGCGCTACGGGAACGGCGCCGATCCGGTCGAACAGTGCCTGCTCGGGTCCGGTGAGGCCACTTGCCAGATGATCCGGTACGCCGGTGCGCAACGCGAAGCGGCCGGCATTGCGGGCGAGATGCGACGCCCGCAGCTGCTGCTCCAACACGTCAAGCACGGCCTGCCCATGCGCATGAGCGGCAAGGCTCACCGGCAAAAGGCGGCGCGGTCCGAGCTCAAAACCGACGACGAGACCGCGATCGTTAATCTTCACTTCCGAATCGCCACCGAGACCATAGGTACGCATGGCGACGGCCTCGACCATGGTACGATAGCCGCCGACCACGGCGCCATCGGCGTCGAGCCGCGGCCGGCCATCCTCCATGACGGCGACGTCAGTGGTGGTGCCGCCGATATCGGAAACGACGGCATTGTCGAGGCCGGTAAGATAGCGCGCACCGACGAGACTTGCCGCGGGACCCGACAAAATCGTCTCGATCGGCCGGAGTTTTGCCTCGTCGGCCGAAATCAGGGCGCCGTCGCCGCGCACCACCATCATCGGCGCGGAGATGCCGCGCGTTACCAAAAATCCCTCGCAGGCGCCGACGAGGCGGTCGATCATCGATACGAGGCGGGCATTGAGCAGCGTCGTCAAGGCGCGACGCGGCCCACCCAGTTTGGAGGAGAGTTCATGGCTACAGGTGACGGGCAGATGCGAGAGCTCGCGGATACAGTCACGCACCCTGATTTCATGAGCCGGATTCCGCACGGCGAAATAGCCGGCGACGGCGAAGGAGGAGACCGACTTGGCCAGGTCCGGCAACGCTTCGCGCAGTGCCGTCAGATCGAGCGGATTCTCATTGCCATGAACATTGTGGCCGCCGGGCAGATAGAGCACGGGATCGGACCCCAGCGCTTCCGCCAGACCGTCACGCTTGAGATCATCGGGGCCGAAGCCAATCATGATGAGGCCGGCGCGGCCACCCTGCCCTTCGACAAGCGCGTTGGTGGCAAGCGTCGTCGACAGCGACACGAGGCCGATCGCCGAAACCGGGATATCAGCCTTGGCGATGACGGCATCGACGGCGCCGGCAATGCCGACCGCCAGATCATGCCGCGTTGTCAGCGACTTCGCCTTGGCGATTACGCCATCGGTTTCATGGAAGAGAACGGCATCGGTATAGGTTCCACCCGTATCGATGCCGAGCAGGAAATGAGACGTCACGAAAATATCCAGCTCTTGAACGGACTATCGTGCCGTTATTGCATCCTTCCACTCCGAACCGCTAGCTGGCAAGCGGCAAAAACAGCCCTATCGCCGCGTCACCCGCATCGGCAATCCGCCGCGCGGCTGGGTCGTCAGCTTTTGTACCGGCCAAGGATCGGTCTCTTCAGTCGCGTCGAAACGGAAGCTGCGCATCATCACAGCAAGGGCGATGACGGCCTCCTGCAACGCGAAGGTCGCGCCTATGCAGACGCGGGGACCGGCGCCGAAAGGCAGATACTGGAAGCGATTGATCTTGCCGCGGTTCTCCGGAAGAAACCGCTCCGGCATGAAGGCGCGCGGCTTTTCCCAGTAGAGTTCGTGACGATGCAGCGTCCAGGGCATGATCAGGACGGTGATCCCCTTTTCCATCGTCACGCGCTCGCCCTTGGCGCTTGTCCATTCGTCATCGGCGATCGCGGCGCGGTTGATCGACGGCGCCGGCGGATAGAGGCGCATCGCCTCTTCGAATGCGGCGCGGACATGCGGCATCAGATCGAGCCAGGCGACGGGCTCGGCATCGGTCGCCAGCACCCGGTCGATTTCCTCTTCCATGGCGTCGCGAATATGCGGGCTGTTGGCGACGCAATAGAGCGTCCAGGCCAATGCACGGGCCGTCGTCTCGTGGCCGGCGCCGATGAAGGTGAGGATATTGTCCTCGATTTCCTCCATGGTCAGCCCTTCGGGCGTGGCTTTTTCCAGAAGCAGCGTCAGGAAATCATCCGGCGCGCTCGCCCGATCCCTGCGCATCCTTTCCAGACGCTGATCCATGGTGTTGCGGACGATGCCGCGGAACTTGTCGAGCATGCGCTGGCCGCCGATGCGGGTGATGCGCGGCACCCAGGCTGGCGCGCGCAAGAGATCCATGGGATCGACCCGGCCCATGCGATGCAGCAGCTCGTTGACGTCGTCGGAAAAATGCGCGCTTTCGGTAACGATCTCGCCAGAGAACAGGGTCTCCGCCAGGATGACGAAGGTCAGCTCCGTCATGTCGGCAGCGATATCGAATACCGCGCCATCCTCACCGATTTCCTCGTATTTGTGCAGATATTCGAGGCTCTGGCTCAGCATCTGGCCGGCGAAACCCTGGGCATGGCGCGGTGTGAACACCGGCGCCACGGCCTTGCGCGAGCGCTTCCAGACCGGTCCTTCCGCCGTCAGCAGACCGTCACGCAGGATCGGTCGCAGCACGAGCTGGCGGATATCGGCCATGCGATAATTAGCGGCATTGTCGACCAGAACATGCTTGATCAGGCCGGGATCGTTGACGATCAGCGTCCGCTCGTTGAAGAACTTGGTCTTGATCCACGGCAGCGTGTAGGAAGGCTCGCCCCAGAGCTCGAGCGGATTGCGCAGGATGGTCTTGATGATCGTCCACCGCGACGGCGGGACGGTGCGCGGGATCGGCGCCGGCGGGGAGAAGGCTTCCGGAATCATGTCCATAGGATGCATTCTCCTCGAAACAGGGCGGCGTTTGATCTAACACAGCACGAGCGGCGCACCCATCCGATATGGTGAACGCCGCCCGCGAAATCCAGACGATAAAACGTCGCGCCGATGCTTAGAGAAGCGACCTCAGATCGCTCAGCTTATCGTTGATGAGCCAGCCATAGTAATTCTCCTCGGGCCAGACCGGCTGCGAGGAGCCACGGTTCCTGGCCGCAAGAGCGGCGGCGCGCTTGCGGGAGTTGCCGAGATTGTAGAGCGTGGCGGTAATGCCGGGATTGCCGGAAATATCCATGCCGGCGATCGAGCGATAATCATCGATCGATTTGCGGATCGAGGCTGCAACGAACGCCAACGACAGATCCGGGTCCATGATCGCCTTGTAGACGCCGCCCGCATCCTTCTCGTTGAGCTTCGGAATGCCCGAGGTGCGGCTGACGAGATCCGACAGTTCAAGCGCCGTCAGCGGATTGACCTGGCCGAGGCCAAAGGTCTGGCCGGCATAAAAGGGCTGGAAGAAAACCGCGCTGAAGCGATTGTCGGGATAGGATTTGCCGCCGACCGTCTTGCCGCGGAAATCGTCTTCCCAGACGTCCTCGCGGCAGGTCCAGAGGCTGTAGGAATCCTGTTTGCCCTTGCAGGCATCGAATTGCGGCCGGGCGACGAAATCATCGACGTTTTCGCCATTATAGGCGAAACGGAAGCTCTGGCCGGCATAAGAGGCTGCCTTGACGTAATAGGACTGCAGACCGTCATAGGCATCGACATTATAGGTGTGCTCGCCGACGAGCGCGCCGATGATGTGGATCGGCTCGATGCCGTAGGCCCGCGCCGTCGATTTGATCTTCGCCATCAGCTTCGTATCGGTCGCCAGCAGTTCGCGGACCTTCTGATACTTGCGGTCAAAGGTGGAATTGGTGCCGCGCGTGCGCCGGACCGAGGCGCCGGGAACCGGCGGCTGTTCGGCATTGCGGTTGCCCGGAGGCACCGCCGTCGCCGCGTCGGCATAGGCTGACATCCAGGATAAGCTGACAACCGCCAGAAGAAGTGTGATCAGTATACGTCGCAAGATGGCTGTCCTGTCGAAGTTTCCACCGATGTTTCCGTCGGGCTGCCTGACGGATAATCTTGGCCGAATAAAGCCGTCCGACACAAAGAAACGGGCCACTAGGGCGGATTCAGATTTTAGGTCTGTTCGACCTAAAATCTGAATCCGCCCTAGAATCAAAGAAGTAGAGCGTGATGTCGTCCGAAAACCGCCTACACTTTTCGGCATCACGCTCTAACTAAAAAGTTAACGGCCCGCTGTCGAGTGTTTACTGTTCCAAATCGCCTTAGACCGCCTGCTACAGAATGAAGCGGGACAGATCCGTGTTGCTGGCGAGATCGCCGACATGCTCGCGGACATAGGCGGCATCGATGGTCACCGATACGCCGGCGCGGTCGGAAGCGTTGTAGGAGATTTCATCGAGCACGCGCTCCATGACGGTCTGCAGGCGGCGTGCGCCGATATTCTCCACGGTGGAGTTCAGATGCACGGCGACATCGGCGAGAGCATCGATCGCGTCGTCGGTGAAATCGAGCTTCAGGTCTTCCGTTTCCATCAGAGCCTTGTACTGGCGGATGAGGCTGGCTTCCGGCTCGGTCAAAATGCGGCGGAAGTCCTCCTTGGTCAGCGGCCGGAGCTCGACGCGGATCGGCAGGCGGCCCTGCAATTCCGGCAGAAGATCCGAAGGCTTCGACACGTGGAAGGCGCCCGAGGCGATGAAGAGGATGTGGTCTGTCTTGACCGGACCATACTTGGTCGAAACCGTCGTGCCTTCGACCAGCGGCAGCAGGTCGCGCTGCACGCCTTCGCGCGACACGCCGGCGCCCATGCCGCCGTCACGGGCCGCGATCTTGTCGATCTCGTCAAGGAAGACGATGCCGTCATTCTCGGCCGACTGCACGGCTTCGCGCTGGATCGCCTCGTTGTCGATCAGCTTGTCGGATTCGTCGCGAACCAGTTCCTTGTAGGAATCCTTGACGGTGGTGCGAACCTTCTTGGTGCGGCCGCCCATGGCCTTGCCGAACATTTCGGAGAGGTTCAGCACGCCGATATTGGCGCCGGGCATGCCGGGGATCTCGAAACCGCCGGGCATGCCGGAGCCGGTGTCGGCAACTTCGATATCGATTTCCTTGTCGTCGAGCTGGCCATCACGCAGCTTCTTGCGGAAGCTGTCGCGCGTCGCCGGCGATGCTGTCGCGCCAACAAGCGCATCGAGCACCCGCTCTTCGGCGCTCATATGCGCCTTGGCCTGCACCTCGGCGCGCTTCTTTTCGCGTACCAGGCCGATGCCGACTTCGACGAGGTCGCGGACGATCTGTTCGACGTCACGGCCGACATAGCCGACTTCGGTGAACTTGGTGGCTTCGACCTTGATGAAAGGCGCGCCGGCAAGCTTGGCGAGACGACGGGAGATTTCCGTCTTGCCGACGCCGGTCGGGCCTATCATCAGGATGTTCTTGGGCATGACTTCGTCGCGCAGATCGGGTTCGAGCTGCTGGCGGCGCCAGCGGTTGCGCAGGGCAATCGCCACGGCGCGCTTGGCCTCATGCTGGCCGACAATATAGCGGTCGAGTTCGGAAACGATCTCGCGGGGGGAAAAAGTGGTCATTTCGCATATTCCCTATCAGGGCTAGAAACAATCAAGAGAGGAAATTAGGCTTCGGCATCGAGCGTTTCCACGACCACATTGTGGTTGGTGTAGACGCAGATGTCGGCGGCGATATCGAGGGCGCGGCGGGCGACGTCCTCAGCGGATTTGTCGCTATCCATCAACGCCAGAGCGGCGGCGAGGGCAAAATTGCCGCCCGAGCCGATCGCGAGAGCGCCATGTTCCGGCTCGAGCACATCGCCGTTGCCGGTGATGGCGAGCGTCACTTGCTTATCGGCAACCAGCATCATCGCTTCGAGGTTGCGCAGATACTTGTCGGTGCGCCAGTCCTTGGCGAGCTCGACGGCGGCGCGCATCAACTGGCCGGGATATTGTTCGAGCTTCTTTTCAAGGCGCTCAAGTAGCGTGAAGGCATCGGCGGTCGCGCCGGCGAAACCGGCGATGACATCGCCCTTGCCGATGCGGCGAACCTTGCGGGCATTGCCCTTCATGACAGTCTGGCCAAGGCTCACCTGGCCATCACCAGCCATCACGACCTTGCCGTTCTTGCGAATAGTCACGATTGTCGTCATTTAACACCTGTTTGCCCCCGTTCCGGCGGGCTTTCTGCCGGGCCGCGTTTCGGCCCCGTCAGACCCTATGTAAGAGGGCTTTTGGCGATTGCAAATGGCAGCCAGACCGGATCGATGCGGACGAGCCGGCTAAAGATGCAAGCGCGCGCGTAACTTCTGGATATTTCTCCATGCGCCTGATATGGAACGGCCGTATTCCGATGGAGCAGCCCATGGCAGAGACCGCAGCGAGCCGCACGGCAAGCGTTTCCCGCAAGACCAACGAGACTTCCGTCTCCGTGTCCGTCAACATCGACGGCAGCGGCAAGTCGACGATTTCGACTGGAGTCGGCTTCTTCGACCATATGCTGGAACAGCTTTCGCGACATTCGCTGATCGACATGGAGATCGACACCAAGGGCGACCTGCATGTCGACGATCATCATGCCGTCGAGGATACCGGCATCGCAATCGGCCAGGCGATCGCCAAGGCGCTCGGCGACCGCCGCGGCATCACGCGCTATGCCTCGATCGACCTTGCCATGGACGAGACGATGACCAAGGCGGCCGTCGATCTTTCCGGGCGTCCCTTCCTCGTCTGGAACGTTTCCTTCAGCGCGCCGAAGATCGGCACCTTCGATACCGAATTGGTGCGCGAATTCTTCCAGGCCTTAGCGCAGAACGCCGGCATCACGCTGCATATCCTCAACCATTATGGCGCCAACAATCACCATATAGCCGAGACATGCTTCAAGGCCGTTGCGCGCGCATTACGCACCGCAACCGAGATCGATCCGCGGCAGGCAGGCCGGGTGCCCTCGACGAAAGGCACGCTCGCCTGAGCCCCAACCTGGGGAAGTGAAGAATGGCAAGCTATCTGATTTTGACTCCACCGGGAGCCACGGACCGATCCGAGGTATCGGATCGATATCGGGACGGTACGCGATTCATTCGCGACGGCTTTTCCTGGAAGGCATTCGTGTTTCCGGCGCTGTGGATGCTTTATCACCGCCTCTGGCTCCACGCTGTGGCAGCCATCCTGTTGCAGGGCTTGGCTCTGGAACTGATGCGGCAACCGGGCTTTTTCGCGGCTGGAGTGGCGATCCTGCTCGGCGTCCATGTTCTCGCAGCGCTTGAGGGACGGCATGCGCTCAGCCAACGGCTGATCGACCGTGGCTGGAAAATGGAAAATCTCGTCTCGACGCATGATCTGGCGACGGCGGAGGAAATCCACTTTTCCGAGATCGAGCAGGAGCCACGGCAGGATATCCATTCGAAAAATTGGGATATCTCGCCGAACAATAGCAATACCAGCCACCCGGGCCCGCATTTCGGCCTTCTCGGCTACGACGGAGGACGCTGACCATGCGCGTCGCGATTATCGACTATGGTTCCGGCAATCTGCGCTCGGCCACCAAGGCTTTCGAGCGCGCTGCCCGCGAAGCCGGCATCGATGCTGATATCGACCTCACCGATGACGCCGAGCGCGTCGCCACAGCAGACCGCATCGTGCTTCCCGGCGTCGGTGCCTATGCCGATTGCCGTCGGGGCCTCGATGCCGTGCCCGGCATGGCAGAAGCCGTCATCGACGTCGTGGAACACAAGGCCCGCCCCTTCCTCGGCATCTGCGTCGGCATGCAGCTGATGTCGTCGCGCGGGCTGGAAAAGACGATCACGAAAGGCTTCGGCTGGATCAAGGGCGACGTCAAGGAAATGACGCCGGACGACCCCAGCCTGAAGATCCCGCAGATCGGCTGGAACACGCTGGAGCTGCGCCATCCACATGCGCTGTTTGACGGAATCGAAACTGGGCCGGACGGCCTCCATGCCTATTTCGTCCATTCCTACCATCTGGCCGCCGACCACAGCGACGATGTGATCGCGACGACGAGCTATGGCGGGCCGATGACCGCCTTCGTCGGCCGCGACAACATCGCTGGCGCGCAGTTCCATCCGGAAAAGAGCCAGAAGCTCGGCCTCGCCCTGATTGCCAATTTCCTGCGCTGGAAGCCGTAACGCCCAGCGCTTTAAGGACCAAGACATGATTCTCTTCCCCGCAATCGACCTCAAGGACGGCCAATGCGTGCGCCTCAAGCTCGGCGACATGGAGCAGGCGACCGTCTACAATCCTGATCCCGCCGCCCAGGCGAAAGCTTTTGAAGATCAGGGCTTTGAATGGCTGCATGTGGTCGATCTTAACGGCGCTTTCGCCGGCGAGACCGTCAATGGCGCCGCCGTCGATGCCATCCTCAAGGCAACGAAGAACCCGGTGCAGCTCGGCGGCGGCATCCGCACGCTCGAGCATATGGAAAGCTGGCTGTCGCGCGGCCTTGCCCGCGTCATTCTCGGCACGGTCGCCGTGCGCGATCCGGCGCTCGTCGTCGAAGCCTGCAGACGATATCCGGGCCATATCGCCGTCGGCATCGACGCCAAGGGCGGCAAGGTGGCGGTCGAGGGCTGGGCCGAGGCATCCGAACTCGGCATCATCGAACTCGCCAAGAAATTCGAAGGCGTCGGCGTTGCCGCGATCATCTATACCGATATCGATCGTGACGGCATTCTCACTGGAATCAACTGGAATTCGACGCTGGAATTGGCCGATGCCGTTTCCATCCCGGTCATCGCCTCGGGCGGGCTCGCCTCGCTTGACGATATCAAGCGTATGATCGAGCCGGATGCCCGCAGACTGGAAGGTGCGATTTCCGGCCGCGCGCTCTATGATGGCCGCATCGATCCGAAGGAAGCACTGGCGCTGATCAAACAGGCCAGGGAGGCAGCGCAATGACCCTGAAAGCCCGCGTCATCCCCTGCCTCGACGTCAAGGACGGCCGCGTCGTCAAGGGCGTCAACTTCCTCAACCTCGTCGATGCCGGCGATCCGGTCGAGGCGGCCAAGGCCTATGACGCTGCCGGTGCCGACGAGCTCTGCTTCCTCGACATCACCGCCTCTTCCGACAATCGCGACACGATCTTCGACGTGGTGGCGCGCACGGCCGAACAATGCTTCATGCCCGTCACGGTCGGCGGCGGCGTGCGCGCTATCGCCGACATTCGCAAGCTGCTGCTCTGCGGCGCCGACAAGGTTTCGATCAATTCGGCGGCGGTCAATAATCCGGATTTCGTAGCCGAAGCCGCCGACAAGTTCGGCAACCAGTGCATCGTCGTCTCGATCGACGCCAAGCGGCGGCGCACCGAGGCGCTTGGCGGCGACAATATGAGCGCCTGGGAAATCTACACCCATGGCGGCCGTAACGCGACCGGCATCGACGCCGTCGATTTCGCCCGCAGGATGGTCGAGCGCGGCGCCGGCGAGCTGCTCGTCACCTCCATGGACCGCGACGGCACCAAGGTCGGCTACGATCTGGAGCTGACGCGGGCAATCGCCGATGCGGTGCGCGTTCCCGTCATCGCGTCCGGCGGCGTCGGCGATCTCGACGATCTCGTCGCCGGCGTCAAGGAAGGCCATGCGACGGCGGTGCTTGCGGCCTCGATCTTCCACTTCGGCACCTATTCGGTGGGCGAGGCGAAGCGCTACATGGCCGAGCGCGGCATTCCCATGCGGCTGGATTAGGAGACAGCGTAGCGATGAGCGGATTTACCCTTTCCGACCTCGAAAAAATCGTCGAGGAGCGCTCCAAGGCTTCGCCCGACGAATCCTGGACAGCAAAACTTTTTGCCGCCGGACAGCCGAAAGCGGCCAAGAAACTGGGCGAAGAGGCGATCGAAGCCGTCATGGCCGCGGTCACCAACGATCGTGACAACCTCACCTACGAGGCTGCCGATTTGCTTTATCACCTTATGGTCGTATTGAAGATTGCGGGCATTCCGTTAGAGAATGTCATGGGTGAGCTGGAAAGGCGCACCGCACAATCCGGCCTTCAAGAAAAGGCCAGCCGGTAAGAACGCGATGACGATAGCGACCAAGAGCGAGCCAGCGCCCGAAACACTCGATATTTTCGAGGCGAAGGCCTATTCGCCCTACTATTTCTTCTCTTCGGAAGAATGGGCGAAATTCCGTGCAGATACCCCGCTGACGCTGACATCAGACGAAGTGAAACGGCTGCGCTCGATGGGCGACCCGATCGACCTCGACGAAGTCAGGCGCATCTATCTGTCGCTGTCGCGGCTTCTGTCCTCGCATGTGGAATCCTCGCAAATCCTGTTCGAGCAGCGCAATCGCTTCCTCAGCCTCTCCGATGTTGCCAAGACGCCGTTCGTCATTGGCATTGCCGGCTCGGTTGCCGTCGGCAAATCCACCACAGCCCGTATCCTCAAGGAACTGCTGCGCCGCTGGCCGTCGAGCCCGAAGGTCGACCTCATCACCACGGACGGTTTTCTCTATCCGAACGCCGAGCTGCAGCGCCGCAACCTGATGCAGCGCAAGGGCTTTCCGGAAAGCTACGATACCGCAGCGCTCCTGCGGTTCCTCTCGGCGATCAAGGCCGGCCAGCCGGATGTGCAGGCGCCCTCCTATTCGCATCTCGTCTACGACGTGCTGCCCAACGAATTCAAGACGGTCGACCGCCCGGATATCCTGATCTTCGAGGGCATTAACGTGCTGCAATCGCGGCACCTGCCGGCTGATGGCAAGATCGTGCCGATGGTCTCGGATTTCTTCGACTTCTCGATCTATATCGATGCCGACGAGCCGCTGATCCACAATTGGTATGTCGCCCGCTTCATGCGGCTTCGCGAGACCGCTTTCCGCGATCCCAACTCCTTCTTTCACCGCTATGCCTCAATCAGCGAGGATGAGGCTTTGGCCATCGCCGAGGGGCTCTGGAAGAACATCAACCTGAAGAACCTGCGCCATAACATCCTGCCGACGCGCCCGCGCGCCGACCTCATTCTTCAGAAGGGCAAGAACCACCTGATCGAGCAGGTGGCGCTCAGGAAGCTCTGATAATCAGGGCTGAACGCGCCTGAGCGTCAAATTGATCCGTCCGCCATTCTTCAACAATGTCGACGTTGTCGGATAGATGCGGTCGACGCCGTGAAAGCACAGCCTCCCCTCGCCGCCGAGAACGACGATATCGCCGCTCGCAAGCTTGAAAGACAGCGTGCGATCATTGCGATTGAGGCCACCGACGCGAAACAGGCAGGTGTTTCCGAGCGAGACCGAAAGCACGGGTGCCTTGAAATCCTGTTCGTCGCGATCCTGGTGCAAGCCCATGCGCGCATCGTCGCTGTAGAAATTGACGAGGCAAGCTTCCGGCGGCTTTTCATAGCCTGCTATATCGCGCCAGACATCGAGCAGTTGCGGCGGTATGGCCGGCCAAGGACAGCCGGTCACCGGATGCGTCGGCTGGTAGCGATAGCCGCGCTGCTTGTCCGTGACCCAGCCGAGCGAACCGCAATTGGTCATGCGCACGGACATTTCCTTGCCGGTGCCGGGCATGACCGGCGTGAACAGCGGCGCTTCTGTCACGACAGCACGGATTGCCTCGACCAGGACTTCCTGCATGGAGCGGTCGAGATAGCCAGGGAGATGGCGAATTCCGTTGGGGAGGAGCATGACGGCCTTCCGAAAATTCAATCCGCGCAAGATAGCGCGGCAGGCGATTCGGAGCAGCCCGAAAACCAAGCCTAGTCGCCGCCGACCTTGCCGCGCATCTTCTTGACTTCGGAGCGCCCCGACTTTTCCTTCAGCCGGCGCTCGATGGAGCCCTTGGTCGGCTTGGTCTTCCTGCGTGGCGGCGGCGGCGGAGCGGCGGCTTCGAGGATCAGTTCCTTGAGCCGCTCGCGCGCATCCTCGCGGTTACGATCCTGGCTGCGGAAACGGCTGGCCTCGATCATCAGCACGCCATCCTTGGAAACGCGCCTCCCGGCAAGCCTCACGGCATTCGCCTTGACGCGATCGCTAAGCGAGGGCGAATTCTGGACACCGAAGAAAAGCTGGACAGCGGTTGCGACCTTGTTGACGTTCTGGCCGCCAGGACCGCCCGCCAGAACGAACTGTTCCGTCAGCTCCCAGCCGGCAATCGTAATCCGGTCGTTGATGTAAAGCGCGTCGCTGGCCATGGTTTTCTCCGCGCCTGTCTATCCCACATCGGAGCGCGATTGAAAACATGGTTGTAGCCAGTTTGGGGCCACCTCGTCCTTCGAGGCATTTCCGCGCGAGGCGCCGAAATCCGCCTCAGGATGAGGGCGGAGTGATTTACCGCATCGGCAGAAAAGACCCGCCCTCATGGTGAGGAGGCCCGAAGGGCCGTCTCGAACCACGAGGGCGAGTGAGTTTCACGTGAGTCAAGGCTCGCGTCGGGCTACTTACTCTGCCGCGACACGAATGCCCGGGGCCGCATCGCGGACGTTGCCGTCCACATGGTCCTCGAACTTGGCGAAGTTGGTGACGAACATCTGCACCAGCTTCTTGGCCTGGGCGTCATAGGCTTCGCCATCGGCCCAGGTGGAGCGAGGGTCGAGGATGGCTGTGTCGACGCCTTCGACCGCAACCGGTACCGCAAAGCCGAAATTCGCGTCGGTGCGGAACTCGACATTGTCGAGATCGCCCTTGAGCGCAGCCGCGAGCAGCGCCCGCGTCGCCTTGATCGGCATACGGCTTCCCTTGCCATAGGCGCCGCCGGTCCAGCCGGTGTTGACCAGCCAGCAACGGGCGCCGTGACGAGCGATCAACTCCTTCAGCAAGTTACCGTATTCGGCCGGGTGGCGTGGCATGAACGGAGCGCCGAAGCAGGTCGAGAAGGTGGCTTCCGGCTCCACGACGCCCTTTTCCGTGCCGGCGACCTTGGCGGTGTAGCCGGACAGGAAGTGGTACATCGCCTGATCCGGCGTCAGCCTGGCAATCGGCGGCATGACGCCGAAGGCATCGGCCGTCAGCATGATGATCGTCTCGGGATGGCCTGTCATGCCTGATGCCGAGGCGTTCGGGATGAAATGCAGCGGATAGGCGCTGCGGGTATTTTCCGTCAGCGAACCGTCGTCGAGATCCGGCACGCCATGCTCGTCGAGCACGACATTTTCCAGCACGGTGCCGAAACGGCGCGTCGTTTCATAGATTTCCGGCTCGGCTTCGGCCGAAAGACGGATGGTTTTTGCGTAACAGCCGCCTTCGAAGTTGAAGATGCCGTTTTCACCCCAGCCATGCTCATCGTCGCCGATGAGCGTGCGGGTGGGATCAGCCGAAAGCGTCGTCTTGCCCGTGCCGGACAGGCCGAAGAAGATCGCGGCATCGCCTTCGGGGCCGACATTGGCCGAGCAGTGCATCGGCATGACGCCGCGCTCCGGCAGCATGTAGTTCAGCGCCGTGAAGACCGATTTCTTCATCTCGCCGGCATAGGAGGTGCCGCCGATCAGGATGATGCCGTTGACGAAATCGCAAGCGATCACCGTCTCGGTGCGGCAGCCGTAACGCTCCGGATCGGCGCGGAAGCTCGGCAGATCGATGATCGTCAGCTTCGGCACAAAGCTTTCCAGAGCCGAGCGCTCGGGGCGGATCAGCAGATTGCGGATGAACAGCGAGTGCCAGGCGAATTCGGTGACGACGCGCGTCGGCAAAGCGTATTCGACATCGGCGCCGCCGATCAGATCCTGCACGAACAGGTCCCTGCCGCGGGCATGCGCCAGCATGTCCTCGTGCAGCAGCGCGAAATGCTCAGGCGACATCGGCTTGTTGTTGTCCCACCAGATCTGGTCTTCGGTGGTGGCGTTGCGCACCACGAACTTGTCCTTCGGGGAACGGCCGGTGTGCTGTCCGGTGATCGCTCTCAGCGCGCCATCGGCGGTCAGATCGGCCTCACGACGGCGAATCGCTTCCTCGTAAAGATGGGCTGCCATCAGGTTATAACGCACACTGGCGGCGGCTCCCAAGCCGATCGATCCCAGTTCAGTTGCGGGATTGCGAACGCCGAATTGCTCCATCACATTTTCCTCTACAAAGGGGCTTGGCCGTTAGAATTGTCTAAAGCGTAGAGGGCTCTTTTTAAAAGCACAAGAGCAGGAAGCAAAAAATCGTTAATGATATCAGGTATTTAATCGATTTAAATAAATCTCGATAATTTTAAATCGTTTGAATGCGGGATGGCGAGACGTTTCGTCGCACAACCATTGCGCAAGGGTTTTGTGTCGCGACAATCCTCCCCTTTATCTTTGCCACAATTTGTTCCACCTTTATCCCCATAAGCGCGCCAGGTTACCGCCGACCGAGCTGGCAGACCGCCTGGGCTGGATTCCAAATCCGGGAGACGCGCACTGATGACGGAGACGAATACCATGTTGACAATCGCGCTCGTTGACGACGACCGCAATATCCTGACTTCCGTATCGATTGCCTTGGAAGCAGAGGGATATAAGGTAGAGACCTATACGGACGGGGCTTCGGCGCTCGACGGCCTGCTGGCCCGGCCGCCGCAACTGGCGATCTTCGATATCAAGATGCCGCGCATGGACGGCATGGAGCTGCTGCGCCGCCTGCGCCAGAAATCCGATATTCCCGTGATCTTCCTGACCTCGAAGGATGAGGAGATTGACGAGCTCTTCGGCCTGAAGATGGGCGCCGACGACTTTATCACCAAGCCGTTCTCCCAGCGCCTGCTCGTCGAGCGCGTCAAGGCCGTGCTCCGCCGCGCCTCGGCCCGTGAAGCCGCAAACGCTGCCGGCGGCACCGCAGCAGCCAAGCCGGGCGCAACACAGCAGGCCCGCTCGCTGGAGCGCGGCCAGCTCGTCATGGACCAGGAACGGCATACCTGCACCTGGAAGGGCGAACCCGTAACGCTGACCGTCACCGAATTCCTCATCCTGCATTCGCTCGCCCAGCGCCCCGGCGTGGTCAAGAGCCGCGATGCCCTGATGGACGCGGCTTACGACGAGCAGGTCTATGTCGACGACCGCACGATCGACAGCCACATCAAGCGGTTGCGCAAGAAATTCAAGATGGTCGACCTCGATTTTGATATGATCGAGACGCTGTATGGCGTCGGCTATCGTTTCCGCGAAGCTGCCTAGAGCCGGATGATTTTAGGTCTGAGCGACCTGAAATCTGAATCCGCTCTGGAAAAGACAGAGCATGATGTCGTCCGAAAACCGCTCACACTTTTCGGCATCATGCTCGGATAGTTAACTGGACCATACGGCCGGGAATGGAATAAGAGCATGCGGACGGGGTCGACGACCCCGTTCTTCGAAAGGGCCGTTGGCTTGGCACAGCTCGTGCAGGACAGAGATATAGACGACTCGGAAAGCCCGAGCGGCGCTCGACCCGCGCGCCGGCGCTGGACTCATCCCTTCGTGCTGATCCGCCGCATCTTCGGCAATGCCGTCTTTTCGAGCCTGACGCGCCGTATCCTGTTCTTCAATCTGGCCGCCCTCGTCGTCCTTGTCGGCGGCATTCTCTATCTCAACCAGTTCCGCGAGGGGCTGATCGACGCCCGCGTCGAAAGCCTGCTGACGCAGGGCGAGATCATCGCCGGCGCCGTCTCCGCTTCGGCATCGGTCGACACGAACTCCATCACCATCGATCCGCAGAAGCTCCTGGAGCTGCAGGCCGGCCAGAGCATCACGCCGGTTCCGAACGACGAGGATCTGGAGTTCCCGATCGATCCGGAAAAGGTGGCGCCGGTGCTGACCCGGCTGATTTCGCCGACGCGCACCCGCGCCCGCATCTTCGACGCCGATGCCAATCTGCTGCTCGACAGCCGCCATCTCTATTCGCGCGGCCAGGTGCTGCGCTACGATCTGCCGCCGGTCGACGACGAGAAGCAGAGCTGGTCCGACTGGTTCAGCGGCTTGCTCAACAAGATGCTGCAGCCGGGCAACCTGCCCGTTTATAAAGAAGCGCCCGGCGGCGACGGCTCCATCTATCCGGAAGTCATGAATGCGCTGACGGGTGTGCGTGGCGCTGTCGTCCGCACCACGGAAAAAGGCGAGCTGATCGTCTCGGTCGCCGTACCGATCCAGCGTTTCCGCGCCGTGCTCGGCGTGTTGCTGCTATCGACCCAGGCCGGCGACATCGACAAGATCGTCCATGCCGAGCGTCTGGCGATCATGCGCGTTTTCGGTGTCGCGACGCTGGTCAACGTCGTGTTGTCGCTGCTTTTATCCTCCACCATCGCCAATCCGCTGCGCCGGCTTTCGGCCGCGGCCATCCGCGTGCGGCGCGGCGGCGCGAAGGAGCGCGAGGAAATCCCGGACTTTTCCGCTCGTCAGGACGAAATCGGCAATCTGTCGATCGCGCTGCGCGATATGACGTCGGCGCTCTACGACCGCATCGACGCGATCGAGAGTTTCGCGGCCGACGTCAGCCATGAGCTGAAGAACCCGCTGACCTCATTGCGCAGCGCTGTCGAGACGCTGCCGCTTGCCAAGAGCGACGATTCCAAGAAGCGGTTGATGGACGTGATCCAGCATGACGTGCGCCGCCTCGACCGCCTGATCAGCGATATCTCCGACGCATCACGGCTCGATGCCGAGCTCGCCCGCTCGGATGAAAAATCGCTCGACCTGGAAGTGCTGCTGCGCGACATGATCGACATTTCCCGCCAGGTCGGACACAGCAAGCGGGCGGTCGAGCTCGAATATGTGGTCGACCGCAAGCCGGCCAACAAGGCGAAGTTCACCGTCGTCGGTCACGACCTGCGCATCGGCCAGATCATCACCAACCTCATTGAAAATGCCCGGTCCTTCGTTCCGAACGAGACCGGAAAGATCACCGTGCGGCTGACGCGGACGCGGACGCGCTGCGTCGTCTACATCGAGGACAACGGTCCCGGCATCCAGGCCGAGAACATCGACCGCATCTTCGAGCGCTTCTATACCGACCGGCCTGAATCGGAAGGCTTCGGGCAGAATTCCGGCCTTGGCCTTTCCATCAGCCGGCAGATTGCCGAAGCGCATGGCGGCTCGCTTCGCGCCGAAAATATCGTCGACAGCGATGGCGCGGCGCTGCTCGGAGCCCGCTTCATTCTGTCTCTGCCGGCCCAGACGCCGGCGTGATGAGGGCCGCATGACCGGCGAAACGACCAATATCCATGCAACGGCGATCGTCATCGGCAAGACCGGCCTGCTGTTTGTTGGCCCTTCGGGCAGCGGCAAATCCGCCCTCGCCTTCTCCTGCCTTGCGGCTGCCAGACCGCTCGGACTTGCCGGACATCTGGTCGCCGACGACCGCGTGCTGATTGCCGAGCAAAACGGCTCCGTCATCGCAAAATGCCCACCCTCGATCGCCGGGCTCATGGAAATCCGCTACACGGGTATCGTTCGGCTGCCTTATGTTTCGGAGGGCGAAATGCACTTCGCCATCCGCCCGGTCGACCCGGCAACGGCGGAAAGGATGCCACCCGAAGACGAGCAAATCGATATTACCGCATCCGCCCGGTTGCTCTTGATCCGCTTGGCCGCAACCTCCGCGAATCCGCTCGCCGTAATAATGGCGAAAATCGGCGCGAGTTTCGGTGAATCGGCCATTTAGGCCCGAACAGGCGCGCAAATCCTATATTTTAAGCTTGCACTTCGTCTTTTCATCGCCAAGATGTCCCCCCACTGGTGGACGACATTGCTGCATTGCGATATGGGCCACCTGTTTGCAGATGCGATGGGAGCAGTAATATCATGATTGGACTTGTGCTTGTCACTCATGGCAAGCTGGCTGAAGAGTTTCGGCATGCCGTCGAGCATGTCGTTGGTCCGCAGAAGTTCATAGAAACGGTATGCATTGGTCCCGAAGACGACATGGACAAGCGCCGGCAGGACATCCTGCAGGCCGTCGCCGGGGCCGATGACGGCCACGGCGTCATTATCCTCACCGATATGTTCGGCGGTACTCCTTCCAACCTTGCCATATCCGTCATGAATAGTGGTCACACCGAGGTCATCGCCGGCGTCAACCTGCCGATGCTCATCAAGCTTGCCGGCGTACGCGGCGACAACAATATGGAAAGGGCCCTGGTGGAAGCATCAGAGGCCGGGCGCAAATATATCAACGTGGCCAGCCGCGTGCTCAGCGGCAAATGATGAGGCAAGCACCGCCCCCCATGACTGAGCTTTCCCGGGAACTCCTGATTATCAACAAGCGGGGCCTGCATGCCCGTGCTTCGGCCAAATTCGTGCAGACCGTCGAAGCCTACGACGCCGCAATCACCGTTTCGAAGGACGGCACGACGGTCGGCGGCACTTCGATCATGGGCCTGATGATGCTGGCCGCCAGCCCCGGCTGCAGCGTGCTGGTGACGGCGAGCGGCAATCAGGCCGTCGAAGCGCTCGAGGCACTGGACCAGCTGGTGGCCAACAAGTTCGGCGAGGAAATTTAGGCATTTGCCTCTGGTTGCCAGCTGGATATAAAGACATAAAGACTTCTTTATATCATTATTGATTTCCACCCTGAAGCCTGCTACACGGCATCATCCACACGCTGTCAGCGTGCAATTCTTGTTGCATTCGGCCGAGGCGTCTGCCCGCGGCGCGATTGCATCGTTCAGGCTGGAGACCTTCATGAGCACTGAAAAGGACTACATCGTCGCGGATATCGGCCTTGCCGACTTCGGACGCAAGGAAATCACGATTGCCGAAACCGAGATGCCGGGCCTGATGGCCTGCCGCGCCGAATTCGGCGAAGCAAAGCCGCTGAAGGGCGCGCGCATCACCGGCTCGCTGCACATGACGATCCAGACCGCCGTTCTCATCGAGACGCTGGTGGCGCTCGGCGCCGAAGTCCGTTGGGCATCGTGCAACATCTTCTCGACCCAGGATCACGCTGCGGCCGCAATCGCCGCCTCCGGCGTTCCGGTCTTCGCCATCAAGGGCGAGAGCCTCGAAGACTACTGGATCTACACCGACAAGATCTTCCAGTGGACCGATGGTGGTCTGTCCAACATGATCCTTGACGATGGCGGCGACGCCACGATGTACATCCTGCTCGGCGCCCGTGCCGAAGCCGGCGAGGACGTGCTCTCCAATCCGCATTCGGAAGAAGAGGAAATCCTCTTCGCGCAGATCCAGAAGCGCCTCAAAGCTTCGCCGGGCTGGTTCACCAAGCAGCGCGACGCCATCAAGGGCGTGACCGAAGAAACCACCACGGGCGTCAACCGCCTCTACCAGCTCAGCCAGAAGGGTCTGCTGCCCTTCCCGGCCATCAACGTCAACGACAGCGTCACCAAGTCGAAGTTCGACAACAAGTACGGCTGCAAGGAATCGCTGGTTGACGGCATCCGCCGCGCCACCGACGTCATGATGGCCGGCAAGGTTGCAGTCGTCTGCGGCTATGGCGACGTCGGCAAGGGTTCCGCCGCTTCGCTCTCCGGCGCCGGCGCCCGCGTCAAGGTCACCGAAGTCGACCCGATCTGCGCGCTGCAGGCCGCCATGGACGGCTACGAAGTCGTTCAGCTCGAGGACGTCATTTCCTCGGCCGACATCTTCATCACCACGACCGGCAACAAGGACGTCATCCGCATCGACCACATGCGCGCGATGAAGGACATGGCGATCGTCGGCAACATCGGTCACTTCGACAACGAAATCCAGGTCGCCGCGCTGCGGAACCAGAAGTGGACGAACATCAAGCCACAGGTCGACATGGTCGAGTTCTCCAAGGGCAACCGCATCATCCTGCTGTCGGAAGGCCGCCTCTTGAACCTCGGCAACGCCACCGGCCACCCCTCCTTCGTGATGTCGGCCTCCTTCACCAACCAGACGCTGGCCCAGATCGAGCTTTTCACCAAGCCCGGCCACTACAAGAACGAAGTCTACGTTCTGCCGAAACATCTCGACGAGAAGGTCGCGCGCCTGCATCTTGCCAAGCTCGGCGTGAAGCTGACGGAGCTTTCCGGCGAACAGGCTGCGTATATCGGCGTCACGCCGCAGGGTCCGTTCAAGTCCGACCACTACAGATACTAATTATCGAAACAGTATCCACAACATCTTGTGGCCCTGGCATTGACAAATGCCGGGGCTTATTTTTTAGCCAGCTCCCTTCCCGCAGAATCCCTTAGGCAGTATTGTTTTTACACTTGATTCGTGACGAACCGGGCGTGCCCGGAGCCATGAAAATGGGATGTCTTGTCAGGATGCGGCACAGTAGAGCTGGATGATTTTAGGTCGATTCGACCTAACATCTGAATCCGCCCTACAAACAAATAAGTAGAGCATGATGTCGTCCGAAAACCGCTTACACTTTTCGGCACCATGCTCTAGAGGACGGAGACAGACCTCTTATGCTTGAAGGGGAAGACAACCTGCATCAACCAGCGCCATGCCAAGCGGCGGCGCGGTTGCAGCAGGGCGGTACACATTGGCTTTCGGCAAAAGCGAAGCAGGGCAAAGGTCGGCTGACCTCCTTCAGCCGCCTGCTGCGGCTTAGCGTTTTCGGCGGTCTGGCGACCGGCCTGGCAGGTCCCGTCCTCGCGCAAAGCAACGATGCCGCGCAGACGGGCATACGCCTCTTCACCTCGTCGGAAATGGCCGTCTTCTCCGTTATCATCGGCGTCATCTCTGCAGCGCTTCTGTCGACCATGTGGATGGTCCGGCAGCGCGGGAACATGGAGAACGAAAGCCGCGAGATCCGCACGGCTCTTTCCGACGCCAACCAGCGCATTTCGCAATACCAGGCACTGATCGCCGACAAGAACCGCCGGATCGTCATCTGGGACGGCCAGAATGCGCGACCGGAACTGCTCGGCCAGCTGCCCGTCGAGACCGGCGCACCGCAGGACAACGAATTTCTCGCCTTTGGCCGCTGGCTGAAATCATGGTCGGCCGGCGAGCTGGACAAGGCGATCGACAAGCTGCGCGGCAGCGGCCAGAGCTTCGACATGGTGGTCGAGACCAGCCGCGACGAAATCCTCGAAGCGCAGGGGCGCATTTCCGGCGGGCGCGCCTTCGTCCGCTTCATCGCGCTCAACAATCTGCGCGCCGAACTCGCCGAGCTGAAGATCGAGCGCGACCGGTTGATGACCTCGATTTCCACTTTCCAGAACCTGCTAGATGCCATCGACCTGCCGGTCTGGCAGCGCGACGCAGAAGGCACGCTCACCTGGGTCAACCAGGCCTATGGCGAGGCGGTCGAAGCGGTTTCGACCGATGAGGCGGTGCGCGAGGGACGGGAATTCCTGACGACCGTGACCCGCGAGCGCATTCGCTCCGCGACCACGCCGGAATCGCCCTTTCACGACAAGATTTCAACTGTGGTGCATGGCAACCGCACCTTCTTCGACGTCGTCGACGTCAAGGCTCCGAACGGTTCCGCCGGCATCGCCATCGATGTGTCCGAGGCGGAATCGGTTCGTGCAGAGCTTGCGCGCACGCTGAAGAGCCATGCCGAGACGCTCGATCACCTGGCGACGCCCGTCGCGATCTTCGATGGCGACAGGCGGCTGCAATTCTACAACCAGGCTTTCGTGCAGCTCTGGGAACTCGACATCGCGTTTCTGGAGAAGCGGCCCGACAATAGCGAGCTTCTGGACAGACTGCGCAGCGCCAAGAAGCTGCCGGAACAGCTGAGCTGGAAGGCATGGAAGGACGGCGTCCTTTCGGTCTATCGCGCGCTCGATACGCAGACGGACCTCTGGCACCTGCCCAACGGCCAAATTCTCAGGGTTTTCGCGACGGCGCATCCGCAGGGCGGCGCCACCTGGGTGTTCGAGAACCTCACCGAGCAGGTCGACCTCGAAACCCGCTACAACACGCTGGTCAAGGTGCAGGGCGAAACCATCGACCACCTTTCCGAAGGCGTCGCGGTTTTCGGTCCCGATGGCCGCATCCGCCTGTCGAACCCCGCTTTCCGCATTCTCTGGAACATTACCGAGACACAGGCGAAGCCGGATACGCATATCCAGGCCCTGGCAGAAGCCTGCGCCCCCTCCTATGACCGGCCGGATGGCTGGAAACGCTTTGCCGAGCAGATCACCAGCTTCGACGACGAACGGCCTTCCTCGCAAGGCACGCTGGAACTCTATTCCAATCTCGTGCTCGACTACGCCGTCATTCCGCTGCCGAATGCGCAGACCATGCTGACCTTCGTCAACAAGACCGACAGCGTGCGCGCCGAGCGGGCACTGACCGAGAAGAACGATGCGCTGCTGAAGGCGGACGAGCTGAAGAACGATTTCGTCCAGCACGTCTCCTACGAGCTGCGCTCGCCGCTGACCAACATCATCGGCTTCACCGACCTCCTGAAGACGCCGGGCATCGGCTCGCTGAACGACCGGCAGGCCGAATATATCGATCATATCTCGACCTCGTCCTCCGTGCTTCTGACGCTGGTCAACGACATTCTCGATCTGGCGACGGTCGATGCCGGCATCATGCGGCTGAACTATTCAGAGATTGTGCTTTCCGACCTGCTCGACGAAGTCTCGATGCAGATCGCCGACCGGCTGCAGGAAAGCGGCGTGACGCTCGAGATCACCGTGCCGGCTCATCTCGGCTCGATCGTTGCCGATCAGCAGCGACTGAAGCAGATCCTGCTCAAGCTTCTGACCAATGCCGCCAATTTCGCGCCGGAGGGATCGACCATCGCGCTCAGATGTGGGCGCGAAGGCACGGATTTCGTCTTCTCTATCGCCGACAAGGGCCCCGGCATATCGGAGGATCTGATCAACACCGTCTTCAACCGCTTCGCCTCCGGCGGCAACGGCGGTAAGCGCAGCGGCGCGGGCCTCGGCCTTTCGATTGTCGAAAGCTTCGTCAGCCTGCATGACGGCGAGGTTTCCATCGAAAGCCAGCCGGGCAAGGGAACGACGGTGACCTGCCGGATTCCTTCGGCCGAGCTGCCCCATTCCGTCGCAGCAGAATGACAGCCTCAGACAGCAGCATTTCCCTTTTCCTCGCAGATGACATCGCCACCGCCGAGCTCGGCGAGGATCTGGCGCTGGCATTGAAGGTCGGCGACTGTCTGGCACTCTCAGGCGACCTGGGCGCGGGTAAGTCCTCGCTCGCACGCGCGCTGCTGCGGGCCATGGCCGACGATGTCGAACTGGATGTGCCGAGCCCAACCTTTACGCTCGTGCAATCCTATGAGCTGCGCATCCCCGTCTCGCATTTCGATCTCTATCGGCTGGGTGACCCCAGCGAATTGACGGAGCTTGGCTTCGACGAGGCGCTCCAGACCGGCATCTGCCTTGTCGAATGGCCCGAAATGGCCGAGGGAGAGCTGCCGAAGGAGCGGATCGACCTCAAGCTCACGCATGAGGGCGAGGGACGACGCGCCGTGATTACGGCACCGGCCAAGCAGTTGGCACGCATCGAGCGTGTGCTTGCTATCCGCGCCTTTCTCGATTCGCATGACTATCGCGGTGCCATCAGGCGCTTCCTGACGGGCGACGCTTCGCTGCGCGCCTATGAATCCATCTATCCGAAAGACGGCGGCAGCCGTGTGATCCTGATGGATTGGCCGGGCCTGCCGGAAGGGCCGCCCGTGCTCGACGGCAAGCCCTATCCGAAGGTCGCGCATCTTGCCTGGGACACCTACCCCTTCGTCGCGATCGCCAATATCCTGCGGGAAAACGGCTTTGCAGCGCCGGAAATCTACCTCGCCGATTACGATCAGGGCATCCTGCTAATCGAGGATCTCGGCACCGATGGTGTGCTCGACCCGGAGGGCAGGCCGATTGCCGAGCGTTATCGCGCCAGCGTCGCCTGCCTGGCGCATCTACACGGTCTTTCCGTTCCGCACGATATCCCGGTGACGCCGGATCATGTCCATCACATTCCGGATTTCGACCGGACCGCGATGAAGATGGAAGCGCGGCTGCTTCTCGACTGGCATCTGCCCTGGAAACGAGGCACGCCCGCGAGCGACGCCGAGCGCGGCGACTATCTGGCGATCTGGGACAAACTCATCGATCAGCTCGAGGACGTGGAAAAGAACCTGCTGCTGCGCGACATGCATTCGCCCAATATCATCTGGCAGGCCCATCAACAGGGCATCAAGCGCGTCGGCATCATCGATTTCCAGGACGCGATGATCGGACCGACCTCCTATGACGTCGCCTCGCTGGTGCAGGACGCGCGGGTGACGATCGAGCGCGATCTGCATGACCGGCTGATGGCCGATTATCTCGCACTACGCCATGCCCAGGGCGGCTTCGACGAGGCTAAATTCCTGAAGAGCTGGGCGATCATGTCGGCGCAGCGCAATTGCAAGCTTGCCGGCCTGTGGGTGCGGCTGCTGCAGCGTGACGGCAAGCCCGGATATCTGAAGCACATGCCGCGCACGCTCGCCTATCTCGCCATCGCCTTCGAACACGAGGCTCTCGCGCCTCTGCGCGAATGGTGCGAGAAGGCCGGGATCGGCCGGGCATAACAGCCAGAGACCGGGCGACGGCTTTCCGACCCTGTGCTATGGAAATCAGATAGCGAATCGAGAGTTCGAGACGAAATGACCATCAAGCAAGCCATGGTATTGGCCGCGGGGCTCGGAACCCGGATGCGGCCGATCACCGATACCATCCCGAAGCCGCTCGTTAAGATCGCCGGCAAGCCGATGATCGACTATGCGCTGGATGCGCTGGCGGAAGCCGGGGTCGAGCAGGTCGTCGTCAACGTGCATCACCATGCCAACCAGATGGAAGCGCATCTGCGCGGATATCGCAAGCTGGACATCCTGATCTCGGACGAGCGCGATGCACTGATGAACAACGGCGGCGGCCTGGCCAAGGGATTGAAGCTGCTCGGCCGCGATCCGGTTTTCGTCATGAATTCGGATCTCTTCTGGATCGGGGAACAGGAAGGCCAGCCGACGAATCTGGGGCGCTTAGCCGGATTCTTCGACGCGGGCCGCATGGACTTCGGCATGCTCTGCGTCGCGTTGGACAAGACGACGGGCCACAACGGCAAGAATGATTTCAGCATGGCTGAAGATGGTCGCCTCTCGCGCTATGACGCGGTTATGGGCAACGGCGTGGTTTACGCCGGCACCCTGGTCATCAATCCTTCGTTTCTCGACGACGCGCCCGGCGACGCTTTCAACATCAACACCTATTACGACAAGGCGATCGCGCGCGGCCGACTCTATGGCACGATGCTCGACGGCCACTGGCTGACTGTGGGAACGCCCGAGGCTATCGGCGAGGCTGAGGAAACGATCCGGAATTTCCGGGCGTTTGCGTGAGGCCCATGGCAGGCGGACACCGGCAACGCATCCTGACGATCCCGGCGGGCCTGCCCTTTCTGAAGACCCTTGCGGCCGCTCTCTGCGACGGTGGGCTGACTGAGCATTTCCGCCATGATCCGGACGACCCGCTGTCGCTTGCCAAGGTCAGCATCTTCCTGCCGACGCGGCGCGCGGCGCGCGTATTGCGTTCCGAATTCGTCGATCTTCTCGGCGGCCGGTCCGCCATCCTGCCGGTCATTCGCCCGCTCGGCGAAACCGATGACGATAGCGGCTATTTCGAGGAAGCACTGCCTGAAACGGCCGATCTGGCACAGCCGCTTGCCAACACGGCGCGACTGCTGGAACTGGCGCGGCTGATCCTTGCCTGGCGCAACAAGCTGCCGCAGATCGTGCGCGACATCCATTCCGACTCGCCGCTGGTGGCGCCTGCAAGCCCAGCGGATGCCATATGGCTCGCACGCAATCTCGCCGAACTCATCGATTCCCTTGAGACCGAGGATCGCGAGTGGAATGAGCTTGCCAATCTGGATGCGGAAGACCATGCGCTCTGGTGGCAGCTGACGGCCGAATTCCTGGCGATCGCCAGCGCCTTCTGGCCGGCGCGGCTCGAGGAACTCGGCAAATCCTCGCCGGCCCGCAACCGCAACGCCGTCCTGCGCGCCGAAGTGCAGCGGATTTCCACCATGCGGCACCCCGGTCCCGTCATCATCGCGGGCTCGACCGGCTCGGTGCCGGCAACCGCCGAACTGATCGCGGCCGTCGCCTCTCTGCCGCAAGGCGTGATCGTGCTGCCCGGTCTCGATCTGACGATGCCGGACGAGGATTGGCAGCTGGTGGCGCCGGAAACCTCCATCGGTGAAAGAGCCGATCCCACCACCCGCAGCCACCCGCAATATGGCCTGTCGCTGCTGTTGAAGCGCTTGCGCGTTGCCCGTCGCGATGTCGAGCCGATCGCGGACGCAACCGATACGATGCAGATGCGGGCACAGATCCTGTCACGCGCGCTGGCGCCGGCCAAGGCGACGAGCGGCTGGGGAAACTGGCGCAAGACGCTGGCTCCGGATACGATCCCGAACGCATTTGCCGATGTCACCCTTATCGAAGCCGCCAACGAGCGCGAGGAAGCGACGGCGATCGCCATCGCCTTGCGGCTGGCTCTGGACAAGCCGGGGCGCTACGGCGGCGAAAGCCAGGCGGCGTTGATCACGCCCGACCGGAATCTTGCGAGACGGGTAACGGCCGAACTTGCCCGCTTCGGCATCACCGCCGACGATTCGGCCGGCACGCCGCTGAACGCGACGCCGCAAGGCACGCTGCTGCAATTGCTGCTGGAAGCAGCCCTTCGCCCCGGCGATCCCGTCGCCGTCGTTTCACTTCTCAAGCATCCCCTCGCTTTGTTCGGCCTGTCGGCGGAGATACGTCAGCCCGGTGTCGATGCGCTGGAAATCCTGGCACTCAGGGGCGGTGTCGCCAATGTCGACATCGGCAGGCTGGAAACCCTGCTCGACGAGCGGGTGACGGAACAGGCCAAGGACCGCCACGCGCCGCAATGGCGCAAATCGCTACCGCCTGAGGCCATCGAGCATGCGCGCGCCCTGGCCCAGCGTGTGACCGCCGCCTGCGAGCCGCTGTTGTCGGCACTTTCCCTGCCCACGTCAGAGGGTCTGCCGACCCTTTCGGACTGGGCCGAGCGCACGGGCCGTGCCCTTGAAGCCGCAGCGGTCGACGCGCGCGGCAGCCTGGTGGGCCTCTGGTCGGGCGAGGCCGGGGATACGCTTGCCAGCCTGCTTCGGGATGTCATCGAGACCGACGGCCAGCTCGAAGCCGACGGCGTGCAATGGATCGATATCATGGCGGCGCTCTGCGTCGGACAGGCCGTGAAGCCGCGGGCGCTCAGTCATCCCCGCCTCTTCATCTTCGGTACGCTGGAAGCGCGCCTGCAGAGTGTCGATACGCTGATCCTTGGTGGATTAAACGAAGGCTCATGGCCGGGGCAGACCGCCAACAACCCCTTCATTTCCCGCGGCATGAAGACGGAGATCGGCCTGGAGCCGCCGGAGCGGCGCATCGGCCAACTCGCGCACGATTTCGAGATGGCGAACGGCACACGCGACCTGATCTATTCCCGCGCCCTGCGCCAGGGCTCGACGCCGACGGTCGCGTCGCGCTGGCTGCAGCGGCTGATCGCGCTTGGCGGCGAAGACCTCGAAGCTGCCATGAAGGCCCGCGGCGACCAATATCGCCATTGGGCCGCGATGATCGACGAGGGCGAAAACCAGGCTCCGGCGCTGCGACCGGCACCGAAGCCGCCCGTGGAATTGCAGCCGAAGAGCTACTCCTTCAGCGAAGTGGGGCGGCTGCGGCGCGATCCCTATTCGATCTATGCCCGGCGCGTGCTGCGGCTCGACCCTGTCGATCCCTTCAATCGTGATCCCGGTCCGGCTGAGCGCGGTACGCTCTACCACAAGATCATAGAGCGCTTCGTCAGCGGGGGGCATGTGGCCGGCATGCCGGATGCGACGCTGGCCATGGACCAGATCATTGTGGACCTCTTCGATGCCGAACGGCTGCCCGTTCATATCGACAGCGTCTGGCGGCCGCGTTTCCGCGAAGTAGCGCGGGCCTTCCTTGCCTGGGAAGCGGAACGGCGGCCCCAAGTGCGCCAAACGGCGACGGAAGTGCCCGCCGGCGTCGAGATCGAACCGATCGGCATTCGGTTGACGGGCGTCGCCGACCGTATCGATATCAAGAATGACAAGGGCGCCGATCTCATCGACTACAAGACCGGCTCCAATCCCTCTCCGCCGCAGGCCCGCGCGCTGCTCGACCCGCAGCTGGCGCTGGAAGCCTATGCGCTGAAGGCCGGTGCTTTCCGCAATATCGGCGGGCTGGTGCCTGAGAACCTGCTCTATGTCCGGCTGCGGCCCGGCGATCGCTTCAAGGTCGACCAGGTCAACAACGAGCTTTCCAGCCGCGGCGGCAAGACGGAAACGAAGTCGGCTATGGATCTCGCGCAGGAATCGATGGACCAGCTGGTCAAATTCGTCTCGCTGCTGCAGTCGGGCGAGAAGGGCTTTTCCTCGCGGTTGATCCCGGCCCAGCAGTTCGAATATGGCGGCGATTACGATCACCTTGCCCGCGTTTCCGAATGGTCGACGGCAGAGACCGAGCAGGAAGGCGGCGGCGATGAGTGAGCTTTCCGCCAGCGAAATAGCCGGTCTGCCCGACAGCGACGACCCCGGCATCTGGATCAGCTGGACAACGATCCAGCAATCGATCGCCTCCGACCCGGAACGTTCGGCCTGGGTCTCGGCCAATGCCGGCTCGGGCAAGACGCATGTGCTGACCCAGCGCGTCATCCGCCTGCTTCTCTCTGGCGCGCGGCCCTCGGCCATCCTCTGCCTCACCTATACCAAGGCTGCCGCCTCCGAAATGTCGAACCGCGTCTTCGACCGGCTGGCCGCCTGGGCGACGATGCCGGACGAGGAGTTGAAAAAGCGCATCGCCGATATCGAAGGCAAGGAGCCGGATCTCTTCAAGCTTGCCGAGGCTCGCCGGCTGTTCGCCAAGGCGCTGGAGACGCCGGGCGGTCTGAAGATCCAGACGATCCATGCCTTTTGCGAGGCCTTGCTGCATCAATTTCCGCTTGAAGCCAATGTCGCCGGGCATTTCTCCGTTCTCGACGATCGTGCGGCAGCGACCCTACTTGACGATGCCCGGCGTGCGCTGCTTTCATCCGCGACGCCGCATGGCGATGCCGAGCTGGCGCAGGCTTTCGCCTATGTGCTCGATCTCGGCGACGAATCGGGGTTGGAAACGCTGCTCGGCGATATCGTCGCCAATCGCAATGCCATCCGCCGCTTCACCGAGGCGGCTGAACGTCAAGGTGGCCTCGAAGCGGCCCTGCTGGCACGGCTCGGACTTTCCGCTATGGATACCGAAACCGGCATCGCGGAACACTATTGGCCGCTTCCGGGCCTCTCCGGCGCCACGCTGGAGCTCTATCTCTCGCTCGCCGATCAGAAAGGCGGCGCCAAGGCCCAGGAGATTGCCTATGCGCTGCGGCTTGCCAAGCGCGAGGCAGATCCCATCGCCCGCGTCGACATCCTCGAAAAAATCATGCTGACCGCCAAGGGCGAACCGAAGTCGGATAGCCAGTTTTTCGTCAAGGCGATGCTGGCAGATGCGCCGACACTTGCGGAAGCGGTGGCGGAAGCCCGCGCCCATGTCGTTGCCTGCCGTGACCGGTTGAAGCTGATGCGGATGTATCGGGCCACTCGCGCCGCCCTTATCCTCGCCGACCGGCTGAACCGCGACTACGAGGAACTGAAGAAGCGCCGCAGCCAGCTCGATTTCGAGGATCTCATCACCCGCACCGCCGACCTGCTCACCAAGAAGGGCGTCGGACCCTGGATACATTACAAGCTGGACAAGGGCATCGATCACATTCTGGTCGACGAGGCGCAGGACACCAGCCCGATCCAGTGGAGCGTCATCCAGTCGCTGGCGGAGGATTTCTTTTCCGGCGACGGCGCCCGGCCGACGCTCAGGACCATCTTTGCCGTTGGTGACGAGAAGCAATCGATCTATTCGTTCCAGGGTGCGCGACCGGAGCGTTTTTCGGAGGAAAGCGATCGCACGCGCCGGCGGGTGGATGCAAGCGGCCTGAAGTTCTCGTCGATCCGGCTACCTCTGTCCTTTCGCTCGACCGCCGATGTGCTTGGCGCCGTCGACCATGTCTTTACCAGTCCGGATAATTCGCGGGGGCTCAGCGCCGTCAACGAGCCTGTCGTTCATCGTTCAAGCCGTATCGGCCATCCCGGCGCAGTCGACCTCTGGGAGATGATCGCGCCGGAGCCGGCTGCCAGGGAAGAAGACTGGACGGCACCCTTCGATTTGACGCCGGAAAGCGCGCCGCCCGCCATCCTGGCGCGGCGGATGGCGCAGACGATCGGCAATCTTGTCGGGCGGGAAACGATCATCGAGAAGGGCAAGGCCCGCTTCATCGAAGCCGGCGACATTCTCGTGCTGGTGCGCAAGCGCGACAGCTTCGTCAACGCGCTGACCCGCGCCCTGAAACGACGCGGCAATATTCCCGTCGCCGGCGCCGACCGATTGGTGCTGACCAGCCATATCGCCATTCAGGATCTCCTCGCACTCGGCCGCTTCCTGCTTTTGCCGGAAGACGATCTTTCGCTTTGCGCGCTGCTGAAAAGCCCGCTGTTCGATCTCAGCGAGGAGGATGTCTTCGCGGTTGCCGCCTATCGCGACGACGAGGAAAGCGTCTGGAGCCACCTGCGGAGATTTGCGGGAGACGGCCATGAGCGTTTCAGCCAAGTAGTCGAGCGGCTCAGCACATTCCTTGCTCTGTCGAAGAGCCTGGCCGTACATGATTTCTATGCGCGCGTGCTCGGCAGCTTCGGCGGCAGGCGGCAGTTTCTGGCGCGGCTCGGCACCGAGGTCAGCGATATCCTCGACGAATTCCTGACCTTCACGCTCGATCATGAAACGAGCGGCCTGCCCGGCCTGCAATCCTTCATCTCGACGCTGGAACTCGAAGCGCCGACGGTCAAGCGCGAGCAGGACAAAGGCCGCAACGAAGTGCGGATCATGACGGTGCATGCCTCGAAGGGGCTGGAGGCGCCGATCGTCTTCCTCGTCGACGGTGGTGGCAAGGCCTTCACCCATACGCATCTGCCAAAGATGCGGCTGATCGAAACCGGTCGCGACCAGACCCCGCTGCCGGTTTGGGTTCCGGTCTCGGCACTCGCCAATTCGCTGACGCAGGCCGATACGGCAAGGCTGCAGGCGCTGGCGGAGGAGGAATATCGCCGCCTGCTCTATGTCGGCATGACGCGCGCCGCCGACCGGCTGATCATCTGCGGCTACCGCGGCATCCGCGAAAATGCCGATACCTGGCATTCCATGATTTCCGCCGCCTTGCGCGGCGATGAGCTGCATTGCACGCCAAAGACCTTTTCCGGCCCCGATGGCGACTGGGAAGGCTTGAGCTGGCGGGTTGCCCAGGTCCAGCTCGAATTCGAAACCGCTAGGGAGCATGAGAAGCGATCCGAACGCGCTCGCCTGCCTGAGAGCCTCAGCCGCCCGTTGCCGCCACAAAGAAGCCTGCCGCGACCGCTCAGTCCTTCCGGCGTCGGCACCGTCATCGATGAAGAAGCCGACGATCTGCTGGTGACCTCGGCGCTTTTCGGCGAGAAGGCGAAATCCGACCGCGCCCTGCAAAAGGGCCGCTTCATCCACCGGATGCTGCAGACATTGCCCGAGATCGCGCCCGAGGCTCGCGCCGAAGCCGCCCGGCGCTATGCGGAGCGGGCCGCACGCTTCTGGCCTCAGGCCGAGCAAGACGCGCTGGTAAGGTCCGTCATGGCGCTGCTGTCACATCCGGATCTGCAGGGCACCTTCAGTACCCACGCGCAGGCCGAAGTCTCGATCATGGGCACGCTGAAGCTCGGCAACCAGTCCTACGCCGTCTCGGGTCGCATCGATCGGCTGGCAGTACTGGACGACCATGTCGTCATTCTCGATTACAAGACGAATCGCGTGCCGCCCGGCGAGGAAGGCAACATTCCCTTCGCGCACAGAGCCCAGCTCGCGATCTACCGCGAGATCCTGTCGCCGCTTTATCCGGGAAAGCGCGTCGACTGCATGCTGGTCTACACCGAAAATGCCTCGATCTATACGCTGTCCGATAGGGCGCTGGCATTGGCGCTTGCGGAGCTCGAAACAAAGTGAAATACCAAATATTGAAATTTGGGCGCCGTACCATCACATATCTAGCAACCGCAAATCCTGGTAAAGGAGCAGCCTATGGCTACCATTAAAGTCGATACCTCCAACTTCGCCACCGAAGTGCTGCAGTCCGCAGAGCCTGTCGTTGTTGATTTCTGGGCCGAATGGTGCGGCCCGTGCAAGATGATCGCTCCGGCTCTCGAAGAGCTTGCCGTGCAGTTCGAAGGCAAGGTCAAGGTTGCCAAGCTCAATATCGACGAAAACCCGGAACTGGCTGCCCAGTTCGGCGTTCGTTCGATTCCGACGCTTGCCATGTTCAAGGCCGGCGAAGTCGCTGACATCAAGGTCGGCGCCGCTCCGAAGACGGCCCTGCAGAACTGGATCTCCAGCGCAGCCTGATCGGTATCGATCGCATGAAACAAAAAGCCCCGCTTCGTGCGGGGCTTTTTGTTGCGCGAATGACGTAATACTCTGGTGTTACCGAGGCGGCGTGCCGTTATCGGAGAGGACGTCGCCGACCAGATAGAGAGAGCCTCCGATCAAAATGCGCGGGGCTGGCGAATTCGGCACCGCGAAAACCTTGATCGCATCCAGCGCATCACCCACGCTCGACATGGGCTCCGCGACAAGGCCAGCATCATAGGCGGCATTCGCCAGGATGACCGGATCGATCATGGCTTCGCTGCCACGGATCGGCACGCAATAGACCTTTTCCGCAAGACCGGCAAAGGCCTTGAAATATCCCACAGGGTCCTTGGTATTGATCATGCCGATGATCAGGAACAGCGGCCGCGGCTGACGCTCCTCGAAATTGGCCATGGCCTCGGCAATGACTTCGCCGGCACCGGGATTGTGGCCGCCATCGACCCAGATCTCCGCGCGCGCCGGCGCATGCGCCATCAGCTCACCTTCCGTCAGCCGCTGCAGGCGTCCGGGCCATTCGACCGACGTCATCGCCCTTTCCATCATCGCTTCGGTAACCACGAAACCGGCGGCCTTGACGGCGCGGATGGCGGCGGCGGCATTGCTGTATTGGTGGCGACCCGGCAGGCGCGGCAGCGGCAGGTCGGCAAGGCCAAACTCGTCCTGATAGACGAGCTTGCCATATTCCTCGTGGGCTGAAAAATCCTGACCGAAAACGGCTGTCGGGCAACGAAGCCGCTCGGCCGTCGAGATCAGCACGTCGAGTGCGGCATCATATTCCTGATGGCCGATGACCACGGGATGGCCCGATTTCATGATGCCGGCCTTCTCGGCCGCGATCAGCTCGACGCGATCACCGAGATAGGGCTGGTGATCAAGCGAAATCGGCATGATGACCGAAACGGCCGGATCGGATATGACGTTGGTGGCGTCGAAACGGCCACCAAGACCGACCTCGATGACGGCGGCGTCGGCCGGATGTTCGGCAAAGAGAAGAAAGGTCGCTGCCGTCAGAATCTCGAAGACAGTGATCTTCTGCCCGTCATTGGCCTTGGCGATGCGCCTGAGCACATCGGCAAACACAGCATCATCGACGAGCTTGCCACGTCCGCCCTTGACGCCGATGCGATAGCGCTCGTGCCAGTTGACGAGATGCGGCGAGGTGTGGACATGCACGCTGTAGCCGCCGGCTTCGAGCAAAGCACGGCAGAAGGCCGTCACCGATCCCTTGCCGTTGGTGCCGGCGACATGGATCACCGGCGGTAATTTCTTGTGGGGGTTGCCGAGGACGTCAAGCAGCCGGGTTATTCTCTCCAGGGAAAGGTCGAAGCCCTTGGGGTGCAAGCCCATGAGCTTCTCGATCTCCCGCGCTGCCTCGCTCATTGCGGATTGATCCATAGACGTCATCCCGCACCTCCGCCTACCGGCAATCGATGATGTCAGGCGCTCGCTGCCACCGGCAGCGCAGCACCGTTCTTGCTCTTGACCGACACATCGTTTGCCGGCGCCTTTGTCAGGATCTTCAGAAGTGTTGCCAGGGTGTCCGGAATGTCGTGGCGCTTGACGACCATGTCCACCATGCCGTGCTCCAGCAGATATTCCGAGGTCTGGAAGCCCTCGGGCAGTTTTTCGCGCAAAGTCTGCTCGATCACGCGCTTGCCGGCAAAGCCGATTTCGGCGCCCGGCTCGGCGAGATGAATGTCGCCCAGCATGGCGTAGGAGGCCGTGACGCCACCAGTGGTCGGGTTGGTCAGAACCACGACATAGGGCTGGCCCGATTCCTTCAGCATGTCGACGGCAACGGTCGTGCGCGGCAGCTGCATCAGCGACAGGATACCTTCCTGCATGCGGGCGCCGCCGGAGGCCGGGAACATCACCAGCGGACATTTCTCGGCGATAGCGCGCTCGAAGGCCTTGACGATCGCTTCACCGGCGGCCATGCCGAGCGAACCGCCGATGAAGTTGAACTCATGCACGACCGCCACGAGCTTCAGGCCGCGAACCTTGCCGAGACCGGAAAGAATCGTATCCTCCTGCTCGGTCTTGATGCGGCTGTCCTTCAGGCGATCGGTGTATTTCTTCGAATCGCGGAACTTCAGCGGGTCCTGCGCCACCTTCGGCTGCGGCAGGGCTTCGTATTCACCATTGTCGAAGAGGTCGGCAAGGCGGGCCCTGGCCGGCATCTTCATGTGGAAACCGGAAGCGGGGATGACCCACTTGTTGTCTTCCAGATCCTTGTGGAAGACCATCTCGCCCGTTTCCGGGCACTTGATCCAGAGATTCTCCGGAACCTCGCGACGGCCCAGCATGGAATTGATCCGCGGGCGGACGTAGTTCGTGATCCAGTTCAATTCGAAACTCCTAATCGACCGAATTAATCGATAGCCTAGTCGTCACCAAATGCCCATAGGGCTTTTCCTCAATCCGCAAGGGATTGCCGGAAGGCCTATATGGGGAAACTATTCGGCGGCAACAAGGCGGGCGGAACGCGTTCCGGTGGACAGGCCGCGCACAAGGGTCGCCACGGCCTGGATGGTGTCAGCGCTCGCCTTGCCATCCTTGGTAAGGCTGGTAGCGATCTGGTTGACAATGGCGGTGCCGACGACGACGCCGTCCGCGGAGCCGCCGATGACCTTGGCATGTTCGGCCGTCTTGACGCCGAAGCCGACGCAGACCGGCAGATCTGTGTGCTGCTTGATGCGCTGGACGGCACCCGACACCAGCGACGGGTCTGGCAGAGCCGACCCTGTGATGCCGTTCATCGAGACATAGTAGACGAAACCGGACGTATTCTTCAGAACTGCCGGCAAGCGCTTGTCATCGGTGGTCGGCGTTGCCAGACGGATGAAGTTGATGCCCTTGTTGATGGCGGGAATGCAGAGTTCGTCATCCATTTCCGGCGGCAGGTCGACGACGATCAGGCCGTCGATGCCGGCGGCAATCGCATCGTCGAGGAACTTTTCGACACCGTAGATATAGATCGGATTGTAATAGCCCATCAGCACGATCGGCGTATCGGTATCGACCTTACGGAAATCGGCGGCGAGCTGCAGCGTCTTCTTCAACGTCTGGCCGGCCTTCAGGGCGCGCTGGCCGGCAAGCTGGATCGCCGGGCCATCGGCCATGGGATCGGAAAAGGGCATGCCGAGCTCGATGACGTCGGCGCCGGCTTCCGGCAGCGCCTTCATGATGCCGAGCGAGGTCTCGTAGTCGGGATCGCCACCCATGAAATAGGTGACGAGTGCCGGGCGGCCTTCAGCCTTCAGAGCGGCGAAGCGTTTGTCCATACGTGCGGTCATGGCGTCTAACTCACATTCCCAGAATCTTGCCGACGGTGAAGATGTCCTTGTCGCCGCGGCCGGAGAGGTTCATCAGGATGATCTCGTCCTTGCCCATCTTCGGGGCGCGCTTGATCACTTCGGCGAGCGCATGGCTCGGCTCGAGCGCCGGAATGATGCCTTCGAGGCGCGTCAGCGTCTGGAAGGCTTCCAGCGCCTCATGGTCCATGATCGGCACGTATTCGGCGCGGCCGATATCGTTCAGCCAGGAATGTTCCGGGCCGATGCCGGGGTAATCGAGACCGGCCGAAATCGAATGACCTTCCTTGATCTGGCCATCGCCGTCCTGCAGCAGATAGGTGCGGTTGCCATGCAGCACGCCGGGCGAACCGGCGGTGATGGAGGCGCAATGCTCGTCACCTTGCAAGCCTTTGCCGCCGGCTTCGACGCCAACGATCTTGACGCTCTCGTCATCGAGGAAGGGATGGAAGATGCCGATGGCGTTCGAACCGCCGCCGACGGCCGCGATGACCAGATCCGGCAGGCGGCCTTCGGCTTCCAGCATCTGCGCCCGAGCTTCCGTGCCGATGACGGCCTGGAAATCCCTGACCATTTCCGGATAGGGATGCGGGCCGGCGGCCGTGCCGATCAGGTAATAGGTATCTTCGACATTGGTGACCCAGTCGCGAAGGGCCTCGTTCATCGCGTCCTTCAGCGTGCCGCTACCGGCGGTGACCGGGATAACCTCGGCGCCCAGCAGCTTCATGCGGAAGACGTTCGGCGCCTGGCGCTCGACGTCGGTGGCGCCCATGTAGACGACGCAGGGAAGGCCGAAGCGGGCGGCAACCGTCGCCGACGCCACGCCATGCTGGCCGGCGCCGGTTTCAGCGATGATACGGGTCTTGCCCATGCGCTTGGCGAGCAGGATCTGGCCGATGCAATTGTTGATCTTGTGCGAGCCGGTGTGGTTCAGCTCTTCGCGCTTGAAATAGATCTTCGCGCCACCGAGCTCAGCCGTCAGGCGCTCAGCGAAATAAAGCGGGCTCGGGCGGCCGATATAATGCGTGCCGAGCGACTTCAGCTCCGCCTGGAAGGCCGGATCGTCCTTCGCCTTCGCCCATTCCTCCTGCAGGTCCAGGATCAGCGGCATGAGCGTTTCGGCAACGAAACGACCGCCGTAAATACCGAAGCGGCCGTCCTCGTCGGGGCCGGCGCGGAAGGAATTGAGTTTAGGCGTCTGGTTCACTTTCTACTCCCTGCTGCCGGTTCCGGCAGGCATGCTTCTGCAAAAGCGTCGAAAAACTGGTCGATCTTCCCGAGATCCTTCACGCCCGGCGCGCTTTCGAGCGCAGAGGAAAGATCGATGCCGCTGGCCTTGGTGGAGGCCAGCGCCTCGGCGACATTGTCCTTGTTGACGCCGCCCGACAGCATGTAGTCAACCCGATCGTCGAGCCAGCTCATCAGGCCCCAATCGAAGGACACGCCGTTTCCGCCCGGAAGTTCCGAGCCGGCCGGCGGCTTGGCATCGAACAGGAAGCGGTCGGCAATGCCGATATAGGATTCCACCCGCTTCAGGTCGTCGGCCTCGCGCACCGACATGGCCTTCATGACCGGGACATTATAAACCGCTTTGATGGTCAGCACACGCTCTGGGCTTTCGCTGCCATGGAGCTGCAGCATATCAGGCTTTACCAGCGACATGATCTCATCGAGATCGTCATTGGTGGGATTGACCGTGACGGCAACGATCTTCGCCTTGCCGCGGGCGCGCTCCGCCAGCTGGCCGGCGAGATCCGGCTCGATATAGCGCGGGCTCTTTTCAAAGAAGATGAAACCGATATGGGTAGCGCCGCGCTCAAGAGCGCGATCCACCGCTTCCGGCGTCTTCAGACCACAAATTTTGATATCGGGGTTCATGGCAGCGGAGTGACATGAAATTTCAAAAGAGTCGAGCCTAAAGGCGACGTACAAGGGAATTTTAGGCGGTCGGGAGGCGTCGGCCGGCAACGTTTCCTTGGCCGGAAGAGTGGACGGCAGCCCTTCTGAAAGGCTGCCTGTGCTTCACTTTACCGCGATCACGACCTTACCCTTGGCGCGACCGGTTTCGACGTAGGCCAGCGCCTCGTTGGCCTTCTCGAATGGAAAGACCTGATCCACGACGGGCCGGATGGCCCCAGCCTCGACCAGCGAGGCGATCTCGCCGAGCTGTCCGCCGTTCGCCGCCATGAAGAGGAACGAATAACCGACGCCATGACGTTTCGACTTCCTCCGTATACCGGCGCTCAAGAGGCGCATGACCTGTTGAAGCGGCCAGCCGGCGCCGATTTCTCTCGCAAACTCCGGATCTGGCGGACCGGAGATCGAGATAATCTTCCCGCCCGGCCTCAGGACGCGAAGCGATTTTTCCAGCGTATCCTTGCCAAGACTATTCAGCACGACGTCATATCCCTGCAGGACCTCTTCGAAATTATCCTTCCTGTAGTCGACGACGACATCCGCTCCGAAACTTCTAACCAGATCGATATTGGCCGTGCTCGTCGTTGTCGCCACGGTCGCACCAACATGTTTGGCAAGTTGGATGGCAATCGTTCCGACGCCGCCCGAGCCGGCATGGATAAGAACCTTCTGCCCCTTCTTCACGTTTGCCCGTTCGACAAGCGCCTGCCAGGCGGTCAGCGCAACCAGCGGCAGCGATGCCGCTTCTTCCATCGTCAGGTTTTTCGGCTTTATCGCCACATCGGCCTCGTCCATCGCGATGACCTCCGCGAATGTGCCGATACGGTCCTTGGCCGGACGCGCATAGACTTCGTCACCCGGCTTGAAGCGTCGGACTTTCGGTCCAACCCGGATCACGACGCCTGCCACATCGTTGCCGAGGATCAACGGCAGCCTGTATGGCAGAATGAGCTTGAACTCGCCGTCCCTGATCTTGCCATCCAGCGGATTTACGCTTGTGGCATGGATCTGGACGAGCACGTCGCTCTCCCGCAATTCCGGCTCGGGCACCTCGCCAAGCCGCAGAGCGGCGCCCTTCGCATAACGGTCGATCAGAAATGCTTTCATCACACTGACTTTCTCTTTCCAAACTTATGGCGACAGGGCTCAAACAATGAGCAGCGCGTTCATTTTGGCATGGAACATCGATGCGCATTCTGTTACTATCAAATCAGTAGTAAGTCACTATCAAAAAGATATCGATATGAAGAATCTTTCGAACCAGCCATGCATGATCGCCCGCAGCCTTGCTTTGGTGGGCGATGCATGGAGCATGCTGATCATGCGGGACGCCCATGCGGGGCTCACGCGTTTTGACGATTTTCGCAAGAGCCTTGGCATCGCGCCGACGATGCTGACCGGCCGACTGGCCGCGCTTACGGAAGATGGCCTGCTGGAGAAGCGACGCTATTCCGAGCGGCCACCCCGCGATGAATATGTGCTGACAAAGGCCGGGCAGGACTTCCTACCCGTACTGTTTGCGATCGGTGCATGGGGAAGGAAGCATCGACCCTGCGATCATGTAACCAGGTTTTTCGATGCCGAGACCGGTAGCGAAATCGACCCCATCACCATCGATCGGGCAACCGGCGCTCCGATTGGGACGCGTCCCATCCGCATCGTCGCGCCCGAATGAACGGCGGCGCGAGACAAAACGGAAATCCCTACCTCAAAGAGCAGCCGCAATTGGCGCAAGGCCGTCGCCGCCTACCAAACGGCGCAATATCGAAAGCGAGTTTCAAGCGCCGGATAGGAGCCAAACAGCCTGCTCATTCAAAGTCGATCGCGTGCAGCTGGCTGCCATGGCGCTTCAGCCAGGCCTTGGCCTCATCCATGTCGGGGCAGAGCTTGCGGCAGAGCGCCCAGAACCGCGGGCCGTGGTTCATCTCACGCAAATGCGCGACTTCGTGGGCGGCGAGGTAATCGATAACAAGCGGCGGCGCCATGACGATGCGCCAGGAGAAGCTCAGGTTTCCCTGCGAGGAGCAGGAGCCCCAGCGGCTGCGGGTATCCTTCATCGTAATTGACGTCACGGTGGCGCGGATGGTCCTGGCATGGACCGCTACAAGCTTTTCCAGATCGGCGCGGGCCTCCTTCTTGAGGAAGGTGGCAATGCGGCGGCCGGCATGTTCGGGCATGCCGCTGACGCGCAGGACCGGCTTGCCCTCGACGACAACAGCTTCGGTGAGGCCGCGCAGGCTGCCGGTATGCTCGATCCGGTGCCGCACGCCGCGCAGGAGGATTTCGCTGCCACCGCGCAGGCTGCTGTCGGCCGAGAACTTCGCGAGTTTCGTCAGCAGCCAGCCCTGATGCCGGTCGAGGAAGGCATTGACCTCACGGGCGGCAAGGCCGCGCGGAATGGTCATCTTCAGCGATCGCCCGCCAGGCTCGATCCTGAGCGTGATGCGGGTCGCGCGCTCGTGCTGGCGGATCGTCAGCGGCATCAGCCGGCCGGCGACATCGAGGGTGCGCGTTTCCGGCGCGGCCAACTTGGCTTGCGGTTTGCGGGATCTGGAGAGCAACGGAAACATGAAGGCAGTTTTATATGATTCGCCAAAGCGCGTCGCAATCTTTCAGATTTGCTCCTTGCGCTTCGGTCTTCGATTTAGGCATGTCGTTATCGCAAAACCGCCGCGCACTTTTGCGCGACGTGCCTTGCGGTTTCTGGCAAAGGAAAACCGGCATCCGATGATGCCGGTTTCGACTATATGATGCGACCGCTCTCACAGCCCATCACGGCGTCTGGAATTCGGTCGGCGAGCCGCCATTGTCATTGCGCTTGACGCTGTTGCGCTCGCGCATGAAACGGTCGAACTCTTCCTGATCCTTGGCACGGCGCAGTTCGCGGGCATAGGTGTCGAACTCGGCGCGCATCTCGTCGAGCTTGCGGCGCTCTTGTTCGAGGCGCTCAAGCTCAGCCTTGCGCCAATCGTCGAAGGCGACGTTGCCGGTCGAGGAGAAGGAATGGCGATGACGATGACGATAGCGTCCGCAGCCACCAAACATGCCGTCGGTCCTTTCGTTTACATCCCGTTTGAATTCCCGCAAACGTTCCCCGAAGAGAATATAGGCGAGCATGGCGAGGCCGAGCGGCCAGAAGACCACGAAGCCTAGTACCATCAGGGCAATAGTAGCCGGAGTCCAATCCGGGCGAAGCAATGCAGATTGGTTCATTGTCAGGTATCCTCACACGGCGCATCCACCCTCGACCGATATCGATCGATGGAAAGGCTTATGCGCGGTTTTTAAAGCTCTACCTGCATCTCAGCGCGTTCCAAGGACGCGCGGCGCGGTAAACGGCCCGATCATCTGCGGTACCGCTGGAATCGAGATGGTAACCTCTTCGTGAGGCTTCAATGGGATCGCCAGGCGGAATCGGACAAGTGCTTGAATCTGCCATATTAATTCAACAAAAGCTAATATTTTGCGCTGGTGGCGATAGGGCTCACGCGGGCATGATGGGTCCTTCGACCGCCATCATGTCCTTGCTCCTGATTTTTTGAATGGCCTCAGGCCGACTTGCCGCCCTTGATGACCCGCTTGACGACCGAACGGCCGGTGCGTGCGTGCTCACGCGTGAAGGCCAGAATGCGCGGCGCGATTTCGCGGCGGAAGCGCGAGCCGTTGAAGACGCCGTAGTGGCCGACATCCGGCTGCAGATAGTGCATGCGCATGTGGTCGGGAATACCGGTGCAGATGGTCTGCGCCGCATGCGTCTGGCCGACGCCGGAGATATCGTCGTTCTCTCCCTCGACGGTCAAAAGTGCGACATTGCGGATCGCCGAGGGATCGACGCGCTGGCCACGATGCATGAGTTCGCCCTTGGGCAGCGCGTGCTTGATGAAGACCTGATCGACCGTCTGCAGATAGAATTCCGCCGTCAGATCCATGACGGCCAGATATTCGTCGTAGAAATCGCGATGCTTCTCGGCCGGCTCGCCGTCATTCTTGACGAGATGGACGAAGAAGTCCTTCTGCGCGATCATATGCCGGTCGAGGTTCATCGACATAAAGCCGGAAAGCTGCAGGAAGCCGGGATAGACCGGGCGCAGGAAGCCCGGCTGCGGCCAGGGCACGTTCATGACGACATTGTCGGCAAACCATTCCAGCGGCCTGTCCTTGGCGAGCTGGTTGACCGCCGTCGGGTTGATGCGGGTATCGATCGGCCCGCCCATCAGCGTCATCGACGAGGGAGCCAAACGGTCGCCCGCCGCTTCCATCACGGCGGCAGCAGCCAGAACCGGCACGGACGGCTGACAGACGGCAACGACATGCGTGTCTGGCCCGAGGTGATGCAGCATCTCGATTACATAATCGATATAGTCCTCCAGATCGAAGCTGCCTTCGGTCATCGGCACCATGCGGGCATCGATCCAGTCGGTGATATAGACGTCGGCGCCCGGCAGCAGGGCTTCCACCGTGCCGCGCAGCAGCGTCGCATAGTGGCCCGACATCGGGGCGACGATCAGGATGCGAGGGTCAGCGCCATGACCGGCGGGCAGACTGCGCTCGAAATGGATGAGATTGCAGAAGGGCTTCTTCCAGACGATCTTTTCATGCACGGAGACGGACTTGCCATCGATCTGCGTCTGATGAAGGCCGAATTCCGGCTTGCCGTAACGCCTGGTCGTGCGCTCGAAAACCTCGAGGCTTGCGGTCAATGTGCGGCCGAACACGGTGTGCGAGAGAGGATTGAGGGGATTGGCATAGGCCAGGCGCATCATGTCTGCCGCAGCGCGAAAAGGGGCGAGAGCGGCATGATTGAGTTCGTAAAACTGATAAAACATGGGGGCTTTACCTTTCGTGATGCGGGTATGCGACCGCGCAAATCACCTAGATCATTGAAACGCACGCGCCTTGCGTGTCGCTGTCTTCGCTGCGTCGCTCCTCCGGTCGCGCCACGTAGCAGGATGATCGCAGCTCCGCTGCGCGCCTCTCATCCTTTAAGCTCTTACTATCCAGCCTAGCAGTTTTTGCTGCAGAGCAACATAACCAGAATTGGTTCTTATCTATAAAAAACGCCGGAGAATCGCTTCCCCGGCATCAAGAATGATCTCAAAAGGTTAAAGTTCCTGAGCTTCGCACGCCTTACGCGTCGGCGAGGAAGGTCTGGCGCTGCGTGCCCAAGCCTTCCATGCCGAGCTCGACGACATCGCCCGGCTTCAGGTACTGCGGCGGCTTCATGCCCATGCCGACGCCGGGAGGCGTGCCGGTGGAGATGACGTCGCCCGGATGCAGCGACATGAACTGGCTAAGGTAAGAGACGAGGAAGGCGACGCCATAGACCATGGTCTTGGTGGAACCGTTCTGCATCGTCTTGCCGTTGACCTTCAGCCACATGCCGAGATTCTGCGGGTCGGCAACCTCGTCCTTGGTGACGAGCCAGGGGCCGATCGGGCCGAAGGTGTCGCAGGACTTGCCCTTGGTCCACTGTCCCGAACGCTCGGTCTGGAAGGCGCGTTCGGAGACGTCGTGCGAGACGCAGTAACCGGCGACATAATCGAGCGCATCGGCCTCGCTGACATATTTTGCCGTCTTGCCGATGACAACGCCGAGTTCGACTTCCCAGTCGGTCTTTTCGGAGCCGCGCGGGATGAGCACGTTGTCGTTCGGGCCGACGATGGCCGAGCTTGCCTTCATGAAGATGATCGGCTCCGGCGGTACGGTAGCGCCGGTTTCGGCAGCGTGGTCGGAAAAATTCAGGCCAATGCAGATGAACTTGCCGGTGCCCGCAACGCAAGCGCCGAGGCGGCCTTCCGTCAGCTCGGGCAGGCTCTTCGGATCGAGAGCTGCGATCTTTGCCAGGCCCGCGGGCGAAATGGCCTCGCCACCGATATCGGCGACATGGGCGGAGAGATCGCGGATCTTGCCGTCGCTATCGAGAAGCGCCGGCTTCTCCTTGCCGACTTCGCCAACACGCAACAGTTTCATGGATTTTCCTTCCCTGCATTTTCAAAGACGAAATTGATGACACCATATATGAACGAATTATTCACCAGTGTCATCAATCGATTTTGGAGAGCCTAGCACGGCTCGGCTCTCCGCGCCGGAAAAACAGCTTTTCTAGCCTAGGACAGTGATCTGGCGATCTCGACAATCACGTCGAAGGCCGTATCGACATCTGCTTCGGTCGCCTCGAACTGACCGGCCTGGAAGCGAATGACCAGGCGTCCGGAGACGCGGGTCTGCGTCAGGTAGATACGGCCGTCATTGTTGATGGCATTGAGAAGCCGCTGGGTGTGGCTTTCCTGATCGACGCCTGTCGGCGCCTTGTGATCGAAGGAGAATAGCGACAGGAACGGTTCGGTGACGATTTCGAAATCCGGTTCGGCGGCAAGGCGCCTCGCCAGATTCTGCGACCAGGAGACATGGTTGCGGATCATCGTCCGCAACCCTTCCAGGCCGTGATAGCGCAGCAGGAACCAGAGCTTCAGCGCACGGAAGCGGCGGCCGAGCGGCACCGACCATTCCGAATAGTTGATGATGCCGTCATGGCCATGGGTGCGCAGATATTCCGGCTGGATCGCCAACGTTCGGACCAGCGTCTCCGGCTCGCGCACGAACTGGACGGAGCAATCGAACTGCGCGCCGAGCCATTTATGCGGATTGAAGACGATGGAATCGGCGCGTTCGACGCCCTGCCACAGGGTGCGGAATTCCGGGCAAATCATCGCCGAGCCGGCCCAGGCGGCATCGACATGCACGTATAGCCCATGTGCATGCGCGACATCGACGACGGCTGCGATATCGTCACAGGCACCGACGCTGGTGCCGCCAACGCAGGCGATGACGCCGGCCGGCAGCAGGCCGGCGGCAAGATCGCGCTCGATCGCGGCGGCAAGAGCCTTCGGGTCCATGGCCTTGCTCACGCCGCCTGAGGGAATGCGCACCAGATTTTCCTCGCCTACACCTGATATCCAGATGGCGCGGTCGATGGACGTGTGGACCTGATCGGTGGAGTAGATGCGCACCGCCTTGTTTCCGGCAAGCCCGCCCGCATTGCCCTGCCAGTTCAGCGCTTTCTCGCGCATGACCAGAACGGCGGCGAGCGTTGCGGTCGAGGCGGAATCCTGGATGACGCCGGTGAAGGTTTCCGGCAAGCCGAGGGCCTGACGCAGCCAATCGACGACCTTCGTTTCAAGCTCGGTCGCGGAGGGCGAAGTCTGCCAGAGCATGCATTGGGCGGCGATGGCGCTGACCAGATATTCGGCGATCACCGAAACGGGGGCGGCATTGGCGGGGAAATAGGCAAAGAAACGCGGATGCTGCCAGTGCGTCATGCCAGGCACCAGGATATCCTCGAAATCCCTAAAGATATCCTCCATGGCTTCGCCTGTTACCGGCGGGGAATCAGCGATATGCGCTGCGATCTCACCAGGCGCCATCCTTGCCCGTACCGGCCTGTCACGAAGCGACGCGCGATAATCCGCCCCCCAATTCGCCGCTTTCTCCGACCACTGCCGGAACTCCTCCCAATTCATGACGGTCCTCCCTATTCCATCAAAACGAGGCGGACCTTAGACGGCTTTTCCGGGGCAGTCGAGTATCAGAACAGCTCGTCCAGCGCCGGCCCGAGCGGCACGATTCCCGTCGGATTGAGAGACGCGATCGAATAGTAACCGCGCTTGATGTGGTCGAAATTCACGGTTTCGGCGATGCCGGGCCAATCGAGCATGCGGCGGCAGAAAGACTGGAGATTGGCGTAGTCCGACAGCCGGCGCAGATTGCATTTGAACAAGCCATGGTACGCGACATCGAAACGGACGAGGGTGACGAACAGCCTGATGTCGCTTTCCGTGGGATTGTCGGCGAAGAGGAAACCCTTGCCCTCCAGCTCGGTCTCGACCCAATCGAGGCAGTCGAATACCTCTCGAAAAGATTCTTCATAGGCGATCTGCGTCGTGGCGAAGCCCGCGCGATAGACGCCATTGTTGAGAACGGGGTAGATCCGGGCATTGAAGCTATCGATCTCGTCACGCCTGCTCGCTGGGTAAAGATCGATGTCATGCCCTGCGAGATCACCGAAGCCGTCGTTCATCATGCGCAGGATATCGGCCGATTCGTTGTTGACGACCGTGCCCGTCTGCTTGTCCCAAAGGACCGGAACCGTGGCGCGACCGGTGAAGGCCGGATCGGCCTTCGTATAAATCTCGTGCATGTAGGTGGCGCCGTTGACCGGATCGTTCGTGGCGCCGGGATAATCGCCAAACCGCCAGCCCTGCTTGGAGAGCATGGGTTCGGCGACGGAAACGGAAATCGTTTCTTCCAGACCCTTGAGCTTGCGGCCGATCAAGGTGCGGGACGCCCAGGGGCAGATCAGCGCGACGTATAGATGATAACGTCCGGCCTCGGCCGCAAAACCGCCTTTGCCCGTCGGCCCGGGCCGGCCATCAGGCGTTACCCAGTTGCGGAAGCTTGAAACCTGGCGAACGAAACCGCCCTTCTCATCCTTGGCCTGGACCGGCTGCCAATCCTCGGTCCATTTTCCATCTACCAGCAAGGCCTGCCTCCACTCGCGCGCGTTCTTCGTCAGCACAGCATAGCGGAACAGAATTTCACTGGAATAACGCAAACTTGAAACAGACTGTCTACCTGGCGAGTGCTGATGTCTCTATGTATGAAGTCATGCGTTTCGCGATCAGGCTTATTGGAGAAATCCCATGGCGACATCCGTTTCCAACGTTAAGACCAACCATGCCAGCCGCTATCTCCAGCAGCTCTGCAAACATTGGAGCCATCGCTTCAGCGTGGAATTCGACGCGGCTGCCGGCAAGGTGCCCTTCAGCCCGGAAAGCTCGCTTGCTCTTCTGGCTGAGCCCGGCACCCTGGTCATGACGCTGACGGTCGACAAGCCCGAAGACCTCGAGCGCATGCAGGGCGTCGTCGCCGATCACCTCAAGCGCTTCGCCTTCCGTGAAGAGCTCGACGTGACCTGGGCCGCCCGTGCAGCCGGAATGTAGATTCCTCACCCATGTCCATAACCAGCCAACTGCCGGCCTCCACCGGCTTGCGGCCACCGTCTCCAAGGAAAGAAGCCCTCATGACATCAAGCAACGGCCGCGAATCCCAATATCCGATCGACAAGCTCTTTCTCGACCGCTGGTCGCCCCGTGCCTATACCAGCGAAGCCATTCCGGAAGCGGATCTGCTGACTATTCTCGAAGCCGCCCACTGGGCGCCATCCGCCTCGAATCTCCAGCCCTGGCGTTTCGTCTACGCCCTGCGCGGTTCGGAAAACTGGGACAAGTTCCTCAGCCTTCTCGTCGAGTTCAACCAGGGTTGGGCGAAATCCGCCTCGGCGCTGCTCTTCGTCATCTCGCGCACCCATAGCGGCGAACTCGGTTCCGCCGAACAGAAGCCCAGCTACAGCCATTCCTTCGATGCCGGTGCCGCCTGGGGCTTCCTGGCGATCCAGGCACATCTAGCCGGCTATGCGGCCCATGGCATGGGTGGCTTCCATGTCGAGAAATCCTACGAGGTTCTCGGTATTCCGGAAGGCTTCCGCGTCGAGGCTGCAGTTGCGATCGGCAAGATCGGCGACAAGAACCAGCTGCCGGAAAAGCTCAGAGAGCGTGAAGTGCCGAACCAGCGCAACCCGCTGTCCGACGTCGCCTTCAACGGCACATTCGTCGCTAAGTAGTTGATGCTAGAGCGGTTCAACTTTTCACAGGAACTCTGAACCGCTCTATCTGTTTGTTTTCCAGCAATTCCGGACGGAAAACCGCCACGCACTTTTCCTGGAATTGCTCCAAAGAAAAAGCCCGCCGGGAAGTTCAGCGGGCTTTTTTCATTTCTCAAGTGGACTATCAGATGTCGAGATTGGCGACGTTCAGCGCATTGTCCTGAATGAACTCGCGCCGTGGCTCGACCTCATCGCCCATGAGCCGGGCAAACAGCCCATCGGCATCGGTTGCGTCCGTAACCCTCACCTGCAACAGCGTACGGACGTTCGGATCGAGCGTCGTTTCCCAGAGCTGCTCGGCATTCATCTCACCGAGGCCCTTGTAGCGCTGCAGCGTCAGACCCTTGCGGCCGCCGGCAAAGATCGTATCCAGCAGCTGACGAGGCCCGGAAATCTCCGTCTCGCCATCGCGGCGAGTGAGCTTCGGCGGCGTGACGTATACTTCCTTCAGACGTGCACCGAGCTGATCGATGAGGCGGGCATCCTGCGAGCCGATCAGCGCCATATCGAGGAAGACGACTTCCTTGACGCCGCGCACCGTGCGCTCGAAGCGCAGTCCGCCCTCGCCGGTCACGGCGCCGGTCCAGCCGCGCTCGGTTTCCTCGGCAATGACGTCAAGCCGCTTGGCAACGTCATTGGCGAGCGCTTCCGCACGGGTGGGATCGCTGACCATTTCGGCATTGAGCGCACCGGCGATCGCTGCCTGCTCGACGACGGAACGATTATAGCGGGAATGCAGATTGTCGATCAGCGTGCGCAGACGCAGCGCGTCATAGATCGCCTCGCGCAGATCCTGACCGGTGCGGACTTCGCCATTGCCGAGACGCAGGCTCGCATCGTCGGTGCCCTGGCCGATCAGATATTCTTCCAGCGCCTTCTCGTCCTTGACATATTGCACCGACTTGCCACGCGTCACCTTATAGAGCGGCGGCTGGGCGATGTAGAGATGACCGCGCTCGATGAGATCGGGCATCTGACGGAAGAAGAAGGTCAGAAGCAGGGTGCGGATATGCGCGCCGTCGACGTCTGCGTCCGTCATGATGATGATCTTGTGGTAGCGCAGCTTTTCGACGTTGAACTCGTCCTTGCCGATGCCGGTTCCGAGTGCTGTGATCAGCGTGCCGATTTCCTGGCTCGACAGCATCTTGTCGAAGCGGGCGCGTTCGACGTTCAAGATCTTGCCGCGCAGCGGCAGGATGGCCTGGTTTTCACGCGAACGGCCCTGCTTGGCCGAGCCGCCTGCCGAGTCACCCTCGACGAGGAAGACTTCCGACTTGGCGGGATCGCGCTCGGAGCAATCGGCGAGCTTGCCGGGCAGCGATGCGATATCAAGCGCACCCTTGCGGCGGGTCAGTTCACGCGCCTTGCGGGCGGCTTCGCGGGCGGCAGCAGCCTCGACGACCTTACCGACCAGAACCTTGGCATCGGAGGGATGTTCTTCCAGCCATGTGCCGAGCGCCTCGTTGACGAGGCTTTCGACGACCGGCCGGACTTCCGAGGAAACCAGCTTGTCCTTGGTCTGCGACGAGAATTTCGGATCGGGAACCTTGACCGACAGCACGGCAGTCAGGCCTTCGCGGCAATCATCGCCGGTCAGCGTCACCTTTTCCTTCTTGGTGATGCCCGAGGTGTCGGCATAGGAGGTGATCTGACGCGTCAGAGCGGCGCGGAAGCCGGCCATATGCGTGCCGCCATCGCGCTGCGGGATGTTGTTGGTGAAGCAGAGCACATTTTCGTGGTAGCTGTCGTTCCACCACATCGCCACTTCGACCGTGATGCCGTCCTTTTCGCTGCGGATCGACACAGGCTTCTGGACCAGCGGCTTCTTGGCGCGATCGAGATAGGAAACAAAGGCTTCCAGGCCGCCGTCGTAAAGCAACTCTTCCTGCCTGACATCGGAATGGCGCTTGTCGGTCAAAAGGATGCGGACACCGGAATTGAGGAAGGCGAGTTCGCGCAGGCGATGTTCCAGCGTGCCGTAATCGAACTCAATCATGGTGAAGGTTTCGGAGCTCGGCATGAAGCTGACTTCGGTGCCGGTCGCATCGCCGGCCTCACCCGTTTCCTTCAGCGGCGCATCGGCCACGCCATGGGTGAAGCTCATCTCATGAATCTTGCCGTGACGGCGGATCTTCAGGCGCAGCCAGACGGACAATGCGTTGACGACCGAAACGCCAACGCCATGCAGACCGCCGGAGACCTTGTAGGAATTCTGGTCGAACTTGCCGCCAGCATGAAGCTGGGTCATGATAACCTCAGCTGCCGAAACACCTTCGCCTGAGTGAATGGCCGTCGGGATGCCGCGGCCGTTATCCGTCACCGTGACCGAGCCATCGGGATTGAGCGTGACCGTCACGATGTCGGCATGACCGGCCAAAGCCTCGTCGATGGCGTTGTCGACGACCTCATAGACCATGTGATGCAGGCCCGAGCCGTCATCCGTATCACCGATATACATCCCGGGACGCTTGCGCACGGCGTCAAGGCCCTTCAGAACCTTGATGCTGTCTGCGCCATATTCGGCGCTGCCGCCGTTTTCGGTTATATCGGTCATTTTATTGAAGTCTTTCCAGCGTTTAGAGAATCTCGCCGATCCCTAGCGAATCAGCGGTTTTTCTTTGCCTGAATATAGGGTGTTTCATCCCGAACTTCCAAACGGAAGGCCCCGAAATCAGGTATAAAACAGGGGATTAAGGCGGTTTTCAGCCGGTTTTTCCGGCATTTTCCAGAACCCGGGATAGCTCGCGGATGGTTGCTGCGTCAAGGTTGCGGATCTTGCCGGCCAAATGGTTGACGAAGGTCGTATATTCCGACGCAAGCCCGGAGGTGTCGACGACGACGCGCGGGTCGGAAAACCGAGCCAGCAAAAACAGCTCCTCGGCCTCGTCCCAGATGATATTGAAATATCCGGCAATGCGCTGCAAAAGGTCGAAGGTCGGTAAACCGCGCTTTCCATGTTCTAAGGCGGATAAATAAGCCGGCGTTACATTGAGGGCAGCCGCCATCTGCTTCTGCGAGACGCCCTTGCGCAATCTCAACTTTCGCACCGCTTCGCCGAAAGGGGTCAAAGCTTCTCTCCCTTCAACCGCGACAGACGGATATAGAGCGCACCCTCGCCTCCATGATGCTGCGCCGCCGTCTCGTAGGAGGAGATCAGAAAGCGGAACTCCGGCTTGGAAAACCAGAGCGGCACGGCGCGCTTCAGCGCTCCTTCGCTGCCCATTGAGCTGCCTTTGCCGGTTATGACGAGCACATGGCGAAGGCCGCGGCCATGCGCCCGCAACAGGAAATCCAGAAGCATTCCATGCGCCTCGCTCTGGATGAGGCCGTGAAGGTCGATGCGCGCTTCGAGCGCCAGATGCCCCTTGGCGATCTTGCGCTTGACGGGACGTTCCAGCGGATGGTGGCGACCGGCCGGCTGCTTTACGGGCGCCGGGGCTTCCTGGGTTTCCGCTGATACGGCCGCTGGCTTTGTCTTTGCGGCGCGGCTGTTTTCCTCGCTTTCGGCTTCGGCCTGCAGCGCCGCCTCGAAAGCCTCGATGTCAGCCATTCGGCCCGGCATGGGACGTGTGCTCTTGGCGACCTTACCCCAAAGGATACGGTCCTCCGTATTGAGCTTTCGTTCCTTGTTCTGCCGTTCCGGGGCCATCAGCCGAACCTCTGCGCCGCCGCCTTCGGAATGAGTATATAAAAATCGGCGTCGTTGCGCACGGTGCCGGCGAGCTCTCCCGCATCATAGCCCGAACCGGTAAAGATATCGCCGCGCGCCGGCCCGACGATCGCCGAACCGGTGTCGAGCGCCAGCATCAGCCGCGCGAAGGGCTTGCCCGCATCGAGATGCGTCAGGCTTTCGGAACGGATGAAGAAGGGAAAGCCGAAGGTATGGATCAGCCGATCGACCGCCAGGGACCGGCCTGATACCAGCGGCACCTTGGCGGCTGCGATCGGGCCCAGGGCCGCATCGCCGACATCGGCCTCGCGGAAGAAGATATAGGATCGATTGTGCCAGAGGACTTCATCGACCTCTTCCGGATGCGCATAGAGCCAGTCGCGGATCGTCTGCATGGAGATGGTGGCGCGATCGAGCAAACCGCGCTCAATGAGCAAGCGCCCTACGGCCGAGAAGGGATGGCCGGCCTTGGCGGCATAGGTGATGCGGCCAAGACGCCCATCCGGATAGCGCAGCCGCGCCGCACCCTGGACGTGGACGAAAAAGACATCGACCTTGGATTTCGCCCAGGCGATTTCCAGACCCTTGTCTTCGAGATGGCCGCGATCGATTTCGCCGCGGTCCGGATAGGCGGAAATTGCATCGACCCCACGCCTGCCGAACATATAGGACGGGTCGAGCCCGGCGGGTCGATTGGCATCATCAAGATCGATCAGATCAGCTGGCCGGCGATAGAACGGATAGCGGTAGGTCTCGTCCGGCACCGCCGATACTTCGATTTCCGGCTCGTAGAAAGCGGTGACGAAACCCGTGGCGCCGCCATCGCGGCGAATGAAGAAAGGCTGGCAATGCTCCTCGAAGAACGCCCGCGCTTCGGCCGCATTGCGCGGCTCTTTCCCGTCTGCTGCATCGAGAAGCGTCAGGAGATCGTCGGCCGTCAGCCCGGCAGCGCCCGTGCGATAGGGCTTCACGCTGCGGATATGGGTGCGACAGTCCTTCATTGCGCGAAAAAGGCTGGAAGGATCGTCGTCCTCCCAGCCCTTCAGATCGGCGAAGGTTGCCGGCTCCAGCCTGAATTCCTGCGATGGGCTCGTCATTGTTCCGATTCGGTCGCCACGAGTTTCCAGTTCGGATCGCGCGAGCGCGTATCGCGGGCGAAGGTCCAGAGATCGCTGACTTCAGCCACGGCTTCGGCATCGCCATCGATCAGCGTGTCGGCCTTGTCGTAGGTCGCGGAGATCATCTGGCTGACGACGCGCATGGTGACGAAGGCTTCGGTTCCCTTCATCTCGGCGGTGACGATGTCGGCCTTATCGATGCCGACAAAGGTCGATTTGATTTTCTCACCCTTGGCCTCGCGGTCGGCGATGGCGGCATCGAAACCGTCATAGACTTCGCGCGACAGCAGCCCCTTCAACGATTTGCGATCGCCATCGGCAAAGGCCATGACGATCATCTCGTAGGCCATGCGGGCGCCGTTGACGAATTCCTTCGGATTGAAGGAAGGATCGGCCTTGTTCAGTTCGCGCAGCGAATCATTCAGCGGCGTGCCTGCCGGGGTAAAGGCATCGACGGCGGCAAAACGGTCTTCCTCTTCGGTTCCGTCGCGCCGCGGCAAGGTCACCACCTTGCCGGCGTCCGGCGGCGTCGGGCCATTTGCCGGATCTGCGGAGCCGTAGAGATCGCGCGGCGGCTTCTCATTCCCCGTGCGGCGGCCAAGGACGCTGCGCAACTGGAAGAAGATCAGCACCGCCGCCACCAGGAAAAAGATCGTCACAAAGTCGTTTGCACCCATCTCGTATCGGAACCACCGTTAAAATTAAAAGATCAATCCCCATATAGTCCGCATCGATCTATCATTCAAATAGCGGACCAGTTTCTTTATTATATGCGAGAAACCAACGCTAACGCGAAGAAACCCGCTTACAGGACCACCGTAACATGCGCCTATCATTTCTTCCTATCTTCGTTTTTCTGATGCCTCTGGCCGAAATCGCCGGATTCATCGTCGTCGGAAAGATGATCGGCGTCTGGGCCACACTGGGGCTCGTCATCCTCAGCGTGCTGCTCGGTGCTGCTCTCCTCAGAATTCAGGGCATCGGCATTCTCCAGCGCATTTCGGCCGAAAGCCGCAATGGCGGCGATCCCGGCCGAGAGATGGTGCATGGCGCCATGATCGTTGTCGCCGCCTTCTTCCTGATGCTGCCCGGCTTCATCTCCGATATTATCGGCCTCTTGCTTTTCATCCCGGCCGTGCGCGATCTCGCCTGGAAGATGCTGCGCAAGCGCATCGTCGTCGTCGGCGGTTCGCGTGCCTTCCGGCGTGGACAAGGCCCGGGCGCAGGTCCGCAAGGCCGACCGCAGAATCCCGGAACGGTGGTCGATCTCGACGAAGGCGATTTCCATCGGGAGCCGAACCGGAAGTCGCCCTGGTCGGATCAAAAGCGGCTGGAAGACTAGAGAACGACCCCCGGAAGCGCCGGAGCCATAAGGGTTGTAAGCCCCTATTCTAAATGCTAGATGGCGACACCCATCGAGACGTGAGAGGACACCCCCATGGCCAACGAGACCAACGGCAACGGTGCAGCCAGCCCGAGCCTCAGCATCCTTGCTCAGTACACCAAGGATCTTTCCTTTGAAAATCCGGGTGCTCCGCGCTCGCTTCAGGCCCGGGAAAATGCTCCCGACATCAATATCAACGTCAACGTCAATGCCAACCCGCTGTCGGACGAGGATTTCGACGTGGTGCTGACGCTGAGCGCCGAAGCCAAGGATGGCGAGCGCGTTCTCTTCCACACCGAGCTGGTTTACGGCGGCGTCTTCCGCGTGACCGGCTTCCCGCAGGAACACATGCTGCCGCTGCTCTTCATCGAGTGCCCGCGCCTGCTATTCCCGTTTGCCCGTCAGATCATCGCCGATGTCACGCGCAACGGCGGTTTCCCGCCGCTGATGATCGACCCGATCGACTTCGCGCAGATGTTCACGCAGCGCATGGCCGAAGAACAGGCCCGCGCCCAGGTTTCAGCCGTTCCGAACTGAGCTTGAATTTTTCCATGCTGGAAACGGAAATGCCCGGACATCGATCCGGGCATTTTCTTTTTGTGCTTCAGGCGCGCCTTACTCGGAGGCGCGATATTTGGACCAGATTCCTTTCGCGCCGAGCTTGGTGACGAGTGCTGCATGAGCCGAAAGTTCTTCCTCGTTCAGCCGGCTCGGCAGTGGATTGGGGCGTGCGAAGACATCGGCGACAACGTCCCCCGCATCATCGCTCTGGCGGGAACGTGCCGACGAACCATTGTTGCTGCCGAGACCAAGCGCCGTCTGCCGGCCGCCGATCATCTCGATATAGACTTCGGCCAATAGTTCGGAGTCGAGCAGCGCGCCGTGTTGGGTGCGGTGGGAATTGTCGATGCCGTAGCGCCGGCAGAGCGCATCGAGCGAATTCGGACCCATGGGATGCTTGCGCCGCGCCATGGCGAGCGTATCGATCACCATGTCGGGGAGGATCGGCGGCCGACCGAGCCTTGCGAATTCCGCATTGACGAAACCCATGTCGAAGGTGGCGTTGTGCGCGATCCATTTGGCATCGCCGAAGAAGTCGAGGATCTTGTCGGCGACCTCTTCGAAAGGCGGCTTGTCCTTTAGCGATTCATCGGTGATGCCATGCACGGCAAGCGCATCCGGATGCACCTTGCGGTCGCCCGGATTGATAAAGAGATGCAGCGTGTTGCCCGTCGGAAAATGATTGATGAGCTCGATGCCGCCGATTTCAATGATGCGGTCGGCCCTGTTGTCGAGGCCGGTGGTTTCCGTATCGAAAATGATTTCGCGCATATCGGGCTCCGCTTGTTAAGTCTCGACCTGCAGCTTACGCCGCAGATCCGCGATGATCTCTTTGACCTGTTCGCCGGCCGCCTCGATGCTTCCGCCGGTGTCGATGACGTAATCGGCGCGCGCGCGCTTTTCCGCATCCGGCGTCTGGCGGGAGAGAATCATATTGAATTTCTCCTCCGTCATGCCCGGCCGGGCAAGCACCCTCTCCCGCTGAATCTGTGGATCGCAGCTGACGACGACGATTTTGTCCACCCTCTTGTCGCCGCCGGTTTCGAACAGCAGCGGGATATCCAGCACCACCATATCGGCGCCGGCCTGGCGATGACGTTCCAGGAACTGACGCTCGCGCTCGCGCACCAGTGGATGGACAATGGCCTCGAGACGCCGGAAACCGGAGGGATCGCCCCCAAGCTTGCGGCTGAGTTCCTGTCGGTCGACCTTGCCATCGTTCGTCGCGCCGGGAAAGGCAGCTTCCACCAGAGGGACTGCTTCGCCGCTATAAAGATCATGCACAACCGCATCGGCATCGTTCACCGGGATTCCGGCTGCGGCGAAGAGTTTCGCCGAGGTCGACTTTCCCATGCCGATCGATCCGGTCAGCCCGATCCTGATCATATTAGTGCTTTTCCATGTCGGCGATGATCAATGCTCTCAAGGTTTCATCGACCGCTGGGCGCCTTCTGAACCATTTTTCGAAACCCGGTACGGCCTGATGCAGCAGCATGCCGAGGCCATCGACGATGGCAAAACCCTGTTCCTCCGCCTGGCCCAGAAGCGGCGTCTTCAGCGGTACATAAACAATGTCGGTGACGACTGCCCCTTCTGCAAGAGGTGAGAAATCGATCCGCGGAGCGGCTTCGCCATCCATGCCGAGCGAGGTGGTGTTGATGAACAGGCCAGCGCCCTGCATGACTTCGCCAAGTGCTGCCATCGGATGGGCATGAACCCGTTCGCCGAAGCGATCCGCCAATTCCTGCGCGCGCTCGATGGTGCGGTTGACGACGTGAATTTCCTTGAAGCCGCGACCGCGCACCGCCTGGATAATGGCACGGCTGGCGCCCCCTGCCCCGAGGATCACGGCGCGATCGCCCCGATCCCAACCGGGATGACGCTCGTCGAGGTTCGCGGTGAAACCACGGCCGTCGGTATTCGTTGCGTGCAGCAATCCACCTTCGAGCCACAGGGTATTGGAAGCACCCAATTCCTCCGAAAGCTCGTCTGGTCGATCGGCGAGTTTGAAGGCCGCTTCCTTGTGGGGGATGGTGACATTGCCGCCAACGAAGCCGCTGGTGCCGTCCTTCAAGGATGAGATGAAAGCAGCAAAATCCTCCACGGGTACTTCATGGGCACGATAGCTGCCGGCCAGACCGAGCTGCTTCAGCCAGTAACCGTGGATCAACGGGGAGCGCGAATGCTTGACCGGATAACCCGTTACGAAAGCGTTTACGCTCTGTGTTTCACGTGAATCATCCATCGATCGTCCCCAACTCTCGCAGTTTTTCGAGCAGCGGCAGCATCGGCAATCCGACGATGGTGAAATAGTCGCCGTCGATTTTCGAGAAGAGCTGGATGCCTTCACCCTCGAGCTGATAGGCGCCGACGCTCGATAACGCCTTCTCGCCGACGCGGCTGAGATGCCTGTGAATGAAATCGGCCGGCAGATCGCGCATGGTCAGATGGGCGTGGGACACATGCTCCCAGATGATATCGCCGTTGCGCGCCAGGGCGACAGCACTGTTCAGGCGATGGGTCTCGCCCGAGAGCGCCCGCAGATGATTTTCCGCATCCGCCATCGTCTTCGGCTTGTGAAAGACCTGGACACCGAGCGACATGGTCTGGTCCGAGCCGATGACGAGCGAGCCGGGGAAGCGATCGCTCACTTCCTTCGCCTTCGCCTTTGCCAGCACGAGCGCGACGGCATCCGGACTTGCACCATCGCGCTCCAGCGGCGCTTCGATCGCGCGTTCGTCAATGTCGGCGGCGATAGCCTGAAAATGCAATCCGGCATTTTCCATCAGCATTCGCCGGAACGGACTGGACGATGCAAGGATAAGGGGCGAGGTCATGACGGCTGCCTCCGAGATAATCATGTGGAGCGCTTAGCGCAGCTTGGGTCGCAGGGCAACAATGGCAGCGGCGGTCTCTTCGATCGAGCGGCGGGTGACATCGATGATCGGCCAGTTGTGCCGTGCGCAGAGGGAGCGGGCATATTTCAGCTCCTCGGAGATTGCGGCTCTATCGGTATAGTCGCCACGATCGAAGCCCGGCGTCGCACCGAGGATTCGATTTTCACGAACCTGCGTGATCCGGTCGGTCGTTGCGACCAGCCCGACGATCAAAGGTTTCGTCGCCTTGCTCAGGCTCTCGGGCAAGGGCACGCCATGGACGATCGGAATGTTGGCCGTCTTGATGCCGCGGTTCGCCAGATAAATGCTCGTCGGCGTTTTCGAGGTACGGCTGATGCCGATGATGACGACATCGGCATCATCATAATCGTCGGGCATCTGGCCGTCATCATGATCCATGGTGAAGTTCAGCGCCTCGATACGGGCAAAATAATCCGCGTTCATCACATGCTGCGCGCCGACGCGGCGGCGCGAGGCGGTGCCAAGATAGGTCTGGAAGACGTTCATGACCGGCTCGAGAACATTGACTGATGGTACTCCCATCTCGCGGCATCGCTCGGCGATGAAATCGGCAAGCTCGCGATCGACGATCGTATAGAGGACGATACCCGGGCTATGATCGATTGCCTCCAGAACCGGCAGAAGCTGCTTGCGATTCCGAATCAGCGGATAGACGTGCTCGATCGGCTGGCTGGCATGGAATTGCACGGAAGCAGCACGGCCGGCGGAGATGAGAGTCTCGCCTGTTGAGTCAGAAATCAGGTGCAGATGAAAGAAGCTTGTTCGGTTTTCCACGCTACTTTCCATCACCTGTTGATATCTCGGGAGAAAAGAGAGGTACGAGAAGGGGGGCATCCTGGGCAAGTGGAAAACGGCCGAGTTTTCCACATTTGGGATTTTCGAGAAGAGCCTTTCGCGATGCCTGTGGGCAATGTGGACAAGATCAGCAATGCTATTCCCATCCCCGGCTTATCCCCAGACGGGGACGAAGCTGATCTCTCTTCAACCTCCTCAAAAGATTGAAAAATCTCCTTACTTTTCCACATATCGGCTGACGTCTTCGAAAACTCTGCAAATTCCAGCGTGAGGCGCGACAAATTGGACAGGCAATGGATGAACTTTAATCCTTGCTACTCACCGACTCTAAGAAATAGAAATCTTTCTATATATCTTTGGTTTTATATAGGACGACGTCTGTGAGCGATGAACGCCGGAAGATCATGCGAGTGCTGAGCGGAGAAACGCTCACCCCTCCCCCTCTCTGGCTGATGCGACAAGCGGGCCGTTATCTTCCCGAATATCGCGAGACGCGCGCCAAGGCCGGAAGCTTCCTCGATCTCTGTTATACGCCCGACCATGCCGTCGAGGTGACGCTGCAGCCGATCCGCCGCTATGGCTTCGATGCTGCCATTCTCTTTTCCGACATTCTGGTGATACCGGACGCATTGAAGCGGAACGTACGCTTTACCGAAGGGCATGGACCGGAAATGGACCCGATCGATGAGGCGGGTATCCTGGCTCTGAAACCGGAAGGGGTCGTAGCCCATCTGGCGCCCGTCATGGAGACGGTGCGTCGACTGCGGCGGGACCTGCCCAACGAGACGACCCTCCTTGGCTTCTGCGGGGCTCCCTGGACTGTTGCGACCTATATGATCGCCGGACATGGCACGCCCGATCAGGCGCCTGCCCGGCTCTTCGCCTATCGTTATCCAAAAGCCTTCGAACATCTGCTGATGCTGCTTGCCGAAATCTCGGCCGATTACCTCGTGGCGCAGATCGATGCGGGCGCCGATGCCGTGCAGATTTTCGATTCCTGGGCCGGCGTGCTCGGCGAGCGGGAATTCGAGGCTTTCGCCATCAAGCCGGTCGCCAGAATGATTGCTTCGGTCAAGGCGCGGCGGCCACAGGCTCGGATCATCGCTTTTGCCAAGGGTGCGGGTTACCTGCTGAAGACCTATCGGCATAAAACGGGTGCCGATGCCATCGGTCTTGACTGGTCGGTGCCGATGGCTTTTGCACAGGAGCTTCAGAAGGACGGTCCGGTGCAGGGAAATCTCGACCCGATGCGCGTGGTCGCCGGTGGCAAGGCGCTGGACGACGGGATCGACGACATCTTGCAGCAACTCGGGAACGGCCCGCTCATTTTCAATCTCGGGCACGGCATTACGCCGCAGGCCGACCCGGCCAATGTTGCCAGGCTCGTCGAACGCGTGCGCGGATGGAGGAACCGATGACGATGGAAAAGCAGACGGATTCAGCTCCGGGCCAAAGAGCCGGACGCCGCGCCTATTTCATGATCCTGATTTTTGCGGTCTTGGCGATCGGTCTCTTCGCCTGGCATCCCGCCGATCTCTATCTCTGGATCAAGGCACTGCATATCATCGCGGTGATTTCCTGGATGGCCGGCATGTTCTATCTGCCGCGGCTTTTCGTCTACCACACGGATGCCGAGCCGGGTTCGCAGCAGTCCGAGACCTTCAAGGTGATGGAGCGGCGCCTGTTGCGCTACATCATCACGCCGGCGATGATCCTGACCTGGATCTTCGGGCTCTATCTCGCCTGGTCGGTCTATGATTTCCAGGGTGGCTGGCTGCATGCCAAGATCGGGCTCGTCGTGCTTCTTTCGGCCGTTCACGGTCATTTCAGCAGCGCGGCGCGCGCCTTTGCCCGCGACGAAAACAAGCATTCGGCGCGTTACTGGCGCATGATGAACGAGGCCCCGACGCTTCTGATGATCGCGATCGTCATCCTCGTCGTCGTCAAGCCGTTTGCGTGAGGCGGGGCTGTATTAGGGGCGATGTTAAATTTCCTTCATTTTGCGTGCCCCCCTTGCGGTTCAGAAAGTGAGTCGCTATTTTCCCGCCATCTTCTCTTCGTGGCATGTATCCATTCTGTCGCCCGCGAGCGCCCCTATCGCGGTTCTGAATACGAGCAACATTGCCTTTCCCCTCCTAAAAATGAGTAATTCCCTTCATGGCTGAAATGAAGCTTCAGGAACTGAAAAATAAATCCCCGACCGATCTTCTGGCATTTGCCGAATCGCTCGAGGTCGAAAACGCCAGCACGATGCGCAAACAGGAATTGATGTTTGCGATCCTGAAGGAACTCGCAAGCCAGGACGTGGAAATCATCGGCGAGGGCGTCGTCGAAGTTCTGCAGGACGGCTTCGGTTTCTTGCGTTCCGCCAACGCCAACTATCTTCCCGGTCCGGACGATATCTATATCTCCCCCTCCCAGATCCGCCGCTTCTCTTTGAAGACGGGCGACACGGTCGAGGGACCGATCCGCGGACCGAAGGAAGGCGAACGCTATTTCGCGCTGCTGAAAGTCAACACCATCAATTTCGACGATCCCGAAAAGATCCGTCACAAGGTTCACTTCGACAATCTGACGCCGCTCTATCCGAACGAGCGTTTCCGCATGGAACTCGACGTTCCCACCTCGAAGGATCTTTCGCCGCGCGTGATCGATCTCGTCGCGCCGCTCGGCAAGGGCCAGCGTGGTCTGATCGTCGCACCGCCGCGTACCGGTAAGACCGTTCTCCTGCAGAACATCGCCCACTCCATCACCGCCAATCACCCGGACTGCTATCTGATCGTTCTCCTGATCGACGAGCGTCCGGAAGAAGTGACGGACATGCAGCGCTCGGTGCGCGGCGAAGTCATTTCGTCGACCTTCGACGAGCCGGCGGTTCGTCACGTGCAGGTCGCCGAAATGGTGATCGAGAAGGCCAAGCGTCTTGTCGAGCATGGTCGCGACGTCGTCATCCTGCTCGATTCCATCACGCGCCTCGGCCGCGCCTACAACACCGTCGTTCCCTCCTCCGGCAAGGTTCTGACTGGTGGTGTCGATGCCAACGCCCTGCAGCGCCCGAAGCGCTTCTTTGGCGCCGCGCGTAACATCGAAGAAGGCGGCTCGCTGACCATCATCGCCACGGCGCTGATCGACACCGGCAGCCGCATGGACGAAGTCATCTTCGAAGAGTTCAAGGGTACCGGTAACTCGGAAATCGTTCTCGACCGCAAGGTTGCCGACAAGCGCATCTTCCCGGCCATGGATATTCTCAAGTCGGGTACCCGCAAGGAAGACCTGCTGGTGCCGCGCCAGGACCTGCAGAAGATCTTCGTTCTCCGTCGTATTCTTGCGCCGATGGGCACCACCGATGCGATCGAGTTCCTGATCGACAAGCTGAAGCAGACGAAGAACAACCCGGATTTCTTTGAATCGATGAATACGTAATCCTTAGCCGGATTCACCTCGCCGCCGGTTTGGCGGTGCTGATTTAGTGTTATGATCGGGCTGCAAACTGCAGCCCGATTTTGTTTTTACTGATCGGACGCCGAGATCGAAGCTCGGTCAATAATCGATTCGGATGCGGATCAATCTGATGTTGACGACGAATGAAACAATCTATGCGCTATCCAGCGGCGGATTGCCGGCCGGCGTCGCCGTGGTCCGTATTAGCGGAAACTTGGCTTTTCACGCTGCTGAATCCCTCGCTGGCGCGTTGCCGGCTCCCCGGCAAGCCGCTCTTAAAACGATTCGGACTCGTAACGGTCTCGTACTCGATCGCGGCCTGGTGCTGATTTTCCCCTCACCAGCCTCCTTCACCGGCGAAGATTGCGTCGAGATTCATGTTCACGGTGGCAAGGCGGTCGTGAATGCGCTTCTGGGAGAGCTTTCGACCTTTGAGCATTGCCGCCTGGCAGAGCATGGCGAGTTCTCACGGCGAGCTCTCGAGAATGGAAAAATGGATCTGGTCGAGGTGGAGGGCCTTGCCGATCTGATCGGTGCTGAAACTGAGATGCAGCGCCGGCTTGCTGTGGAGCACGCCGCTGGCGGGCTATCCGATCTTTATGACAGCTGGGCCGACAGGTTGACGCGCGCGCGGGCCTTGATCGAAGCGGAGCTGGATTTTGCCGATGAGGACGACGTGCCGGGCTCCGTGTCGGATATGGTATGGGCCGACATGAAGCGGCTACAGGCGGAACTATCAGCTCATCTCGCAGGCGCCGACCTCGGCGAGATTATCCGGGACGGCCTGAAGGTGGTGATTGCCGGCGCACCCAATTCCGGCAAGTCCAGCCTGATGAATGCGCTGGCGAAGCGGGAAGTGGCGATTGTCACTGATATCGCCGGGACAACCCGTGACGTGCTGCATGTGGATCTGAACATAGAGGGCTATGCCGTCAAGCTCTATGATACCGCCGGCTTGCGGGAAACCGATGAGATCGTTGAGCGGGAAGGCATTCGTCGGGCGCTGCGCACGGTCGCGGATGCGGATCTCGTCCTGTCTCTCGCCGAGATCGGCGAGGAGGCGCAGCGAACCTTTCCCGGTTTTGCCGGCAAGGTTCTGACTGTCGGTACGAAATCGGATATTCACCCCGAGGCTCATGACAGATATGATGTGCTGATCTCGTCAACCACAGGCTCCGGATTGACAGATTTGCACGAGCTTCTTCGGCAGGATTTGCAGGCGCGTTCTGGGACGCTGTCCCTGGCTCTGCCAAGCCGTCTTCGTCACCGCACATTGCTGACCGACAGCCTTGGCGCTGTCGAGGCGGCACTTGCGTCGGAAGATCGAGGTCTGGATATCAGAGCCGAATATCTACGACAGGCGGCAACGAGCCTAGGACGCATAACCGGACGCGTCGACGTGGAAGATTTGCTGGATGTGATCTTCTCGGAATTCTGCATAGGGAAATGATTCACGTGAAACAGGGCGCTGCGTGCTCTCTGTCGACGTTTCACGTGAAACCTTCTTGACTCCTGAAATTGGTGTGCCAAACAAGCGGCACGACCGAGGACGTGATGATGTTCGATAAAGCGTATGATGTGATCGTTGTGGGTGGCGGCCACGCGGGCAGCGAGGCTGCGGCCGCGGCTGCGCGCCTGGGTGCGCGTACGGCACTGGTGACGCATAAGCGCGACACGATCGGCATCATGTCCTGCAACCCGGCTATTGGCGGTCTCGGCAAGGGCCATCTCGTTCGCGAGATCGACGCCCTCGATGGCTTGATGGGCCGGGTGGCGGATGCCGCGGGAATTCAATTCCGCATGCTGAACCGCAAGAAGGGTCCGGCCGTTCGCGGCCCGCGCACCCAGGCGGATCGGAAGCTCTATCGTTTGGCGATGCAGGCTGAGATTGGTGCGATCGATAATCTCGATATTATAGAAGGCGATGCTTTTGATCTCGCCTTCGAGCATGGCCGGGTGTCTTCGGTGATCTTGAAGGACGGGCGCATAATTCGCTGTGGTGCCGTCGTTCTCACCACCGGTACCTTTCTGCGTGGGCTCATTCATATTGGTGACAAGAAAATACCGGCCGGCCGAGTCGGCGAAGAGCCTTCTGTCGGGCTTTCCAGCACGTTGCTTCGGCATGGTCTTGCATTGGGACGGCTGAAGACCGGAACGCCTGCCCGCCTCGATGGCACGACCATCGATTGGGATTCGGTCGGAAGACAGGGTGCGGACGAAGATCCAACGCCTTTCTCCTTCATGACCGATGCAATCGTGAATCCACAGATCGAATGCGGTGTGACCCGCACGACGCCGGAAACACACAGGATCATTGCCGAGAACCTGAAGCGTTCGGCGATGTATTCCGGTCAGATCGAAGGCGTGGGACCGCGCTACTGTCCGTCGATCGAGGACAAGATCGTCAAGTTTGGCGAGCGTGATGGCCATCAGATCTTCCTCGAACCCGAGGGGCTGGACGATACAACGGTCTACCCCAACGGTATATCGACGTCCCTCCCCGAAGACGTCCAGGAGGAATTCATCAAGACCATTCCGGGTCTGGAACGAGTCCGCATACTCCAGCACGCTTATGCCATCGAGTATGATCACGTCGATCCTCGTGAGCTGAGGCTGTCTCTCGAAGTAGAAAAAATTCCCGGCCTTTTCCTGGCGGGCCAGATCAACGGCACGACGGGATATGAGGAGGCAGGCGCTCAGGGTCTCGTCGCTGGGTTGAACGCTGCGCGCCTTGCTGCCGGAGGTAAGCCGATCGAGTTCAGCCGCACGGAGTCCTATATTGGGGTGATGATCGATGATCTGACCTCACGTGGCGTCGCAGAGCCCTATCGCATGTTCACGTCACGCGCGGAGTACCGCCTGTCGCTCCGTGCAGACAATGCGGATGTCCGCCTAACGCCTGTCGGTCTTGCCATCGGCTGCATCGGTTCCAGCCGTGCATCGCGTTTCGATCGGTATATGAAGAGGCTTGAACGGACCCGTGATCGGTTGAAGAGCTTGACCGTGACGCCGAACGAGGCCGAGAAGGTTGGCATGCATCTCAACAAGGATGGCCAGCGACGCTCTGCCTATGAGCTTCTTTCCCATCCTGGTCAGTCTGTCGAGAACCTCTCGCGGCTTTGGCCGGAGTTGCAATCGATGGAGCGCAATGTCGTTGAGGCGATCGAAATCGAAGCGGCCTATGCCGTTTATATGGATCGGCAGACGGCCGACATCGTTCAGGCCCGCAAGGAAGAGGAACGCATCATCCCGGTCGAATTCGATTTCTCTCTCCTTTCCGGATTGTCCAACGAGCTGAAGCAGAAGCTGACGGCAGCGCGGCCGAAGAACATTGCGCAGGCTTCGCGCATCGATGGAATGACGCCGGCGGCGATCTCTCTGCTGCTGGCCTATTTGAGGAAATCGAGCGTTCCCGAAGAGCAGAAGCTCGTTTCCTGACGCTGCAAGGTTAGAGAGTCCGCAATATGGAATTGAACGGTGTACCTGTTTCACGTGAAACACAGGAGCGGCTGCAGCACTTTGCGCAGCTCTTTCAGAAGTGGGCCAAGACCATCAATCTCGTTGCGCCGTCGACGATTGACGATCTCTGGCGCCGTCATATTGCGGACAGCGCCCAGATTTTCCAGCTTCATCCGACGCCGGATCATTGGGTCGATCTGGGGAGCGGCGGTGGCTTCCCAGGCGTCATAACGGCTATTCTGTTGGCGGAACAGGGCGCTGGATATGTCGATCTGGTCGAGAGCAATCAGAAAAAAGCTGCTTTCCTGCGCGTTTGTCTGCGGGAATGCGAGGCCCGCGGCGCGGTTCATGCCATTCGAATCGAAGAGGCGCCCGCCGCCATTCCCCATTGCGATGTCATCTCGGCGCGGGCGCTCGCGGAGCTCGATCTTTTGCTCGACTACGCAGCTCCGTGGCATCAACGCAACGAAAATCTGCGTCTCTTTCTGCACAAAGGCCGGGATTACGAGCGCGAGCTTGAGAAAGCCCGTGGTCGTTGGCAATTCGATCTGGTAAAACATCAGAGTGTCGTCGAGCGAGATTCCGTAATTCTGGAGTTTAGTCGCCTTCGACGCCTGATTTAACCATAATTGGATATGCGGCAGATGATCGGCGAGCGAAACCGGATTATTACCATCGCAAATCAAAAGGGCGGCGTTGGCAAGACGACGACCGCAATCAACCTGGCGACGGCGCTTGCCGCCATCGGCGAGCGCGTGTTGATCGTTGATCTCGATCCACAGGGCAATGCCAGCACGGGCCTGGGCATCGAGCGGCGCGATCGGAAGCTATCTTCCTACGATCTGCTGGTCGGCAGCCATGGAATCATGGATACGGTTCAGGAAACGGCCGTGCCGAATCTCTTCATCGTGCCATCAACGATGGATCTGCTCGGCATCGAGATGGAGATCGCGCAGCAATCGGATCGCGTCTTCAAGCTGCGCCGCGCGCTGAATGCGTCCGATGCCCTCGCCTTCTCCTATATTCTGGTTGATTGCCCGCCTTCTTTCAATCTTCTCACCATGAATGCCATGGCGGCGGCACATTCCGTTTTGGTTCCGTTACAGTGCGAATTTTTCGCCCTGGAGGGCCTCAGCCAGTTGTTGGAGACGGTCGATCAGGTCCGGCGCACTGTTAACCCGTCCCTCGATATTCAGGGAATCGTCTTGACCATGTTCGATTCCCGTAACAACCTGGCACAGCAGGTCGTCAGCGATGTGCGGACGCATCTGGGCGAGAAAGTCTACCATACGTTGATTCCGCGCAACGTTCGCGTGTCCGAGGCGCCGTCCTATGGCAAGCCGGCCATCCTTTACGACCTGAAGTGCGCGGGCAGCCAGGCCTATCTGCAGCTCGCTTCGGAAGTGATCCAGAGAGAACGGCAGCGGAAAGCTGCCGCCTGATGATGTAGTATTTTATTTGTTCCAGAGTGAGTATCGGTGATGAATGATGATCTTTCGAAGCGGCGTCTCGGGCGCGGATTGGCGGCTCTCATCGGTGAGATGGATCAGCCGACGCCCGTGGATGCCAGCAGACCGGCGGTCAATCCGGACCGCCTGATTCCGATCGAATTCATCAGCCGCAATCCGCGCAATCCTCGCCGTTATTTTGATGAGACCGAGCTGCACGATCTCGCCAGCTCCATTCGCCAGCATGGCATCGTCCAGCCCGTCGTCGTTCGCACCGTTTCCACCGACCGCTATGAGATCATTGCCGGTGAAAGACGCTGGCGCGCGGCGCAGCTTGCCGGCCTGATCGAAATTCCGGTCATCGTCCGCGATGTCGACGACAAGACCGCGCTGGAAATCGCCATCGTCGAAAACGTCCAGCGTGCCGACCTCAATCCGCTGGAAGAGGCGCTGGGCTACGAGCAGCTGATAGCGGAGCATGGCTATACGCAGAATGACCTCGGCGAAATCATCGGCAAGAGCCGCAGCCACGTCGCCAACTCGCTGCGTCTGTTGAAGCTGCCCGATCCGGTGCGCGATATGCTTGCTGCCGGTTCGCTGTCCGCCGGTCATGCTCGTGCGCTTGTCTCGACCTCCGATCCGACGGGTCTGGCGCGGACTGTCGTGTCAAAGGGCATGTCGGTTCGCGATGCCGAGCGGCTGGCGCAGAACGACATCAAAGCTCAGAACGATCCCCGCCCGGCCGGGGCGCGCAGGGATGAGAAGGACTCCGATACGCTGGCGCTCGAGCGCACGCTGTCCGACACGCTTGGGCTGGATGTTTCGATCAATCATCGCGGCAATGGCGGCCAGGTGAAGATCAGCTACAAGACGCTGGAGCAGCTTGAAGAGATCTGCCGCCTGCTGGAACGCCGTTAGGCTCCATACCGTAATAAAAACAATAGCTTGGTGATATGAAAACCAGGCTTTGACCGGCTTGTGCCAAGTCGCGGTTTCCCGTGAAACATCAGCCCTTGCGGGCCGACTGCAAGGTGGTCGCCAGCAGGGTTTGCGTTGCAATCGTGTCTTCTAGGCTCGCGCGCTGGCGGGTCTGGAGAATGGCGGATTGCAGCCTGTTCATCTCGCGAGCGATCGCTGCAGCGGACCAGGTCTTGAGGGCCTGTTCTATGATCGGCTTGCGCCTGAAATGCAGATGGCGTCCGTGCGTCTGCATGACCTGTGCCGGCGCGATCCGCTTTTCATCCATTTCCGCCCGCATGGTATCGAGCATCTGAAGTTGCCGCAGGCAGCCTTGCAGCACGAGAAACATCGGAGTCTTGGAAGAAGCGATCTTCTGCATGGCGTGCAGAAACGCCTCCGAATCGCCCTTCAAAATGGCGTCGACCGCATCGTCCGTGGAAATGGCGCTGGCATCACCGATGATCTCCATGACATGGTTCTCTTCGATCGTACTGTGCCCGCGGCAGTAAAGCGCCAGCTTGCGCACCTCGTTGCGTGAGGCGATGCGGTCGCCACCCAGAAGTTCGAGCAGCGTCTGACGCGCCGGCTGGGCAATGCGCAATCCTTCATTTGCCAGCTCCGTATCGATCAGGGCATTCAGTGCCCTGGTATCGTCGGCATAGCAAGGGATTGTCGCAACGGAGCGCGCCGGTTCGGCTACCTTGCGCAGGCCCGAGCCCTTCTTGAGATCGCCGGCTTCAATGATGACGAAGCTGGCCTCTGGCGGGCTTTCAGCGATGATCTGCAGCGAATCGATCAGCGCCTTTTCGTTGGCGGCGCCGCGAATCCAGACGAGTTTTTCGCCGCCGAACAGGCCGATGGCGTTGACTTCGTCGAGCAGGCGGCCGGCATCGTTCTGCAGGTCGCCAACGTCAAGCTTGATGAGGGAAAAGGCATCCTTCAGGTCGACGCCGGTCTTGGCGGCAATCTGTGCGGCACGTTCGGAAACGAGGCCGCGATCCGGGCCGTAAACTACGAAGATCCGGTAATTGCGCGCGGCATTTTGGAGGAATCCGTCAAATTCGTGAGACTTGATTTCCGCCATGCCGCGCCCTTTATCAGCGGCTGAGCGCGGCAGCGATGTCGGCGGCGACCATCTCGGCAACTTCGCGAGAGGCACGGTCTTCCGAATCGCGGATGGCGCGCTGCTTGGCGAATTCCTGGGTCGGGAAGTCGACGAGCGACGTCACCGCGCGGCTGCCGGATTTGATCACCTTTCCGGTGCTGATTTCCTTCAGCGTGAAGGAGGCGGTGACGGTCGTACGGCCTGCAGCCGACGTGTCTGAAGACGGAAGATAGAGCACGCCGGCGGTGCCGGATGAGACGCTCAGATCGACATTGTATTTCGGCGTCTTCGTTTCGCCCGCGCCGCGCCCGGCGATGAAGATCAGCTGGTTGCGTACTTGAAGACCGACGCGCGAGCCGACATCGGAAAAGGAAACCTCCGACAGCTTCTGCGTGACACCGGTGCTCACGGCATAGAGCGGCCGAACCTGGCAGGCCGAGAGAAGGCCGGCAACGGCAATCACAGACGCAACGCCGGCGATGCGGGCGAACTTGAAAAGATTATCAGACGACAATGTTTACGATCCTCTGTGGAACGACGATGATCTTCTTTGGCGCCTGACCATTCAATGCGCTTTTGACGGCATCCAGGGCGAGCACGGCCTGCTGCACGGCATTCTGATCTGCATCGCGCGCGATTGTCAATTCGGCGCGCTTCTTGCCGTTGATCTGAATGGGATAGACGATCTCGTTCTCGATCACGAGTGCTTCGTCATAAACGGGCCACGCGCTGGTGGCGATCATATGCGTATTGCCGAGTGCTGCGGAGCATTCTTCGGCCAGATGCGGCGTGATTGGCGCGACCAGCGCAATCAGGATTTCCACGGCCTCGCGAACCGCGGAGCGGTAGCCGGCATCGGCCTGGCCGGCTGCGATCTTGGAGAGCGGCGCCGCCAGCGCATTGACGAATTCATAGATGCGCGCCACCGCTTTGTTGAAGGCGAGCTTGTCGTAATCACCCTGAACCGCCTTCAGGGTGCGATGCGCGATCTGCGAAATCGCCAGCGCCTCGCCTTCCTTAGCCGGAGTCGGTTCGACCGTCCTCAGGGCATCGGCGGCTTCGGACACCAGGCGCCACATGCGCTGCGTGAAACGATGCGCGCCTTCGACGCCGGCCTCGGACCAGATGACGTCGCGATCGGGCGGCGAGTCGGACAGCACGAAGAAGCGCGCGGTATCGGCGCCGTAGGAGGCGATGATGTCATCCGGGTCGACGACGTTCTTCTTCGACTTCGACATCTTCTCGATCGAGCCGATGGCGATGTCCTCGCCGGTCGAGAGCAGCGTGGCGCGGCGCTGGCCGTCCACTTCCTCGATGTTGATATCGGCCGGAGACACCCATTCGCGTGTCAGGCCATTGCCTCGGCTGTAGGTTTCATGCACCACCATCCCTTGAGTGAAGAGGCCCTTGAAGGGTTCCTTCACGTCGAGATGGCCGGTTTCGCGCATGGCGCGGGTGAAGAAGCGCGAATAGAGCAGATGCAGGATCGCGTGTTCGATGCCGCCGATATACTGATCGACGGGCAGCCAATGGTTGGCGGCCTTGGGGTCCGTCGGCTGATTTTCCCAAGGGGCTGTGAAGCGGGCGTAATACCAGCTCGAATCGACGAAAGTATCCATCGTATCCGTCTCGCGACGCGCGTCCTTGCCGCATTGCGGGCAGGCGACATGCCGCCAGGTGGCATGTCGATCAAGGGGATTGCCCGGCTGGTCGAAGGTGACATCGTCGGGCAGCCTGACGGGCAGATCCTTTTTCGGCACCGGCAGCACGCCGCAGTCCTCGCAATGGATAACCGGGATCGGGCAGCCCCAGTAGCGCTGGCGGGAAATGCCCCAGTCGCGCAGGCGGAAATTCACTTTGCGTTCGGCCTGCGGCGCATTGCCGAGGCTGGCGGCGGAAAGCTGCGAGGCAACGGTCTCGAAGGCTTCCTCCGTACCCATGCCGTCGAGGAAGCGCGAATTGATCATCACGCCATCGCCGTCATAGGCGACGTCGCCGACGCTGAAGCTTGCAGCATCGCCATCCGCTGGCATGACGACGGGCACGACGGGCAGGCCATATTTGCGGGCGAAATCCAGGTCGCGCTGGTCACCGGACGGGCAGCCGAAGATGGCGCCTGTGCCGTAATCCATCAGTACGAAATTGGCGATGTAAACGGGCAGCTCCCAGGACGGGTCGAAGGGGTGACGGACGCGGATACCGGTGTCCATGCCCTTCTTCTCGGCCGTTTCGAGGGCGGCGAGCGAGGTGCCGGCGCGGCGGCACTCCTCGCAGAAGGCCTCGATCTCCGCATCCTTGGCGGCGGCTTCCTTGGCGAGCGGATGGTCGGCCGAGATCGCCAGGAAGGAGGCGCCGAACAGCGTATCGGGACGCGTCGTATAGACCGATATCTCGCGATCGCTGTTGGGCGCGGTTTCCGGCACGATTTCCCAGCGAATGGTCAGGCCCTCTGAGCGGCCGATCCAATTCTTCTGCATCAGCCGCACTTTTTCCGGCCAGTGATCGAGCGTATCCAGCGCGTCAAGCAGTTCCTGGCTGAATTCGGTGATCTTGAAGAACCATTGCGTCAGCTCGCGTTGCTCGACGAGCGCGCCAGAACGCCAGCCGCGGCCATCGATGACCTGTTCGTTGGCCAGAACGGTGTTGTCGACCGGGTCCCAGTTGACCTTGGACTTCTTGCGGTAGACCAGGCCCTTCTCCATCATGTCGATGAAGAGCATCTGCTGGCGATGATAATAATCGACGTCGCAGGTGGCGAATTCGCGGCTCCAGTCGAGCGACAGGCCCATGGCCTTCAGCTGCGTCCGCATCGAGGCGATGTTCTGGTAGGTCCATTCCTTGGGATGCACCTTGTTGTCGCGGGCGGCATTTTCCGCCGGCATACCGAAGGCGTCCCAGCCCATCGGGTGCAGGACGTTGTAACCGCGGGCACGCTTGTAGCGCGCGACGACGTCGCCCATGGCGTAGTTGCGCACATGGCCCATGTGGACGCGGCCCGACGGATAGGGAAACATCTCTAGAACGTAGTATTTCTCGCGCGGATCGGCGTTGTCGGTCACGAAGACTTCTTCTTCGTTCCATTTCTGCTGCCAGCGGGGCTCGGCGTCGCGCGGATTATAACGTTCGATAGACATCTGTTCTTGCATTCCGGAAAATCATGGGGATTAAGGCGTGACCTTCACCACGAAACCACCCAAGCGTCAAGTTTAGCAGGTGCAGCAAGTGCCTTATCTTGCAAAGCAAAGCCGGATTCCGGCGCATTCGCCCTTGGCAAAGGCCGCCTGCCTCATTACTGCAAAGTCTGAGAAGCAAGCGTGAATATCGAGGCGAAAAGATGGAACTTCAAGAGCGCCTGAACGAAGTTCGTTCCCATATAGCAGCAGCGGAGCGTCAGGCCGGCCGAGCGGCCGGCTCCGTGCAGCTCGTTGCCGTTTCCAAGACCTTCGACGCCTATCAGATCCGCCCGGCGATTTCGGCCGGCCAGCGGGTGTTCGGCGAGAACCGCGTGCAGGAGAGCCAGGGCAAATGGCCGGAGCTGAAGGCGGAGACACCTGATATCGAGCTGCACCTGATCGGGCCGCTGCAATCGAACAAGGCGGCCGACGCGGTGGCGCTGTTCGACGTCATCGAAACGATCGATCGGGAAAAGATCGCGCATGCCATCGCCGATGAAATGAAACGGCAGGGCAAGACCGTCAGGCTCTATGTGCAGGTCAATACCGGTCTGGAGCCGCAAAAGGCCGGGATTGCGCCTGACGACACCGCCGCCTTCGTCGATTTTTGCCGCAGCGAGCTTGAGCTTTCGATCGAGGGCCTGATGTGCATTCCGCCGGCGGAGGAAAATCCAGGGCCGCATTTTGCCCTGCTGGCAAAGCTTGCCAAGCAGGCGGGCGTCGAGAAGCTCTCCATGGGCATGTCGAGCGACTACGAAACCGCCGTCGCCTTCGGCGCGACAAGCGTTCGCGTCGGGTCTGCTATCTTCGGGGCGCGGTAGATTCGGTCGAAAATAGAAGGCCACGCTACCCGCCCTCGCGGTTCGAGGCTACGGCCTCACGGCCTGCGCACCTGACCATGAGGGCTAACCTTTTGCGCACGTCGTTACACAGAATTGGGTTCCATCAAGAGCGGTGTTTACTCCATCCTCACCCTGAGGTGCGGATGGCCTTGAGCCGAAGCCTCGAAGGGCGAGGATGCCCGTGTCTCCCGACAAAAAAGCCCCGGTTTTTCACCGGGGCTTCGCAAATCTTCGATAAGATCGGATCTCAGAACTGATCGTCGTCTTCGTCGTCGCGCGTGGTCGACTTCAGCGACTTGAGCTTGGCGAAAACGGCGTCTGCGTCGATTTCCTTTTCCTTGGGTTCGTCGCGCTCATAGCTGAAGCCGAGCTTCTCGGTTTCCTGAGCGGGCTGCAACGTCGCGCCAAGCTCGGCGGCGGTCGGCAGCGGACGGCCCTTGGCGGCCTTTTCAACTTCCATGTCGAGATCGATCTGGCTGCAGAGGCCGAGCGTTACCGGGTCCATCGGCGCGAGATTGGCCGAGTTCCAGTGCGTACGGTCGCGGATCTGCTCGATCGTCGACTTGGTGGTGCCGACGAGACGCGAAATCTGCGCATCCTTCAGTTCCGGATGGTTGCGCACCAGCCAGAGGATGGCGTTCGGGCGATCCTGGCGCTTGGAGACCGGCGTGTAGCGCGGGCCGCGGCGCTTGGATTCCGGCACACGGACCTTCGGCTCGGAAAGCTTCAGCTTGTGGTTCGGATTGCCTTCCGCACGGGCGATTTCGTCACGCGTCAGCTGACCGGTCGAGATCGGGTCGAGGCCCTTGATGCCCTGCGCTGCTTCCCCATCGGCAATCGCCTTCACTTCGAGCGGATGCAGCCTGCAGAACTGCGCGATCTGGTCGAATGACAAGGCTGTATTGTCGACAAGCCAGATGGCGGTTGCCTTCGGCATGAGCAATTGTTGAGCCATGGATATAGTCCTTCTGTCAGTCCGCGCCGGTGTCGCGGTCCGGGGTGTAACACCACAATGTCCGGGAAATACGGCCCTATATAGCGATAGTGTCGCGGAATTGCAATTCTTTGCGGATGAAATGCACTTTGTCCAATTGCTGTCGTAGTTTGACCTGCTATTGATTGCCCGGAAAGAGCGCTCGCGGTTACAAATCGGAGTGCGAGGATTCGAGGAGGAAACAATGTCGGAAAAGATCCATCCTGTGACGAAGCCGGTCAAGGCGCATGCTTTGATCGACAAGGCGAAATACCAGAAATGGTATGAGCAGAGCGTCCAGGAGCCCGACAAGTTCTGGGGCAAGCACGGCAAGCGCATCGACTGGTTCAAGCCCTATACCAAGGTCAAGAATACGTCCTTTACCGGCAAGGTTTCGATCAAATGGTTCGAAGACGGCGTCACCAACGTCTCCTATAATTGCATCGACCGGCACCTGAAGAAGCATGGCGATCGCGTCGCCTTCATCTGGGAAGGCGACAATCCCTATATCGACAAGAAAGTCACCTATAACGAGCTTTACGAGCAGGTCTGCCGGCTGGCGAACGTCTTGAAGAAGCACGGCGTCAAGAAGGGCGATCGCGTCACCATCTATATGCCGATGATCCCGGAAGCGGCTTACGCCATGCTCGCCTGCGCTCGCATCGGCGCGGTGCATTCCGTCGTTTTCGGCGGTTTTTCGCCCGAGGCGCTCGGCGGCCGCATTGTCGATTGCGAATCGACCTTCGTCATTACCTGCGATGAAGGCGTTCGCGGCGGCAAGTCGATCCCGCTGAAGGAAAACACCGACAAGGCGATCGAGATCGCCGCCAAGCAGAAGGTTGCCGTCAAAAATGTGCTGGTGGTGCGTCGCACCGGCGGCAAGGTCGCCTGGGAAGCCGGCCGCGATCTCTGGTATCATGAGGCGACCGCCAAGGTGAAAGCGGATTGTCCACCGGCGAAGATGAAGGCCGAAGACCCGCTGTTCATTCTCTACACCTCCGGCTCGACAGGCAAGCCGAAGGGCGTGCTGCATACGACGGGCGGTTACCTCGTCTACGCGGCGATGACGCATGAATACACGTTCGACTATCACCCCGGCGATATCTACTGGTGCACGGCCGATGTCGGCTGGGTCACCGGCCATTCCTACATCGTCTATGGGCCGCTCGCCAATGCGGCGACCTCGCTGATGTTCGAAGGCGTGCCAAACTATCCGGACCAGGGCCGCTTCTGGGATGTTATCGACAAACACAAGGTCAATATCTTCTACACCGCGCCGACGGCGATCCGCTCGCTGATGGGTGCCGGCGATCATTTCGTCAAGCGTTCGTCGCGCTCCAGCCTGCGCCTGCTCGGCACGGTCGGCGAACCCATCAATCCCGAAGCCTGGGAATGGTATTACAAGGTGGTCGGCGACAGCCGCAGCCCGATCGTCGATACCTGGTGGCAGACGGAAACCGGCGGCCACATGATTACCCCGCTTCCGGGCGCGACCGATCTGAAGCCCGGTTCGGCTACTCTGCCCTTCTTCGGCGTACAGCCGGAGCTTGTCGACAACGAAGGCAAGGTGCTGGAAGGTGCGGCCGACGGCAATCTCGTCATCGCCGACAGCTGGCCGGGCCAGATGCGCACCGTCTATGGCGACCACGAGCGCTTCATCCAAACCTACTTCTCCACCTACAAGGGCAAGTATTTCACCGGCGACGGCTGCCGCCGCGACGAAGACGGCTATTACTGGATCACCGGCCGCGTCGACGACGTGCTCAACGTCTCAGGCCATCGCCTCGGCACGGCGGAAGTGGAATCGGCGCTGGTGTCGCACAAGCATGTGTCGGAGGCAGCCGTCGTCGGCTATCCGCATTCGATCAAGGGTCAGGGCATCTACTGCTACGTGACGCTGATGGTCGGCCAGGAAGGTTCGGACGCGCTGCGGCAGGAGCTGGTGAAGCATGTCCGCGCCGAAATCGGCCCGATCGCCTCGCCGGACAAGATCCAGTTCACCCCCGGCCTGCCGAAAACCCGCTCCGGCAAGATCATGCGCCGCATCCTGCGCAAGATCGCCGAGGACGATTTCGGCGCGCTCGGCGATACCTCGACGCTTGCCGATCCGGCTGTGGTGGATGATCTGATTGCCAACAGGCAGAACAAGCCGGACGCGGCTTGATCTGAGCCACTGCGCCGAGCCATGCTACCTTAGGCGAGAGCCAGTCTCTCGCCTAAAATCTATTTCTATTTGGCAGCGCTGAAAAAGGTAGTTGCGACCTTAGCAACATGGTCATGCACATGTTCTCGCACCAAGCCTCTGACATCGGCAAAGACGTCTGGCGCTGCTCTCAAGCCCTGCGGTGTGGGTTCCGGCAAAAACGTATAATGACCAACCTCGCCCTCCAGGATTTCAAGGGAGCTGGTTTTGACGTTCTCATGAAGCCATGAACAGCACTCGCTCGCTGGAGCTATCACATCTGCGTCACCACCGATGATGTGAACAGGCGCTGTTATCTGCTTCAGGCTCTCCTTGGCGAAGCCGAGGACAGATCGACCCGGCGCAATCGCCAAAGCGGCTTTCAATCTGTCATCCTTGAAACTGTCTCGTCGCCGGTTCCATGATTTCCGGAAGATCTCGTTTTGAAGAAGCGAGGGAATGTGATCCACCAAATCAGGAAATTCCCTCGGACCTCGTACGGGGCTCTTTTGAGGGTTATCCGGCTCGAATTGAGAGTAGGTGACGCGTGCGCCGGAGAGCAGCATCGCCGTATAGGCACCTGCGGAGAAACCTGCGACTGAGGCCTGGTTTTCGACGACCCCGCCCAAAGCTTCTCTCCATTCGTTGTTATCGAGCAAGGCGGTCAAATCGGCTGTTCGTTCCCAGAGGCAGAGAAAACCCTCGGCTCTATACGGTTCTGAACCGGTATGACCATGATGGTCGATGCCCAGGGCGACAAAGCCGGCTTGCGCCAAGCGATGTCCGAGCCACTCCAATCCGGCGGCAACGCCGCCCGAGCCATGGGACAACAATACTAGGGGTAGAGGATCGGGAGACTTCTTTATCGGCGCCTTGGGCGCGATAGCTCTTTGTTTGAACCAAGACGGCGAGGAGGGCGCAATCTCGAGTGCGTTGTCATCGGCGGGATACCACGCGCACCAGGCCAGCGGGCGCGGGCCTGTACCACTCCAGTTTGTGCGCTTTCTGTCGAAGGACAGACCTTGAGAGAAACCTACGGGCATTATTCTCTCTTCGAATGTTGACTATCCTATACCCGTCTCAAAAATCGATCGCCCGGCCGTTGATTTCCCAGTCGCCGAAGCGGGCGGGGTCGGCGCCGCCGCGGCCGCCGATTTCGGGGGGAAGTTCGGCCTGTGCTTGAGCTTCCTGCGCTCGGCGGCGCTCCTCGGCTTCGGCAAGCGCGCGCTTGGCGGCGGGCGAAAGCGGCTTGCGTGGGATTTCGCCGGCTTCGGTATCGATGTTATTGTCGTTATCGGCTGTCTGCATGATCTGATCGGCCCGGAACCGTTGAATTAAGCGGAGGAATAGCCAAATCATAGTGCGTCCAGCCACAAAGAAAAAGGTTTGGACGATAGATCTGTTGGAGACCCGTCGATGAATCTCATGCGTACCGCCATGCTGCTGGCCTTCATGACCGCTCTGTTCATGGGCGTCGGCTATCTGATCGGCGGTCAGTCCGGCATGTTGATCGCATTTGTCGTCGCCGCCGGCATGAATTTCTTTTCCTACTGGAATTCCGACCGCATGGTGCTCTCAACCTATAATGCGCAGGAAGTCGATGAGCGCAGTGCCCCGGAATTCTACCGGATCGTTCGCGATCTCGCTCGCAATGCCGGCCTGCCGATGCCGAAGGTCTACCTCTATGACAGCCCGCAGCCGAATGCATTCGCCACGGGCCGCAATCCGGAAAACGCCGCCGTTGCCGCCTCCACCGGCCTTCTGCACGCGCTGACGCCAGAGGAAGTGTCAGGCGTGATGGCCCACGAGCTTGCGCACGTGCAGAACCGGGACACGCTGATCATGACGATCACCGCGACGCTTGCCGGCGCCATTTCCATGCTCGGCAATTTCGCCTTCTTCTTCGGCGGCCGTCGCGACAACAACAATCCGCTTGGCATGATCGGCGTTCTCGCGGCGATGATCGTCGCGCCTCTGGCAGCGATGCTGGTGCAGATGGCGATCAGCCGCACGCGCGAATATTCCGCCGATCGTCGCGGCGCCGAGATCTGCGGTAATCCGTTGTGGCTTGCCTCGGCGCTTGGCAAGATCGCCCGCGGTGCGGCGCATATTCCGAATGAACAGGCCGAGGGTCATCCGGCGACAGCGCATATGTTCATCATCAATCCGCTGTCCGGCGAGCGCATGGACAATCTGTTTTCCACCCATCCGAACACGGAAAACCGGATTGCCGCGCTGCACGACATGGCGAGATATGGCGGTGGCGGTGGCGGTGCCTCGCCGATGACGCCGTCTTCAGGCCCATCTTCGGGCTTTGGCTCGACGGGACCGGTTCTGACTGCTAATCCGGGGCGCAAATCGCGCTCCGTGCCGAATACGGGTCGCGGTGGTTCGCAACCGCCGAAGGGTCCCTGGTCTTGAGTTCTGACAACAAAAACAAACCATTCAACAAAGACGGAAGAAGATCGGGCAAGGGGCCGGCCGAGCCTCGGACGCAGGATTCGGTGCCTTCAAAGCCCGGTTTTGCGGCGCGTGCCGCCGCGACGAAGATCCTGGCTGCCGTCATCGACCGCAAGACGCCGCTCGACGGAATGTTGGATGCGGAAGGCGGCAATCCTGCCTACAAGGCGCTGAACGAAAGCGACCGGGCGCTGGTGCGCGCCATCCTGAACAGCGCGCTGCGGCACCTGCCGCGCATCGAGGCGACGATATCGTCCCTGCTCGATTCACCGCTGCCGGAGGGTGCGCGTGCCCTGCATCACGTGCTGGTCGTTGGAGCCGCACAGATGCTCTATCTCGACGTGCCGGATCATTCCGCCGTCGATCTTGCTGTCGAACAGGCCAATCGCGATCCCCGCAACCGCCGCTTTGCCAAGCTGGTCAATGCCATTCTCCGGCGCATCGGCCGGGAAAAGCAGGAGATTCTCGAGCAGGTGGCAAACGTGCCGGCGATGCCGGCCTGGTTCCTGACGCGCCTGGAGGCCGCCTATGGCGCGGCGGCAGCCCTTGGGATTTCCGACACACAGCTCGAGCCGGTGGCCATCGATCTTACCGTCAAATCCGATCCAGAAGGCTGGGCGAAGCGGTTGAATGGCGTTGTCTTGCCGACCGGCGGTGTGCGGCTTGCCGCCTTCGAAGGGTCCATTCCCTCGCTGGAAGGCTTCGATGCGGGCGAATGGTGGGTTCAGGATGCCGCCGCCAGCATTCCGGCCAAGCTCTTCGGCGCGCTTGCCGGCAAGCGGGTTGTGGACCTCTGCGCGGCGCCCGGCGGCAAGACGGCGCAGCTCATTCTTGCCGGCGCCAAGGTCACGGCGCTCGATCAATCCGCCAATCGCCTGAAGAGGCTGTCCGGCAATCTCGCGCGCCTTGGTTTCGAGGCTGAAGCCGTTGTTGCCGATATGAGCAAATATCAGCCTGATACACTGTTCGATGCGGCGCTGCTTGACGCACCCTGCTCCTCGACGGGAACGACGCGCCGCCATCCGGACGTGCTGTGGACCAAGGGGCCGGAGGATATCGCCAAGCTTGCCGCGCTGCAGGGGCGCCTGCTTCGCCACGCCCTGACGCTGGTCAAGCCGGGCGGCCTGGTGGTGTTTTCCAATTGCTCGCTTGATCCCGAAGAGGGCGAGGATCTGGTTGCGCGCCTGCTTGTTGACACGGAGAATGTCGAGCGCGTTCCGATCGCAGCGGCCGAGTGGCCGGGTCTGGAAGCTGCGATTTCGCCGCTTGGGGCCTTCCGCACCACACCGGATATGCTGCCACTTTCCGATGGCTTTGCTTCCGGTCTCGATGGCTTTTTCGCTGTCGTGCTGCGCCGCACACATTGATGGCGGTTCGGTTCGTCATCCACTAAGCGGTTAAAAAACCGGTAATATGTCCTTTATCGGTATATCCGTAACCTCTTTTTAACCACGGGTAATGAGAGTAAGCAGAAGCAAATATGCAGATCTGCGGCAGGGTTTAGTGAGTTCATACATGCGGGAAGCATGGCGGCGGATGTCGCGCCGCGCGGCGTTGACGCGATTGCGTCTCACCCGCCACACCATGCGTGTGCCGGAACGCCTCATTGTGGCGCCGACCGACCTGCGCAGTGTCGATCCCTTTTTCGTCGAAGAGCTTCTGAACGGTCGCATCCTGCTGGCCGGGCGCGTTCTGGAAACGCAGGGGGTATCGCCCTTCTCGCTGGAGCTGCCGTCGCTGGCCTTTGCCGCGCGGCTGCACAATTTTCGCTGGTTGCGGCATTTGCGGGCGGAAAAGAGCGATCAGGCTTCCGCCATGGCGCGATCGATCCTCACGGATTGGATTGCGGTTCACGGCCGCCGGCTGCATGGTCTTGCTTGGTCGCCCGATATAGCGGCGCAGCGGCTGATCGCGCTTCTGTCGCACTCGCCTGTGCTTTTGCAGGGCACCGATAGCGGCTTCTACCGTCGTTTCATGCGCATGCTCGTCTTTCATGTGCGCTTTCTGCGCCGGATCGTGGCGTCATCGCCCGATGGCGTCACCCGGTTTCGCGTGCGCATCGCGCTTGCCATGGCCTCGGTCGCCATGCCGAGCAGTTCGCTCACCCTGAAACGGGCCGGTCAGGCGCTCGACCGGGAGATCGACCGGCAGATCCTGCAGGATGGCGGCCATATCTCCCGCAATCCGCGCGCGTCGCTGGAACTGCTGCTCGACCTGCTGCCGCTGCGCCAGACTTATGTCAATCTCGGCCATGACGTGCCGGTGCGGCTTATCCCCGGTATCGACCGCATGTATCCGGCGCTGCGCTTCTTCCGCCACCAGGACGGCGATCTCGCTCTCTTCAACGGCGCGACATCGACGCTCGCCAACGAGCTGATGTCGGTGCTGCGTTATGACGAGACCGCGGGGCAGGCCTTCAAGGCGCTGCCGCATACGAAGTATCATCGTTTGGCAGCAGGCCAGGCCGTTGTCATCGTCGATGCCGGTGCTGCCGCTTCGACCGATCTTAGCCGCACAGCCCATGCCGGCTGCCTTTCCTTTGAGATGTCCTCAGGCAAGACGCGCTTCATCATCAATTCCGGAGCGCCGGAATTTGCCGGCGATCGCTTCATGCAGGCTGCGCGCGCAACGGCGGCGCATTCGACCGTGACGCTCAACGACACCTCGTCGTGCCAGTTTTCCAAGTCCAAATCGCTGGGGCCGATCATGGTCGCCGGCGTGAAGAAGGTCATCGTCGAGCGTGCTGAGACCGAGGACGGGCGTGATTATGTCCGCGCCGCGCATGACGGCTATCTCTCCGCCTTCGGCTATGTCCACGAGCGGGAGCTCAGCCTCAATGCCAGTGGGACGATCGTCGCCGGCCGTGACAGGTTCCTCGTGCCGGAGGGCCGGAAGCAGGCGCCAAAGGGCGAAGGCATCGCCTCGGCGCGTTTCCATATTCATCCCTCGATCAGCCTGTTGCAGACCGAAACGGATGCGGCGCTGCTGATCGCACCGGATGGAGAGACCTGGGTCTTCTCGTCGCCGGGCAACGAGGTGCTGGTCGCGGAAGATATCTTCTTTGCCGATCCCTCGGGGATGCGCTCCTCCGATCAGCTCGAGATCGTTTTCAAGATCACCGAAAAGCCGGAAATCCGCTGGTTTTTATCCCATCGGCCATAGGCTAAGCGCGCCAGCTATGCTAACGGGGCGGCATTATCGTCCCGCGCCATCTACGCCGGACGTCTCGTCTCCCTATGTTACATCGGAGAAAGCCCATGGCCGTCGTTTCCAAGAAAATTCCCGCTCCCGACAAGGTGAAGGTGAAAACCGCGCTTCTGTCCGTCTTCGACAAGACCGGCATTGTCGAACTGGCGCGCGCGCTCAGCGAGCAGGGCGTCCGGCTGCTGTCGACCGGCGGCACGCACAAGGCGATCGCCGCGGCCGGTCTTGCCGTGACCGACGTGTCGGAAGTGACGGATTTTCCGGAGATCATGGATGGCCGCGTCAAGACGCTGCATCCGAAGGTGCATGGTGGTCTGCTCGCCATCCGTGACGATGCCGAGCATCAGGCTGCGATGAAGGAGCACGGCATCGAGGGCATCGACCTTGCCGTCATCAACCTCTATCCCTTCGAGGACGTTCGCAAGGCTGGTGGCGACTACCCGACGACCGTGGAGAATATCGACATCGGCGGCCCGGCGATGATCCGTGCTTCGGCCAAGAACCACGCCTATGTGACGACGCTCACCGATCCCTCTGATTATGCTGAGCTGCTGGCGCAGCTTTCCGCCGATGCCGGCCAGACCACCTATGATTTCCGCAAGCGCATGGCCGCCAAGGCCTTTGCCCGCACCGCTGCCTATGACGCGATGATCTCCAATTGGTTTGCCGAAGCCCTCGACATTGCCACGCCGCGCCACCGCGTCATTGGCGGCGTTCTGCGCGAGGAAATGCGCTACGGTGAGAACCCGCATCAGAAGGCGGCTTTCTACGTTACCGGCGAAAACCGCCCCGGCGTTTCCACGGCAACACTCCTCCAGGGCAAGCAGCTCTCCTATAACAACATCAACGACACCGATGCGGCTTATGAACTCGTTGCCGAGTTCTTGCCGGAAAACGGTCCCGCCTGCGCGATCATCAAGCACGCCAATCCCTGCGGCGTTGCCACCGGCCCGAGCCTCGTGGAAGCCTATAAGCGGGCTCTTGCCTGCGATTCCACCTCAGCCTTCGGCGGCATCATCGCGCTGAACAGCCTGCTCGATGCGGAAACGGCCGAAGAGATCGTCAAGCTCTTCACCGAGGTCATCATCGCGCCTGAGGTCAGCGAGGAAGCCAAGGCGATCATCGCCCGCAAGCCGAACCTTCGCCTGCTGTCGGTCGGTGCGCTGCCCGATCCGCGTGTGCCGGGCCTTACTGCCAAGACCGTTTCCGGCGGCCTTTTGGTCCAGAACCGCGACAACGCGTTGGTCGAGGACATGGAGCTGAAGGTCGTCACCAAGCGCGCGCCAACGGCGCAAGAGCTTGAGGACATGAAGTTCGCCTTCCGTGTCGCCAAGCATGTGAAGTCGAATGCTGTCGTCTATGCCAAGGACGGCCAGACGGCCGGCATCGGCGCGGGACAGATGAGCCGCGTCGATTCCGCTCGGATCGCCGCCATCAAGGCCGAGGAAGCCGCCAAGGCGATGGGCCTTGCCGAGCCGCTGACGCGCGGCTCCGCCGTCGCTTCCGAAGCCTTCCTGCCGTTTGCCGATGGCTTGTTGTCGGCGATCGCCGCCGGCGCTACCGCGGTCATCCAGCCCGGCGGCTCCATGCGCGACCAGGAGGTGATCGACGCCGCGAATGAGCATAATGTCGCGATGGTCTTCACCGGCATTCGTCACTTCCGCCACTAAACGGCAGCTGCTCCACCCTCATCCTGAGCCAGTCGAAGGAGGAGGGTGGCCACATGGTCAACCATCCGCCCTCGTGGTTCGAGAGGCCTTGCAGGCCTCCTCGCCATGAGGGCTAATCGTCTGCGCCATGGGGCATGATCATCTCATGGTATATCCCTGCTCCATTGAAGAGATATCCCTACTTCGCCTTATCGGCTGGATAGGGCGTCGGCAGCAGAAGCAAAAGGCCGCCGGCAAGGAAGATGACCAGCGTCGCCATGCCGAGGCGGGCCGAGCCGCTCCAATAGGTTACCAGCGAGAAGAACAGCGTTGCCATGAAGCTGGTGGCGCGGCCCGAGAGCGCGTAGATGCCGAAATAGCGGCCGGCTTCCGAGAGGCTGACGCTGCGGGCGAGGTAGGAGCGCGAGGAGGCCTGCGCGGGGCCGAAGGCGATGCCGATCAGCAGCCCATAGCCGATATAGGCCTTCTCCGCTGCCGTGCCGAACAGGCTACCAGTGCTAACGGTCGAGAGCGGAATGAGGCCGAAGAGCGTGAAGCCCGGCCCGGTCGAGATGATGCCGAAGGTTGCGGCAAGTAGCAGCGTCAAGCTGATGAGGACCGTGGTCTTCGAGCCCAGCCAACGATCGACATAGCTTGCTGCAAAGCAGCCGAAAATCGCGATGACGTTGAGGATGATGCCGTAGATGCCGATCTCGATCGTCGTCCAGCCAAACATACCGGCAGCAAAGGCGCCGCCGAGAAACAGCAGGCCGTTGACGCCATCCTGATAGACCATGCGCGCGATCAGGAAGAGGCTGATGCCGCGCCGGCGCTTCAGTTCACCGAGCGTGGTTCTGAGCTCCCGCAGCCCCGAGCGAACGGCGGCGCGAAGCGGCAGGCCGCGCGCGGCATCGGGCGTGAAGAAGAACATCGGCAGGATGAAGAGGAAGTACCATACGGCGGAAATCGGCCCAGTGACGCGGGCATCCTCGCCAAGCCTTGCGTCGAGGCCGAAGAGCGGCGTCAGGCCGAAGATGGTCTTGCCGGTCTGCGGGTTGCCGGCGAGCAGCGCAACGACGGTGATCAGGACAATCATGCCACCGAGATAGCCGAGGCCCCAGGCGGCGTTCGACAGCTTGCCGATATCGTCCTTGCCGACCAGCCGCGGCATCATCGAATCGTTGAAGACGATCGAGAATTCAGCCGAGATCGAGGCGAGGATCATGAAGATGAGAGGGTAGATTACCGGCGATCCCGGTGCGGCGCCCCAGAGACACAAGAGGCTGGTGATCTTGATAACGGCGAAGAAGGCGATCCACGGCTTTCGCGCGCCCGATTGATCGGCGATCGAGCCAAGCACCGGCGATAGCAGGGCAATGATCACAGAAGAGATCGTTCCCATATTGGCCCAGCTTATCTGCGCCGAGGCGGGATCGGACGTCAATCGCGCGACGAAATAGGGGCCGAAGATGAAGGTGGTGACGACGGTGAAGAACGGCTGTGCCGCCCAGTCGAAGAACATCCAACCCCAAATGCCCCGCGCCGGCACCTTTGCCGGCACGTCGTCACCAATTCCGGTCGTTGTCAAATCCAGCCCCTCAATCCCTCACCCGTTTGCCGGGTCGGGCGGACTGTGTCACCTTGCCCGGCCGTTCGCAAGATCGCTGAGCAGGCCCGCGGCGACGGTGATGCGGGCGAGATTGGGATCGCCGCTTTCGCTGAGGCCGCCGAGTTCTTCGGCGATGCGATTGATGCGGATACGGTCTTCCGCGTGCCATGCCTGAACCGGCTGCTTGTCCTTCGGATGGTTGGACAGAGCGGAGATGACGATGTCGCGGCGGGCGCCGGCGATCTGGTCGAGGCTGCGCGCGAGCGCCAGGCTTTCATAGTGATCGCCGGTGACGATCCGGCTGCCGGCAAGCAACAGCCGGCCGACGCGGAAGGTCTGCGACACCGTGAAGTAGCTTTCGGCCGCGCGGTTCAGCGTATCGCCGGTACGCTCGGCGATCTGCATGATCTCGGGCACGAGAACGAGCGCGTAGATCGTGGCGATTTCGGAAGTCAGCTTTTCCGGCAGGCCGGCCGCTTGATATTCCGCCTCGCGGGCCGCGATCTCGGCTGCGAAATCCGCCGGGATGTGGCTGAGGAAGACGGGGCGCAGCTTCTTCAATGCCGCTTGAAGCCGGCTAACCGTCTCTTCTATATCGCCCTTGGCGGCGCCCGTCTTCAGCAGCAGGCGCGTCAGCACGGTATAGACCTCGGTGATCTCGCCATAGACGCGGTTCTGCATCTGGCCACCGACCTTGCCATCAAGTGCGTCCGTCTCGTTCCAGAGCCGGTCGAGATCGAAACCGTCGCGGGCGATGACGGCCGCCTTGACGACTTCGGCAGCTGATGCCGCCGTCGCGTCCATCATGCTGACGGCAAAGCCCGGGCCGCCCCGGTTGATCGCTTCGTTGGCAAGCGCCGTGCCGATGATTTCGCGGCGCAGGCGATGACTTTCGATATCGGTGGCGTTCGAGCGCTGCATCTTGGCCGGGAAATAGCGGCTGAGCGTTGCGGCGAAATAGGGATCATCAGGCAGGTCGCTGGCGACCAGTGCGTCGAAGAGGACGATCTTGGCGTAGGAGAGCAGTACGCCGATTTCGGGGCGCGTCAGCGGCCGTCCGTTGGCATAGCGCTCGGCGAAGGTCTGGTCGTCGGGCAGCGTCTCGACCTTGCGGTTGAGCTGCTTTGCCGCTTCCAGCACGTTCATGAAGCGGCTGAGTTCCAGGCCGTTGCCGGTGCCCTTGCGCTCCGTCAGCGAAATCGCCAGGGATTGCAGGTAGTTGTTGCGCAACACCAGGGTCCCGACTTCGTCGGTCATCGATGCCAGCAGGATATCGCGTTTGGCACGCGTCAGGCGATCGTCGTGCATGGCATTGGCAAGCGCGATCTTGATGTTGACCTCGACGTCCGAGGTGTTGACGCCGGCGGAATTGTCGATGGCGTCGGAGTTGCAGCGCCCGCCCTTGAGGCCATAGGCGATGCGGCCCTTCTGCGTGACGCCGAGATTGGCGCCCTCGCCGATCACCTTGGCGCGCACTTCCTCGGCCGTGATGCGGATTGGATCGTTGGCGCGGTCGCCGACTTCCGAGTCCGTTTCGACCGGCGCCTTGACGTAGGTGCCGATGCCGCCGAACCAGAGCAGATCAACGGGAGCCTTGAGGATCGCCGTCATGATCTCGAAGGGCGTAGCGACCGATTTGTCGATGCCGATGGCGGCGACCGCTTCCGGCGTCAAGGTTACTGATTTTGCCGAGCGCGAAATGATCATCGCGCCCTTCGAGAGGACGGATTTGTCAAAATCCTGCCAGCTCGATCGCGTGAGATTGAAGAGGCGCTGGCGCTCGGCCAACGTCTTTTCCATATCCGGATCGGGATCGATGACGATGTCGCGATGGTCGAAGGCGGCGAGCAGGCGGATCTTCGGTGACAGCAGCATGCCGTTGCCGAAGACGTCGCCGGACATGTCGCCGACGCCGACGACGTTGAAGGGCGTCGTCTGGATGTCGATGTCCATCTCGCGGAAGTGCCGTTTGACGGTTTCCCAGGCGCCGCGGGCGGTGATGCCCATCTTCTTGTGGTCGTAGCCGGCCGAGCCGCCCGAGGCGAAGGCGTCATCCAGCCAGAAGCCGGCTTCCTGCGCCAGTGCATTGGCGGTGTCGGAGAAGGTGGCGGTGCCCTTGTCGGCGGCGACGACGAAATAGGGATCGTCACCATCGAGCCGCACGGTATCGGCGGGAGGGATGATATCGGCGCCGGAGATATTGTCGGTGATCGACAGCAGCGTGCGGATATAGGTCTTGTAGGCTTCGCGGCCGGCATTGAAGATCTCGTCGCGGCTGCCCCCGACCGGAAGCTTCTTCGGATAGAAGCCGCCCTTGGCGCCCACGGGCACGATGACGGCGTTCTTGACCTGTTGCGCCTTGACGAGGCCGAGCACTTCGGTGCGATAGTCCTCGGCACGATCCGACCAGCGCAGACCGCCGCGCGCCACCTTGCCGAAACGCAGATGCACGCCTTCCACCTCAACGCCGTAGACGAAGATTTCGCGGAAGGGCCGCGGCTCGGGCAGGCCGTCCAGCAGCTTCGGATCGAGCTTGAAGGCGAGCATGGCCTTCGGGCTACCGTCCGCATTTTTCTGGAAGTAGTTTGTGCGCAGCGTCGCATCGATGGCATTGACGTAGCGGCGCAGGATACGGTCGTCGTCGAGGCTCGGCACGTCGGCAAGCTCGGTTTCGATGGCTTCATGCAGCTCGGACAGCTTCTTCGTGCGGTTCTTGTCGCTGAGCTTTGGATCGAGCGTGTCGTGGAAGAGGCGGAAGAGCGAAGCCGAGATACGCGGATATTTATCCAGCGTCGCGGAGATGTAATCCTGCGAATAGGCAATGCCGGCCTGGCGTAGATAGCGGGAATAGGCGCGCAAGACGTTCGTTTCGCGAGCGGAGAGATCGGCGGAGACGATCAGCCGGTTGAAGGCGTCGTTGTCGATCGTGCCGCCAAAGGCGGCGAGGAAGGCTTCCTCCAGCGCCGCGCCATGACGAGCGAGATCGATCGTCAGGCCGCTGCGGGCCTCAAGCTCCATGTCGTGAAGCACCACATGGCCGGTCGAGCCGTCCTTGGCCGTGACGTAGATATCGAAGGTGCGCTCGCTGATGACGTTGAAGCCGAGATTTTCCAAGAGCGGTACGCGGCGCGACAGCGCCAGATTGCCCTGTCCATGGAAGATCTTCAGCGAAAGAATGTCGCCGGCCTCGTCCTTGCGGACATAGAAGCCGATGCGGATCGGCTCGGCGCCGGAAGTCGCGACGATATCAGGCAGATCGGCAAAGGCGTCTTCCGGCGAGAAGGCTTCCTGAAAGGCCTGGCTGACGGAGATGCCGGGCGCCTTCGGGCCGGCCAGCATGACGAAGCGCTCGTCCCAGCGGGCTGTTATGGCGCGGATTGCTTCTTCAAGTTTGGCTTGCGGAATGTGCGGCGTCTTGCCGGCGCTGCGGCCGATGATGAAATGCACGCGCGCCACGCTGGCTTCAGGGAAGGCCGGATAATAAGCGGAGACGCGGCCGTCGTAGACGGTCTTCAGATGGTTGCCGATCTTCTCGCGGACGACGGAATCATATTCCTCGCGCGGGACATACACGATCACAGAGACGAAACGGTCGAAATGGTCGATGCGCGGCAATGCGCGCACGCGCGGCCGGTCTGTCAGGTCGTTGATCTGCTCGGCAAAGCTTGCGAGCAGTGTCGTATCGATCTGGAAGAGGTCGTCGCGGGGATAGGATTCCAGCGTGTTCTCGAGCATGCGGCCGGAGTGGCTCGTCGGGTCGAAGCCGAAGTGATCCTTGACCTTCTGCACCTTCGAGCGCAGCAGCGGCACTTCGGCCGCGGCGCTGGTATAGGCGGTGGAGGTGAAGAGGCCGACGATGCGCAGCTCGCCCGTCACGTTGCCATCGGCGTCGAAGCGCTTGACGCCGACATAATCCATATAGGCGCGGCGATGGACGACCGATTTGACGTTGGCCTTGGTGACGATCAGGAAATCCGGGCCGTCGAGGAAGGCGAGGATTTCCGGCGTCGTGGTGACGGCGTCTTTGCCTTGTCTGAGAACGCGGACATCCGGATTGGAGAGAATGCCGAGACCGGTGCCGCGATCGCGCTCGACCTTGGCGTCTGTGCCCTTGCCGGAATAGACATATTCGCGCATGCCGAGGAAGGTGAAATTGCCGTCTCTTAGCCAGGCAAGGAAGGCCAGTGCCTCGTCGCGATCGTTCTTGCGGCGGCCGGCCGCCTCATAGGTGGAAAGCTCGGAAATGACCGTGTCGAGACGCGCCAGCATCGGCTTCCAGTCGGAAACAGTGAGATGCGTCTGGTCGAGCACGGTCTGGACACGCTTGGTCAGATCCGTGGCCTGCGCCGTCGTCAAGGGCGAGAGATGCAATTGGATATGGCTGACGCGATGAGCGGGGTCGCTCGGCTGATCGGCGGAGTAAAGGCTTGGCTGCTTGCCCTTCTCGATGACCAGGATCGGATGTACCGCCATATAGAGGTCGCGGTAGCTGCTGGTGACTTCGCCCATGATCGATTCGTAGAGGAAGGGCATGTTGTGGTCGGTGATCGATAGGATCGACACCGCAACGCCATCGGGCTCGATCTTGGCGACCTGCGCGATGCTGACGCGCGGAGAGATGCCGCTCCAGCCCGCCAGCTCCTGGGCCGCGTGCGTCGCGGCAAGGGCCAGCATTTCCGGGCTGTAAAGTTCCATGTCGTCGTTGCTTGCCCGGCCGAACAGGATTTCGGGATCGAGATGAGCCTCGCCCGCCGCCGCCGCTATCTTGCGTGCCGCTTCGATCTGTTTTTCCCGTTTCGGATTGGTCTTGGGCGCCATGGAATTCCTCCCGATTTTCGAATTTTGACGACAGTAGCAGAAGGTCTAGCGAAAAAACTGGCAAAAAGAATGCGAATTTGGTTGCTTTCGGACTGATTTTGGCCGGTTTTTTTAAAAATCTTGCCGGAATGAGCGATCTTGGTGAAAAGCAGATATCATCGGTGTGAAATCGGCGGGAATCAGCTCGTCAACAGAGGGTTTCATGACTCTGTGAAGTGCGGTTGACAGAGTGCCGCGAAAGGGATCATCAACGGCGCCATTGCAGTTTGAAGCCCTGAACTTGAAAGCAAGCATCATGTCGCAAGTGTCGGCCGGCGCCGTTATCGTCATCTCCAGCCATGTCGTCAGAGGGTCCGTCGGCAATCGCGCCGCCGTCTTCGCGCTGGAGACGCTCGGCCATCCCGTCTGGGCGCTGCCGACCGTGGTTCTGCCATGGCATCCCGGCCACGGCCGCTCGACGCGGCTCGCCTTCAACGAGACGGATTTCGATCGTGCCATCGATGATCTCATCGCCGCGCCCTGGCTTTCCGAGGTGAAGGCGGTGCTGTCGGGATATTTCGGCAATGCGGCACAGGCGCATTCCGTCGCCCGGCTGGTGATGGCGCTGCGGGAGAAGAATCCCGATCTGTTTTATGCCTGCGATCCTGTCATCGGCGATGCCGGCGGGCTCTACGTGCCCGAGGCGACGGCGGAAGCGATCCGCGATCACCTCATTCCGCTGGCATCGCTCGCAACGCCGAACCGCTACGAGCTTGCCTGGCTTGCCGGTGCGCCGCTCGAGGACAACGGCGCTATCATGGAAGCGGCATTGGCCCTGGGGCCGTCTCGGATGCTGGTGACGTCGGCGGTGCCGATGATGGCTGGCGGCATCGGAAACCTTTATCTCAGCGGCCGCAGCGCCTTGCTGGCCGAGCACCGCAGCATCGAGCATGCCCCGAACGGGCTCGGCGACCTGCTCTCCGCCTTGTTCCTGTCCCGCCTGCTGTCCGGCCTCGACGAGGAACGGGCTCTGCAGCTGACGACGGCCAGCGTTTATGAGGTGCTCGCCCGCGCCGTCAAGCGCGGCAGCGACGAGCTGACGCTGGCGGCCGATGCGGCGAGCCTGTCGACGCCGATGGCGATGGTGCAGCTGAGGCACCTCGTTCACCCGGCGCAGCGGAAGAAAAAATAACGGCCGGAAGCGGCGGGAGCTTTTTGCAGCGCAGCAGTTGCCATCGATCACAGCGCGCTGTAATCCAATATCATGCAAAGCTTTCCCGACACCCTTCTGAATGGCTATCGCAATTTCATGAGCGGGCGTTACGTCGATGAGCGCGAACGCTATCGCACTCTCGCCGAGCTCGGCCAGAGCCCATCGACGCTCGTGATTGCCTGTAGTGACTCCCGCTCGGCACCGGAGATTATCTTCGATGCAGGCCCGGGAGAACTCTTCGTCATCCGCAACGTCGCCAACATGGTGCCGCCCTACGAGCCTGACGGCAATTTCCATGCGACCTCGGCGGCGCTCGAATTCGCCGTCCTGTCGCTCAAAGTGTCCGATATCGTTGTCATGGGTCACGGCCGTTGCGGCGGTATCCGCGCAGCACTCGATCCGAATGCCGAACCGCTGTCGCCGGGCGACTTCATCGGCCGATGGATGGCGCTGCTGAAGCCTGCCGCCGAGCAGATCCAGAGCAACGACATCATGACCCAGACCGAACGTCAGACGGCACTGGAGCGCATTTCGATCCGCAATTCGCTGGACAATTTGCGCAGCTTTCCCGAGATCAAGGCACGGGAAGAAGAGGGCAAGCTGCATCTTCACGGTGCATGGTTCGATATTTCGACCGGCGAGCTATGGGTCATGGACCCGGCGACGCGCGATTTTATCCGTCCTGATGTCTAAGAACCGAAGACAGATCAAACGAAAAGGCGCTGCAGACCAACCGGTCGCAGCGCCTTTTTTGATTCATGAGATCAGGCTACCTGCCGTCGATCTGCTGGCCGATATAGGCGATCGCCTGCTGATAGACCTTTGCATCGTTCCAGCCGGCGATGGCGGCGAAATTCGGCTCGCCTGGCTGATAGCCGGCGCCGGGCTGCCAGCCGTGGCCGCGCAGGAAGTTTGCGGTCGAGGCCAGCGCATCCGCGCGCGATCCCACAAGATCGACCCTGCCGTTTCCATCTTCATCGACGCCGTAGAGGACGACATTCTTGGGCATAAACTGCGTCTGGCCGATTTCGCCATGGGCAGCGCCGCGGGCCGACGGGCTGAGATAGCCTTCGCCGACGAGCTTCAGGGCGGCGTAGAGCTGCTCGGTGAAGAATGCCGAACGACGGCAGTCATAGGCAAGCGTTGAAACGGCCGAGAGCGTGTGCTGATCGCCCATATAGCTGCCGAAGCCGGTTTCCATGCCCCAGATGGCGATGATCGGGCCTGGGGGGACGCCGAACCGCTTCTCGATCTTGGCAAACAGCGCCGCATTGGCCTGTTTCATGCTTTTACCGCGATTGATGATTGTCTGACCGCCGCGCTTCTTCATGAATTCCTCGAAGGAAAGCTTGAAGCTCTTCTGGCCGCGATCGGCACGAATGGTCGGCTGGTTGTAATGAACGTCGGCGAAGGCCCTGTCGAGGGTGGAGGGGCTGACGCCCTGTCCCTGCGCTTCCCGCTTGAATTCCTGCACCCAGTTTTCGAAGCCGGCGGAAGTGTTGCCGCAAGAGGCGGCATTTGCCGCAATCGGCATTCCCAGCAGCAACCCGCCCGCCACGAGAGCCGCCATTCCAGACTTTGTGAAGCGCATTCAGTGTCCCCGAATTCTTACCGCGATGCGAACGCGGTAACCGTTTTTAATGGCGCAAACCCTTCCAATCCAGGGCATCGCGCGCGTTTAGTCGCCACCGGACCATGCCAGCATCCGACCGTCATGTCATTATCACATTTTAGCGACGGATGTTTTTCGTTTCATGTGAAACACCGCCGGTAAAATCATTCACAAAGGCCCCGCCTTTCATCCGAAATGGCGAGGCCTTTATTCGATCCTGCTTAGCTAACGAGGATTGATAAACCGTAAATTGGTTTACAGATCCTTATGCAGCCTGCTTGCGCGGCTTGATGAGACCGCGATTGACGAGCAGTTCGGCGATCTGGATGGCGTTGAGTGCGGCGCCCTTGCGCAGGTTGTCGGAAACGACCCAGATGTTGAGGCCGTTCTCGACGGTGGCGTCTTCACGGATACGCGAAATATAGGTCGCATCTTCGCCGGCGGATTCATAAGGCGTGATGTAGCCGCCGTTTTCATGCTTGTCGATGACGAGGCAACCCGGCGCTTCGCGCAGGATATCGCGGGCCTGATCGGCGGTGATTTCGTTTTCGAACTCGATGTTGACCGATTCCGAATGGCCGATGAAAACAGGCACGCGAACGGCCGTGCAGGTCACCTTGATCTTCGGGTCGAGCATCTTCTTGGTTTCGGCCAGCACCTTCCACTCTTCCTTGGTGTAGCCGTCTTCCATGAAGACGTCGATGTGCGGAATGACGTTGAAGGCGATGCGCTTGGTGAACTTCTTGTTCTCGATCGGGTCGGCGACGAAGACGGCGCGGGTCTGGTTGAACAACTCGTCCATGCCGTCCTTGCCGGCGCCGGAAACCGACTGGTAGGTCGAGACGACGACGCGCTTGATCTTGGCGAAATCATGCAGCGGCTTCAGCGCGACGACGAGCTGGGCCGTCGAGCAATTCGGGTTGGCGATGATGTTGCGCTTGGTGAACTGCGTGACGGCGTCCGGGTTGACTTCCGGAACGATCAGCGGCACGTCGGCGTCGTAGCGCCATGCGGAGGAGTTGTCGATGACGACGCAGCCCTGGGCACCGATCTTCGGCGAGACCCTCTTCGAGACTTCGCCGCCGGCCGACATCAGGCAGATGTCGGTGTCGGAGAAATCGTAGTTCTCCAGGTTGGAAACCTTCAGCGTCCGGTCGCCGAAGGAAACCTCGGTTCCCTGCGAGCGGGCGGATGCGAGCGCCACGACCTCATCGGCCGGAAAGCCGCGTTCGGACAGGATGTTGAGCATTTCGCGTCCGACATTCCCGGTCGCGCCCGCAACTGCAACTTTGAAACCCATTTCTCAAGCTCTCTTTCTCTTCTCTCCTCTTTGGCGAGGGGGGAACCGCGGTCATGACGACCGGTTCCTGTCCCCGACCGAGCCGGGGAGAGAGCGGCAGGCCAGAGACGTCAGACGGTTTTCGTCGTCGTTTTGGCCTTGGTTTTGGAAGAAACCGGAAAATGAACATCCAGCCCGGCATAGTCCGCCAGGTGACTGAAGCTATCGATCTGTTCGAAGCGAACCATGGAAGTCTTCCTTTTCCGTCGCCGGTTCTAAGATGTTTTCCACAGGAGTCAAGGATTTCCTCGCTCGCATCGCTGAGGGAGCGAGGAAATCGAGGTCTCGAAACCGGCCTTCAACCTATCGTGTTCGAAGGCGGTTGTTTCGGATGTCAGCGGTTGGACTTGCGCGTGATCTCAAACAGGAACCAGGTGCGGCGTTCGGTTTCGTCCAGCCAGTTTTCAAGAAGGCTGGCGCTGGCGACATCGCCATATTCGTCGCAGACGGCGTGAACGGCGCGCATTTCGGCCGAAAGCTTGAGGTTGTCGTCCGCCAGCTCGGCCAGCATGTCCTGCGGATCGACATATTCGGCGTCATTGTCCGGGATGCGCTGCAGTTTGGCGATCTGGCCGATCGAGTGGAGGGTCGTGCCGCCGATCTTCCGGCAACGCTCGGCCATCGGGTCGGTCATCGCGAAAATCTGATCGCCCTGGTCGTCGAGAAGCAGGTGATAATCGCGGAAATGCGGTCCGCTCATGTGCCAGTGAAAATTCTTGGTCTTCAGGTAGAGGGCAAAGACATCCGCCAGCAGCGCGGTCAGAGCTGCGGAAATATCACGGGTTGCGTCTTCGCTGAGATTGGTGCGCGTACCCAATTTCGACTTGGTATTGGCGGTATTCATAAAGGCGTCCTCCGTTTTTTGTTCACGACAGCCATCGCCGACGGATCTTAAGGGAGTTCGATGACATCAGCTGCGGCGTGGGATCGCATTGAAGACTGGATCTGTTTTTGAAATTTCGCGGTCGAAAGGTCGCTTCGCGGCACAGTCGGCTGCGCGGTCATGCGGAAAACCCGAACAGCTCTACTAAATAGGAAAATGCGGTGGTTTGGCAATCGTCTGCTAACGTATCGACGCGGCGCGCGATTATGCCGCGCCGGAGGACACCGCCCTCGTGTCGGAGGGCGATGTTACCGATGATGAGTTACTTCAGGCCGCCGCCGGTATAGATCGTTTCCCCGGTCAACCAAGCGGCATCCTGCGAGGCAAGGAAGACAGCGACGGGGGCGATATCGGTCGGCTGGCCGAGGCGGCCAAGAGGCGTCTGTGAGACAAGATGCTTTTCAAAATCGCTGCCGATGACGCCCGCGGCAACGACGCCTTCGGTCTCGACGCCGCCCGGCGCCAGGTTGTTGACGCGGATATTGCGGGGACCGAGTTCCTTGGCGAGGATCTTGGTGATGGAATCCACGGCGGCCTTGGTTGCGGTGTAAACCGAAGCGGTTGGCAGGTTCATGCTGACGGCGTTGGAGCCGATATTGATGATGTTGCCGCCTTCCGGGCCGAAATGCTTGACGGCTTCCCGCGAGGTCAGCAGTGTGCCCAGCACGTTGATATTGAATTCACGATGGAATTCCTCCTCGGTAAACTCCTCGATCGGCGCGAACTGGTAGACGCCGGCATTGTTGACGAGGATATCGACGCGGCCGAAGGCTTGCTTGGTTTCGGCGAAGAGCCGCTTGACGTCCTCGGATTTGGAAACGTCGCCGTGGACGGCGAGAGCCTTGCCGCCCTTGGCGACGATGTCCGCAACGACCTTATCGGCACCTTCACGGCTCGAGGCATAATTGACAATAACGGCAGCGCCCGCCTCGCCCATTGCCTTGGCGATACCCGCGCCGATGCCCTTGGATGCTCCGGTCACGATTGCGACCTTGCCTGTCAGTTTGCTCATGTCATCTTCCTTTGGAAATTATTAGACAGTTTTACAATCATCAAACCATTTGGCGCATGCGACCCGAAAACCGATCCGCATCGTCACTTTGATATTTAGATAATCATCTAATTGATGCAAGAGCTACAGCAAGAAATGCTGATGGCATGGATGGGATCGTCAGATCTTGGAAAGTTCCGCCATATAGGCGTTCAAGGTATCGCGGCGCAGCACCAGGTTCGCGAATTTGCCTTCACGCTGGATCTCAATGAGCCCGGCGTTTTCAAGTTCCTTGATGTGATGGGACATCGTCGCGGCGCTGACGGTGTGGCATTCGTTCAGGATGCTGCAGGGCGTGGGTTCGCTTCGTGTGCCGATCTCCTTCAGGATCTGCACGCGGCGCGGTTCGGCAAGTGCCCGGGAGATCAATCCCATCTGCCTTTCGCTCAAACGTATCGGCCCGGCATCCATGTTTTTCATCGCAAGCGGAAACGAAATCGGGTTGACCGGCTTCGGTCATCCCTACCGTGCCAGATATATGAATGCGCGAGGGCCTTGGCAACCTTTACGATGCAGCCGCGTATAGGCTCAGGAATCGGTCTGCCGCGGCTTGCCGCCTTTGAAGAGCGGCAAGCGCGGGGTCGGCCAGCCGGCAGCGTTGATGCGGAAGAGCAGGCCGTAGCGCGAATAGACGATCGCCACCATGAAGGAGAACCAGCCGCCGAGCGCCAGGCCGGCCATGACGTCGCTCGGATAATGGGCTCCGACCATGACGCGCGTGATCGCCAGCCACAGGGCGCAGGCGGCGAAGATGTAGCGATAGCGGGGGAACAGGAAGGCAAGCGCCACGAACAGGGCGCCGATGGTGGTCGCATGGCCCGACGGGAAGCTTTCGAAGCTGGCGCGGCCATTGAAGGGCGAGAAGCCGAAAGGTCCCCAATCGGCAAAATGCGTCGGACGGGCGCGGCCGATGGCGCGCTTCAGCAAATTGGCAAGGAGGCCCGAAAGCGCAACTGTTGTCAGCAGGTAGCCGCCGATCTGGCAGATTCGCAGCGCCTGGCAGCGACAGCGCTGCGAATGCAGCAGCCTGCTACCGGCCCAGCCTTCAAGCAGCAGGAAGGCGCTGATGAGGAGAATCCAGCCAGAATCGCCGAAATCGGTCAGCATTCCGCCAACGAAGCGAATGGATGGCGACAGGCTCTTGAGGGTCGCGCCGACGGGCCAATCGAACAGGAGAGCCGAGAGAAGGACGACATTTGCGGTCAGGAAAAGGCAGATTTTCCAGTGAGATGGTGCAAATGCCGCGTCGCTTCGCCGCCAGCGCCTGTCGAGAGACGCCAAGATCGCCTGCATATTCATCGCCTATTGTCGATTTCCAATCAGTTCGACAAATAACAGGCTGTTGTTACAGTTTTTCTAATTTTCTAAAAATTAGTGAAACGAGCTGAAGCGGCGAGCGTGGGCTCAGATGAGCCTATCTCGCTTGCAATGAAAAACCCCGTTCCGGCGAAGAACGGGGGCTTTCGTGTTTCACGTGAAATATACTAGGCGATTTATGCCGTAGGCCTATGCCGACAAGGCCTTGAATTCGGCAAGAATGGCGTCGCCCATCTCGGCCGTGCCGACCTGGCGGCTGCCTGCCGACATGATGTCGCCGGTGCGGATGCCGCTGTCGAGGACGTTGGCGATCGCCTTTTCCAGCGCATCGGCTTCGGAAACCAGGCCAAAGGAGTAGCGCAGGCACATGGCGAAGGAGGCGATCATGGCGATCGGGTTGGCGATGCCCTTGCCGGCGATGTCGGGCGCCGAGCCATGTACGGGCTCGTAGAGCGCCTTGCGCTTGCCGGTCTTGGCGTCTGGTGCGCCGAGCGAGGCCGACGGCAGCATGCCGAGCGAGCCGGTCAGCATGGCGGCGACGTCGGACAGCATGTCGCCGAACAGATTGTCGGTCACGATGACGTCGAACTGCTTCGGCTGGCGAACGAGCTGCATGCCGCCGGCGTCCGCCAGCATATGCTCGAGCTGCACGTCGGCATATTTTTCCTTATGCGTCGCGGTGACGACCTGGTTCCAGAGCACGCCAGACTTCATGACGTTGCGCTTTTCCATCGAGCAGACGCGGTTGTTGCGGGTTCGCGCCAGCTCAAAAGCGACGCCGGCAATGCGCTCGATCTCGTAGGTGTCGTAGACCTGTGTGTCGATGCCGCGCTTCTGGCCGTTGCCGAGGTCGATGATTTCCTTCGGCTCGCCGAAATAAACGCCACCTGTCAGTTCGCGGATGATGAGGATATCGAGGCCGTCGACCAGCTCCGGCTTCAGAGAGGAAGCAGACGCAAGCGCCGGATAGCAGATGGCCGGGCGCAGGTTGGCGAACAGCTGCAGATCCTTGCGCAGGCGCAGCAGACCGGCTTCCGGGCGAACTTCGTAAGGGACCGCATCCCACTTCGGACCACCGACGGCGCCGAAGAGCACGGCGTCGGCCGCCATTGCCTTTGCCATATCGGCATCGGAGATCGCCGCGCCATGCGCATCATAGGCGCTGCCGCCGACAAGGCCTTCGTCGGTGACGAAGCCGGCGTTCTTGGCCTCGTTCATATAGGCGATGATCTTGCGAACTTCGCCCATGGCCTCGGGGCCGATGCCGTCGCCCGGCAGGAGGAAGAGATTGCGCACTGTCATGGGAAAGCCTCCGCAAAAGAAAAAGTTGCGGGGTTTTTAGACCCGCAAATGCGGCTTTTCAAGCGAGGAAGGGGGCTAAACGGTACGGTTTTCGGGCTTTTGCGGCAATCGCCCGCCCTCGTGGTTCGAGACGGCCCTATGGGCCTCCTCACCATGAGAGCTGATCTTTTACGTTCGCCAGAGTCAGTTCCACCCTCATCCTGAGGTGCGCAACCTCGAAGGACGAGGGTGGGTAAGGGAAAAGAATTGATCGCTCTATGCATCCAGTGGTAGAAATTGAGCTACCTTGAACCGAAGGCCTTGTCATGGAAGTCACTGTCTACATTCTGCGTTGCAGCGACGGTTCCTATTACACGGGTCTTACCAAACAAGGGATCGAAGCCCGCGTGTGGGAACATAATGCGGGTGTTTATGATGGCTACACGATCAAGCGGCGACCAGTCGAATTGGTGTTCCATGAAGTCTATGACCGCATCATTGATGCGATCGCACGTGAACGGCAGATCAAGGGCTGGTCACGCCGGAAAAAAGAAGCGCTGATCGCGCTGGACTATGAAGCGCTGCCGGCATTATCCCGGCGGGGGCCTGCGCGAAAATGACCGGGATTTAGGGGCCGACCCTCGTGGTTCGAGGCTACGCCCTTCGGGCTTCGCACCTCACCATGAGGGCGGAGGCGGCACGGCGTCATCATGGGGCATATCCCAATCCCCCGACAAATTCTCCTTCAGCAACCTCACCCTTGGGCAAACTCCGGATTGAGGGCGAGATGAGTTGAAAGTCTGATGAGGGGATTAGCCCTCATGGTGAGGAGGCCCGAAGGGCCGTCTCGAACCACGAGGGCGGGTAGTGAGTCTGTTTACTCAGCCAGCCCGAGCGAAGCGAGGTAGGCTGCCGATGCCGGGATCTTCGACTTGTCCTTGATCTCGATGATCAGACGCGGATTGCTGTTGAGCTTGGCAAGGGCGGCAAAGACGGCGCGCCAGTGGATGTTGCCTTCGCCGAGGCTCCAGTGGCGGTCGGCATAGCCGTCGGCATCCTGCAGGTGGACATGCTGCAGGCGGTTGCCGGCGGCGTGGACGTAGTAGTCGACTGGCGGTGCGCCGGTATAGCCATGGGCGTAATGGGCATGACCGGTGTCGATCGACACCGCGACAGCAGACGAATTGAAGCTGTCGGCGAGCCCGACGCGGATATGGGGGTCCTTGTCCTCGATATTCTCGATGACCATGGTCAGCCCGATGTCTTCTGCGCGCTTGACGGCGTCCTTCAGCGTCAGATGCGTGTATTCGATGATCTTTTCGCGCTCGCCCTTGTTGTTGTCGAGGTTGTTGTAGGACCACGACGTATAGGGGCTATGGATGACCATCTGCGTGGCGCCGATATTGGCGCAGACGTCGAGTGCCTGCAGCAGGCGCTTGGAAACCACGGCGCGGATATCCGGGTCCTGCGAGGCGATGACGAAGCCCCAGAACGGGCCGTGGATGCCGAGCCGGCCCTGATGGCCGTCGAGCAGCTTGCGGGCGCGCTCGGCGAGCGGCTGCCAGTCGCCGTTCAGGACTTCGGCTTCGACGAAGCTCTGCAGCTCCAGATCGCGCGGCTTTTCGAGCAGCCAGTTGCGATGGGTTTCGACGTCGTCAAGCGTCATGGCGGCGCCGACAATAGGAAGGGAGGTCATGGAGAAGCTCCAGTGTGTGGAGAGGAATTAGGACGGGAGGAGAGGCCCGAAGGTCTCGGCAGGCCTATATGGACCCCCTTCTTGTCGATCATATTACAGCGGAGGGGAAAGATGCTGTCTGATCAGCTTTCCGAGATTTGCGTTCTTCGCTCCTGGGGTGCCGTAACTGCGGAGTGGTCCCCTCTCCCCGCTTGCGGGGAGAGGGATTCGCTTATGTCCGCATGAAAAAAGCCGGGCTGTAAGGCCCGGCTTCGAAACGCAAAAATAGGGTAAAACCGATCAGGCGGCCCAGGGGCGCGATGCGGCGTTCGTCTTTTCGAAAGTGTCGATCGCGGAAGATTTTTCCAGCGTCAGGCCGATATCGTCGAGGCCGTTCAGCAGGCAATGACGCTTGAATTCATCGAGCTCGAACTTCAGCGAGCCGCCATCCGGACCGGTGATTTCGAGATTTTCCAGATCGACCGTCAGAATGGCGTTGGAGCCGCGCGAGGCATCGTCCATCAGCTTGTCGAGATCTTCCTGGCTGACCTTGATCGGCAGAATGCCGTTCTTGAAGCAGTTGTTGTAGAAGATGTCGGCGAAGCTTGTGGATATGACGCAGCGGATACCGAAGTCGAGCAGCGCCCAGGGAGCATGTTCGCGCGAGGAGCCGCAGCCGAAATTGTCGCCGGCGACGAGGATCTTGGCGTTCTGATAAGCGGGCTTGTTCAGCACGAAATCTTCGTTCGGCGTGCCGTCTTCGTTGTAGCGGGCTTCAGCGAAGAGCCCCTTGCCGAGGCCGGTGCGCTTGATGGTCTTCAGATAATCCTTCGGGATGATCATGTCGGTATCGACATTGACGACCGGGAGTGGCGCTGCGACGCCAGTCAACTTCACGAACTTGTCCATGGGGTCCTGCCTTCATTCTCGTCTAAGCACGAATTATCCTGCCAATAGAGCAAATCCGGCCCGAAATGAAGGAGAATCTTGGATATGCCCTAAAACGCGGCGTCTTGGTCGCCCTTGCCTTTCAGGGCAAGGCCTGGGTTACGCAAACGGGTATGGCGGCCGGCAATAACGGGCCGCCCCTGTCCTGCCTTCAATCTCAGAGATCGATGATGGTGCCGCGACCGTCGTTCCAGATGCGCATTTCGCGCTGGCCGTTCGTCTTCGCCTTGGCACGGACCGGCGCCGGCTTCATGCGCAGCGAAATCGCGCGGGCTGCCATGAGCACGGTGAGGATACCGCCCACGGCAAGCGTGATCGAAACGGTAAACAACGCCATGGCTGCAAACACGGTGATACCGGCAAGCGCAATGAACAGGGAACGGATATTCTGCATGGTCGAGACCTCTCTACTCTCAGCAATGTGGCCCTCTTCTTTTCCCTCTGCAAGAGGAGCATGGCTTTTTGTTGACTTGCCTGGCGATTGAAAGCGCGGCAAAACGGCACAATGAACGAATTTTCCCCTTCCCGCCCCGCCCGTCTGCGTCGTTCGGTCTTGAGCGTTCCCGCCGTCAACCGTCGCGCTCTCGAAAAGCTCCTCAGCCTCGATTGCGATGCTGTCATCTTCGATCTTGAGGATTCCGTTTCGCCGGAGAAAAAGGCCGAGGCGCGGGAGAATTTGCGGGCCTTCTTCGCGGCCTCGCCGCTGCCGGGCAAGGAGCGGATCATCCGCATCAATGCGCTTTCCTCCAATTTCGGCGCCGACGACCTGGCGCTGGTCGCGGAACTGGAACCGGATGCGGTGCTGCTGCCCAAAGTGGACGAGCCGCAGGATGTCATGATGGTTGGCGATTGGCTTGCGGAAGCCGATGCGCCGGAAAGCCTGCGCATCTGGGCGATGATCGAGACGCCGCGCGGCATTCTGAACGCGGCTGCGATCGCCGAGGCGGGGCGCACGACGGGCAGCCGGCTCGATTGCTTCGTCGTCGGCCTCAACGATCTCAGGAAGGAAACGGGCGTCCTGCCGCAGCCCGGCCGCCCCTATCTCGTGCCCTGGCTGATGCAGGTGGTGCTGGCTGTCAGCGCCTACGGGCTCGAGGCCATCGACAGCGTCTTTAACGATTTCAAGGATGCGGCAGCGCTCGATGCCGAATGCGGTCAGGGTATCGCCATGGGCTTTTGCGGCAAGATGCTGATCCATCCGAACCAGATCGAAGCGGCCAACCGGCATTTCGGCCCGGATGTAACAGCCATTGCCGAGGCGGAGGCCATCATCGCAGCCTTCGCCGAGCCGGGTGCCGACGCTCTCAATGTCGTGAACCTTGACGGGCGGATGGTGGAGCGGCTGCACCTTGTCCAGGCGGAGAGACTCGTCCATAAAGCTCGCCTGATCGAGCAGCGCTCTTCGGGTGCTGCCGCAACGCCTCGCACCGACGTCTGATGGTCAAATTGTCTGGCCAAGCAAGAAAGATGCCTTGATGAAACTCTACCGCTTTCTCACCGGCCCCGACGACGCTTCCTTCTGCCACAAGGTGAGTGCTGCGCTGAACAAGGGCTGGGAGCTGTCGGGCTCGCCGACCTATGCCTTCAATGCCGCGACCGGCCAGATGCAGTGCGGCCAGGCCGTCGTCAAGGAAGTGGTGGGCAAGGATTATGATCCGGACATGAAGCTTTCCGAGCAGTAAGCGACGACTGAAGTTCTTCACCCCGGCCGCTTTGCAGTCGGAGCCGGTATCAGCGATCCGTCGCTTCTTCGGCGCTCGCCTCGATGCGCTCCATGTCCTCGTCGCTCAGGCCGAAATGGTGGCCGATCTCGTGGATCAGGACATGGGTGATGATGTCGCCGAGGGTTTCGTCGTTCTCAGCCCAGTAATCGATGATCGGTCGGCGATAGAGGCGGATCTTGTTGGGCATATCCCCGGTCTGGGCGGTGAAACGCTCTGAAATCCCGCGCCCTTCGAACAGGCCGAGCAGGTCGAAGGGTGTTTCCAGCGCCATATCCTCGAACACCTCGTCATCCGGGAAATCCTCGATGAGAATGACGAGGTTGCCGGTGAGCGAGCGAAATTCGTCCGGCAGGTGGCTGTAGGCCTCCATTGCCAGAGATTCGAATGTGCTGATGGAGGGCGAGTGGCGGTCCCGCCAATCCTCGCTCTGGTCGACGCGAGCCATGAATATTCCTTCCTTGGCTGGTCATATAGAGACTTTGCGCTGCTTTTACGAGAGTAGATTAGAGCATGATGACGAAAAGTGTTTGAGCGGTTTTCGGACGACATCGTGCTCTACCTATTTGATTCCAGAGCGGATTCGGATCTCAGGTCGGATGGACCTAAGATCACCCGGCTCTACGCAAAGGAATATTTTCTTATAAATTGGTGTTGACTCTTTTTCCAAGCTCTGGAATCCATAAGAACATAACAGGAACATTATCGATCTGGAGCTAACGTCATGGCTGAGACCGCCGTGGCGCGGGAAACGCTTTTTGCCCTGCGTGAAACCATTGCCCGACTGGAAGGCAGGCCGATCCCGGCTCTGGCCGCGGCAGCGTATGAGATGCTGGCGGATAAGTCGGCCATGAGGTCGGCAGGCATTGCGAAGCCCATGCCTGCCCAGCTCACGCCTATCCAGCCGATGCTTGCGCAGCCGCTCCTTCCGATCGGCGTCGACGATCTCGACGCCGCGTTGCAAGGCGGTCTGCCGCTCGATGGGCTGACGGAGATCCGCTCGCTCGGCCTGCGCGATGCCGGGGTGGCGAGCGGCTTTGCCCTTGCGCTTGCCGCGCGGCTGCATGCGCAAGCGTCGGATACGGACGCAGCGACATCTCCGGTCCTGTGGATTGGCGATACGGTCGCGACGATGGAGGCGGGCCTGCCCTATGCCATCGGCATCAGCGATTTCGGGCTGGAGCCTGCGGCTTTCCTGCAGGCATCGCCGCGCAGGCTGGACGATGCGCTCTGGGTGGCGGAGGCGGCGCTTGCCAGCGCGACCTTTGCCGTCGTCATTCTGGAAGTGCGCGGCAATCCCACGCGTTTCGGCCTGACCGAAAGCCGGCGGCTGGCGCTGAGGGCCAAGGCGGCGGGACGGCCCTTGTTTCTGTTGCGACAGGGAGGCGAGGAGGAAGCGAGCAGCGCCCTCTTCCGCTTTTCCGTCGAACCCGCGCCGGCGCAGGCGCGGCCCCTGCCGGACGGATCGGTGCTTGGCGGCAGCATCGGTCACCCGGCCTTTCGTCTGACCTTGGAAAAGAGCCGAAACCCGGCGCCCCTTTCCATAACCCTGGAGTGGAATGCCCATGACCGCCGCTTTGCCCCTGCCCCCGACGCTGAACGCCCTGCCTTTCCCGGCGAACACGCAGCGCATTCTGGCGCTGACCTTTCCGCATCTGCCGACCGACCGTATCGCGCGCAAACGCTGGGGCCTGTCCTGGCGCTCGACAGGCAGGCTTGAAGCGCCGCCGCTCGCTTGCGCCGGCAAGCTCAACAATGCCATGCGGCTGACCGCTCTCAACGAACGGGCCGAGATGATCGGCCTGAAGCAGGGTCAGGGCGTGGCCGAGGCAAAGGCGATCTGCCCCGATCTCGATGTCGTCGAGGAGGACCCGGCAGCGGATCGCAAGCTTCTGGAAGCGATCGCCGACTGGTGCGACCGCTATACGCCGCTGGTGGCGATCGACGGCAAGGATGGCCTGTTTCTCGATATTACCGGCTGCGCCCATCTCTTCGGCGGCGAAGAGACGCTGCTCGAGGACATACTGGTCCGGATTTCCCGGCTGGGGTTCGACGTGCGCGGCGCCATTTCCTCCGCGCCCGGCCTGTCCTGGGCGGTTGCCCGTTTTGAGGAAAGCCGTATCGTTCCTCCGGAGGCCATGGAGGAAGCCCTGGCACCGTTGCCGGTCTCCTCCTTGAGGCTCGGCGAAGAGACCGTTGCGGCGTTACAGAAGATGGGCCTGAAACAAGTGGGCGACCTTCTGGCTGCGCCGCGCGCGCCGCTTGCCCGCCGCTTCGGCGCGCAATTGCTTCTGCGGCTCGATCAGGCCATCGGCCTCGTCGAGGAGCCGATCTCGCCGCGCCGTCCGGTCGCGCAACTGTCGGCCGAGCGCCGGCTGGCCGAGCCGGTGCAGGCGGAAGAGGATATTCTCCAGCTTGCCCGCCAGCTTGGCGAAACGCTGAAGCCGGGGCTGGAGGCACGCGGCATCGGCGGCCGTTCCTTCGAGCTCCTGCTCTTCAGGGTGGACGGCGCGGTCTTCCGCATCACCGCCGGCGCATCGCAGCCGCTGCGGGAGCCGAGCCGGATCGCCAGCCTGTTTAACGAGCGCTTCACCGCCATTCATGACGATCTCGATGTCGGTTACGGTTTCGAGATCGTCCGCCTCAATGTCCTTCAGCATGCGCCTTTCGATGCGACACAAGGCGATTTCGTCGGAGACGACCGCCAGGATGGCTCGCTTTCAGCCTTTGTCGACCGGGTGGCCGCGCGGCTGGGGCCGGATTGCCTGCAGGGTTTCGAGCTCAGGCAGAGCCATATCCCCGAACGGGCCGTGCGGCCGATGCCGGCGATGGCACTTCTCGCTTTAAAGCGGCGGACCGGCAGAGAAGATGCCGGCCATGGCTTCTTCCGCGGCGAACGGCCGCTGCGGCTGTTTCGCATGCCGGAGCCGATCGAAGCTATTGCCGCCGAAGTGCCCGACGGCCCTCCCCGGCAGTTCCGCTGGCGGCGGGTCATGCATCGCGTGCAGCGGGCCGAAGGGCCGGAGCGGCTTTCGGCGGAATGGTGGGTTGAGGAAAAGGAAGAGCCTGCCCGCGATTATTTCCAGGTCGAGGATGAAGAGGGCCATCGTTTCTGGCTGTTCCGCAAGGGTCTCTATGACCGGAGCGGGACGACGCCGGACTGGTATATGCATGGGGTCTTCGCATGAACGCGCGCCCGAGCTTTCACGAACCCGTACCCTTTTGCGAGATTGGGGTCAGAACAAATTTCTCCTTTCTCGAGGGAGCCTCGCATCCGGAAGAGATGGTGGCGCAGGCCGCCATTTTGAAATTGTCCGGATTTGGCATTGCCGACCGCAATTCGGTGGCAGGCGTCGTCAAGGCGTATGCGCATACCAGGGTTCTCAAGGCGGAGTATAAGAGGACCGTCGAGGAAAATCTGGAGCTTCGAGCCAAGGGGAAGCCGGAAAAGCCGCTTCTGAAGCCGGTCCCTTTCCAGCCCGGCGCCCGACTGGTGTTTTCGGACGGCACGCCCGACATCCTTGCCTTCCCGCAGAACCGCAAGGGCTGGGCGCATCTCTGCCGGCTTTTGAGCGCCGGCAATCTGCGCGGCGAAAAAGGCACCTGCATCCTCAATGAAAGCGACCTCGTGGAATGGGGCGACGAGATGATGTTGGCGCTCGTGCCCGATGCCGATAGCGTCGAGACGACGGAAGGGCAGAAAGAGCTGGAGCAATGCCTGAAGCGGCTATGGATGCGCTTCGGCCGGAAATTCCATATGGTCCTGTCGCCCGCCTATGACGGACGGGATCGGCTGGTCTTCGCCACGCTCTCCATCATCGCACTGCGCAACGGCGTGCGGCTGATCGCCAGCAACCAGCCGCTCTATCACGCCACCGAACGCAAGCCGCTTGCCGATATCGTCATTTCGATCCGCGAGCATGTGCCGATCGCCGAGGCCGGCTTCAAACTGGCGGCCAATGCCGAACGCTATCTGAAGGGTGCCGCCGAGATGGCGCGCCTTTTCAGGGATTATCCGAAGGCTGTCGCCAATACGCAGAAGTTTTTTAGCCGGCTGTCTTTCTCGCTGGATGAGCTGAAGCATAATTATCCCGATGAAAGCACTAAAGGCGAGACCGTTTCCGAAACGCTGGAGCGGCTGACGCGGGAGGGAGCGAAATGGCGGTATCCCAACGGAATCCCTGACAAGGTCGCCAAGCAGATCGATCATGAGCTCGCTCTTATTCGGGAGCGGCAATATGAGCCCTACTTCCTGACGGTGCATCGCATCATGGAGTTTGCGCGCAGCGAGAATATCCTGTGTCAGGGGCGCGGATCGGCCGCCAATTCGACGGTCTGTTATTGTCTCAGGATCACGGAAGTCAATCCGGAGATCACGATGCTCCTGTTCGAGCGCTTCATCTCGACGGAACGCGAGGAGCCGCCTGACATCGATGTCGATTTCGAGCATGAGAAGCGGGAACAGGTCATCCAGTTCATCTACAGGCATTACTATAAGGAGCATGCCGGGCTGACGGCGGCGGTCACCAGTTATCGGGCCCGCTCGGCCGGCCGCGAAGTGGCCAAGGCCTTCGGCCTGTCGGAGGATGTGCAGTCGGCTCTGGCGAGCGGCGTCTGGGGCTGGTCGACAGAGGGGCTGTCTGATCGCGAGGCAAAACTTGCCGGTCTCGATCTCACCGACAAGACGACACAAAACGTCCTTTCCTATGCCTCGACGCTGATGGGGTTTCCGCGGCATCTGACCCAGCATGTCGGCGGCTTCGTCATCACCCGGGACCGGCTGGATGAGGTCGTGCCGATCATGCACACGGCGATGGACGATCGCTACATGATCGAGTGGAACAAGGACGATCTCGATAATCTCAACATATTGAAGATCGACGTTTTGGCGCTCGGGATGTTGACCTGCCTTGCCAAGGCTTTCGACCTGCTGCTGCTGCATTACGACGTGAAGAAGCAGCTCTCCGATCTTGGTTACGCCAATTACCCCGATGGCGGGCCGGTCTATGACATGATCTGCCGCGCCGATACGATCGGCGTCTTCCAGATCGAAAGCCGGGCGCAGATGAGCATGCTGCCGCGTCTGCGGCCCCGCGAATTCTACGATCTGGTCATCGAGGTGGCGATCGTTCGCCCCGGCCCGATCCAGGGCAATATGGTGCATCCCTATCTCAAGCGGCGAGAAGCTCATCGGGCGGGAAAGGAGCTCGACTATCCAAGCCCGGAGCTGAAGGAGGTTCTGAAGCGAACGCTGGGCGTTCCCCTGTTTCAGGAGCAAGCCATGCAGATCGCGATTACGGCAGCGGGATTTACGCCGGCGGAGGCTGACAAGCTGCGCCGGGCGATGGCGACCTTCAAGCGAACCGGGACCATCCATACCTTCGAGAAGAAGATGATCGAAGGCATGGCCGCAAACAATTATGACCGTGAGTTCGCCAAGAATTGCTTCGAGCAGATCAAGGGCTTCGGTGAATATGGCTTTCCCGAAAGCCATGCGGCGTCCTTCGCGCTGCTCGTCTATGCCTCTTCCTGGCTCAAGGCCTATTATCCCGACGTCTTCTGTGCGGCGATCCTCAATGCCCAGCCGATGGGCTTTTATGCGTCGGCGCAGCTGGTGCGCGATGCGCGCGAGCATGGCGTCGAGGTGCGGCCGGTGGATGTCAACCTTTCAGACTGGGACTGTTTGCTGGAAAGGACGTCTTTCGACCAGGGTTCGGTCGAGCCGCGGCATGCATCGATGCGCGAGATCATCAAGACGCAATGTGCCGTCCGGCTTGGCTTTCGGCAGGTCAAGGGTCTGGCCGAGGATGAGATGAAACAGCTCGTCGAGCGTCGTGGCGATGGCTATCGGTCGGTGCGCGATCTCTGGCTGCGCTCCGGCCTTGCCAAGGCGCAGATCGAGCGGCTGGCGGATGCGGATGCGTTCGGTTCCATCGGGCTTAACCGGCGGGAGGCGCTATGGGCGGTTCGGGCGCTCGATGCCGGCAGTGCCGCCGAAAAGCTTCCCCTCTTCGACCTCGGCAACGATCATGCGGAGCTGCAGGTCGAGCCTGAGGTTTTGCTCCCTGAGATGCTGCCCGGTGAGCAGGTGATCGAAGACTATCGCTATCTGTCCATGTCCTTGAAAGCGCATCCGGTTTCTTTCCTGCGCGATGATTTCGCGCGGCAGGGCGTCCTGCAGAGCCGGGATCTGCCCGGCGTCGCCAGTGGCCGGATGGTGACGATCGCCGGGCTGGTGCTGGTGCGCCAGCGGCCGGGCTCGGCCAATGGGGTGATCTTCATGACGCTCGAGGACGAAACCGGCGTCGCCAATGCGATCGTCTGGCCGAAAAAGTTCGAGGCATATCGCGCCATCGTCATGGGTGCGCGGCTGGTGAAAATCCGCGGCCGGCTACAGAGCGAGAGCGGCGTCATCCATGTGGTGGTCGACCATATCGAGGACATGACGCCGGCGCTCGGCATCCTGCAGCGCGAGGCAAGGCGTTTCGGTGTCAGCGATCGGGCGGATGAAGCGTTGCGGCCAACCATGGATCACAGGCAGAAGGCGAAGCCCCCTCTGTTGCCGCGCGATGCCGGTCCAGCGACGGAAAGCCGCAGCAATGGCGTGGAAACGGCGAGAGTCATGCCGCGAGGCCGCAATTTTCATTGAGAATTCGGGTTTCGTATCCCAGGGCGGATGGCCGCCTGCCCTGGGATGGATCAAAATGAATCGTTTCTTTCTTGACAAAGGACGTCTTCTTTAGCAGATAACAAGACAGCGGATGTCATGTTTGACGGGCTGAGCAGAAGAATGCTGGTTTGCAGTTGTAATTACATCACCGATAGGGAAATCCGGGAGGTCATCACTGAACTCCTCGATCAGGACTGTTGGCAGCTCATCGTTCCCGCGAAGGTCTATCACGCCATGGAAAAGCGCGGCCGTTGCTGCGGCTGTTTCCCGAATGTCGTTGATATCATTATACAGACAACCGAAGATTATCATGCCCGTCGCCACTCGACGGAAGCCGAAATATTTGATTTCATGTCCCGCCTGAAAAAATTCCATGAAGACAACAGGAGAGCGGACATTGAAAGGCGACAAAAAAGTCATCGAGCGGCTTAACGAGGCGCTGTTCCTCGAGCTTGGCGCAGTCAATCAATATTGGGTTCATTACCGGCTTCTCGAGGACTGGGGCTACACCAAGCTCGCCAAGAAGGAGCGCGCGGAATCCATCGAGGAGATGCAGCACGCCGACCGCCTCGTCGCCCGCATCATCTTCCTCGAAGGTCATCCGAACCTGCAGACGCTGGCGCCATTGCGCATCGGCCAGACCGTCAAGGAAGTGCTGGAGGCCGATCTCGCCGGCGAATACGACGCCCGCACGGCCTACAAGAAGTCGCGCGACATCTGTCATGACGCCGGCGACTATGTTTCCATGAAGTTGTTCGAACAGCTGCTGACCGACGAGGAAGGCCATATCGACTTCCTGGAGACGCAGCTCGAGCTGCTCGGGAAGATCGGCGAAGCCAAATACGGCCAGCTCAACGCCGACTCCGCCGATTCGGCAGAATAATCCATGACTTACAGAACCGGCCGCTTTCGCGACCGGTTTTCTCTTCTCAGTCTTCGGCCCTCAGGCCGGCCAGATGGCTGAATTCCGAAACGACCCGATCGTAGACCGATCGCTTGAAGGCGACGATCAGGCCGGGAAGCTCCGCCATTGGCTTCCATTCCCAGGCATCGAACTCCGGCTCATGGCCGCCGGGCGGCGGGTTGATGGCGATCTCGCTCTCGTCGCCATCGAAGCGGAAGGCGAACCAGCGCTGCGTCTGGCCGCGATATTTTCCCCTGAGGCCGATGCCGATCAGCTGCGGCGGCAGGTCGTAATTGATCCAGTTCTTCGCTTCCGCCAGCAAGGTTACCGTCTTCATCCCGGTCTCCTCGTAGAGCTCGCGATACGCGGCTTTCAGCGGATCTTCGCCCTCGTCTATGCCGCCCTGCGGCATCTGCCAGAGCTGTGGCGAGCCGTCATATTCGGAATTGCCGTCCGGAATGCGGCGGCCGGCCCAGACAAGGCCATCCCGGTTCAGGATCATGATGCCGACACAGGGGCGGTAGGGCAGGTCTTCGGCTCTCACGGGCGCGTGGGGCGTGCTCATCTTTCTCTCCAAAGATCAAGGGTGTTTCGGGTCTTCGGCAAGTGCCGAAACGGCAACGATTTCAATGCCGCGCATGGCGGCCTCCTCACTCCATTTGCTGATGGCATCGACGCTCTCGTCGAAGGCGGAGGCAACGCCGATCGCGGAGCCGTTGCGGCGGGCGATGCGCTCGAGTTCATCGAGCTTCCTGAGGATTGCGTCCTGCTGCAGCTCTCCGTCGAGCTGGACATCGGCAAAAGCATGCGGCACGTCCAGCGTCTTGGCGAGCGTTCCGGATTTCGATTGCGCGGACGAGCCGTCATCCAGGAACAGCAGGCCGCGCTTGCCGATATCGCGCAGCACAGGCTCCATGGCGCCGGGATTGGCGAGGAAGCGGCCGCCGAGATAGTTCATGACGCCGGTATAATTGGTGATCTTGCCCATCGCCTTGTGCAGGCTGTCGATATTCTTCGCCGATGACAGCGAGGTCAGCAGCGTATCCGGGCCGGGATTGTTGCTGGGATAGTCGAAGGGCTCGAAGGGCACCTGGATGAGGATCTCGTGGCCGCCGCGCCTTGCGTCCTGCATCCAGCGCTGCAGGCTGTTGCCGCTGGCGGCGAAGGCGAGCGTGATTTCCTCCGGCAGCTTCTCGATGGCGCGCTGCGTGCCGGTCTGGCTGAGGCCGAGGCCGCTGACGACGATGGCGACGCGGGTGCCGCGGGCACCGGACCAGGGCCGGGCATATTGATCCATCGGCCTCAGCCCGTTCGGTCCGATAATCGGCAGTTTGCCGAAGGGAGAATCTTCCAGCAGGCTATCGTTCGGGGTTGCCGCCATGCGCGGGTCCTGGCCCACCTGATTGGCGTTGATCAATACCGGGCCGCTGCCGTCGCGGTTGGTGGGGCTGAACATGGTGACGACCGAGCCATCGCCGGTGACGATGCGCGTGGTATTGGCGCCGGATTGCGGATCGACCTGCGCCAAGCCTGCCTGCCCGGTTGCGGCCGGCTTTGTTTCGACCGGCGGCGGCGGATCTTCCTTCTTTGCCGTCTCGACCGGCTGGGTTTTTTGAAGGTCGTCGCGCAGCAGCGCCGAGTAGAGAGAAAAGCCTGCGATCGCGATCAGACAGAAGCCGCCGAGGATGCGTCCAACGGGAAATGAGCGCCGGCGGCGGCCGGGGCCGCGATTCTGTCCCAACGGTGCATGCAGATCCGTTCCCAAAGTTCCAATCCACCCCAAGCGGAAAATTGTATCGGCCTCGAGCATAGCGCTCGCGGCGAAGCGGAAAAACGCCCCGCTTTATTGCTTTTTACGCATTCCCCACGGAAAAGCGCCGCGCAGTTTTCCCGGAAATGCTCCGAAGCATCGACGAAACCATTTTGAACATGGCCGAACGCATTCGGCAGCGGAGAGCGGAATGACAGGCGCTATCCCGCTCCCTCCTTATGAAAGCGCCGGGTCTGTTTCCAGCCCGGCGCCATCTCCTTACTTGGAGGAAACCGCCTTTTCGGGGTTCGGCGGGAAGGCCGGGTCCGTCTTGGCGCCGCGCAGCAGGTCGAGTGCGTAGTTCAGCTGGATATCGTCCTTCGGGTCCGGCGGTACGTAAGCCGACGAGCCGGAGCCCTTGTCGGTCTCGCTCTGGCCCTTGATGTGGCCCGGCAGGCTGGATTCGCCCTCGGACGTCAGCTTGCCCTTCAGATCGTCTGGCAGTGGCTGGTCGACCTTGATGTCGGGCGTGATACCCGTGCCCTGGATCGAACGGCCCGATGGCGTGTAGTAGAGCGCCGTCGTCAGACGCAGCGCGCCATTGCCATCACCCAGCGGGATGATCGTCTGGACGGAACCCTTGCCGAAGGACTGGGTGCCGAGGACAGTGGCGCGACGCAGATCCTGCAGGGCGCCTGCGACGATTTCCGAAGCCGAAGCCGAACCGCCGTTGATGAGAACGATGATCGGCTTACCGTCAGCCAGATCGCCGGGGGTAGCGTTGAAGCGGCGGGTTTCATCCGGGTTGCGGCCGCGGGTCGAAACGATTTCGCCACGCTCGAGCACGTCGTCGGCAACGTTGATCGCCTGATCGAGCAGGCCGCCCGGGTTGAGACGCAGGTCGAGGACATAGCCCTTCAGCTTGTCGGCGGGGATGTCCTTCTTGATCTTAGCGATCGCGGCTTCGAGGTCCGGCGTCGTCTTTTCCGTGAAGGAGATGATGCGGATATAGCCGACATCGCCGCCTTCCTCGCGCGACTTGACGGCGGCAACGGCGATGACGTCACGGATGACGGTGACTTCGATCGGCTTGTCGACGCCCTTACGCATCAAGGTGAGCTTGATCGGCGTCTTGACCGGGCCGCGCATCTTCTCGACGGCGTCCTCCAGCTTCAGGCCGCGAACGGACTGGCCGTCGATCGCGGTGATATAGTCGCCGGCAAGCACGCCGGCCTTGGCGGCGGGCGTATCGTCGATCGGGGTGATGACCTTGACGAGGTCGTTGTCCATCGTCACTTCGATGCCGAGACCGCCGAACTCACCCTTGGTCTGGGTGCGCATGTCTTCGGCGTCCTTGGCGTTCATGTAGCTCGAATGCGGGTCCAGCGAAGACAGCATGCCGTTGATGGCGGCTTCGATGAGCTTGTCTTCCTGCGGCGGCGTCACATACTGCGCGCGGACGCGCTCAAAGACGTCGCCGAAAATCGACAACTCCTTATAGGTGGAAGTGCCAGCGGCTTCCGCCGGCGCTACCGCCGAGTAGATAGCGCCCATCGCGGTCGCACCCATCAATGCGCCGACGAGAACAAGAGAAGCCCTACGTATCATTGCGTGCCTTTCCAGTGTCTTTGGAGGTCCACCAGGGCCGAGAATCGACTGGTTTTCCATCTTTTCGAAATTCAATGTAAAGCGTTGGCCGGTCTGTTTCCAGCGCCAATGCGGTCGCGCTCGCGACTCTTTTTTGGCCCATTGTGGCAAGTGGCTCGCCAGCGAAGACAAATCTGCCGGGGCGCGTCTTGATCGCGTCCATGCCCGACAGCACCATGTGATAGCCGTCGCCCGTGTCCAGGATGATCATCTGTCCGTAGCTGCGAAACGCGCCGGCATAGACGACCGTGCCGTCGGCGGGAGCCGTGACGAGCGCATCCGCCCCGGTCGCGACGGTCAATCCCATCGCGGTGTGGCCGGTACCGTCGTCGTCGCCGAATTGGCGGAGAATATCGCCCGCCACGGGCAGCTCCAACTTTTTCTTTAGGTCTGAAAACGGATATGCGGGCGTAATGCGGTTTTTATCGGGCACACCGTTCTCGGCAAGGGCTTTCGCCTGCTCGCGCTGCTGTTCGGTCATCTGCGCCCGGCGCGCCTCTTCCGCCCGCGCCGCAGCGGCGGCGTCTCGCACAGAGCCGATCTGGCTTTCGAGAGAGGCGACCAGGCCTTCCAGGCTGGTCGCCTGGCCTGCCAGCTCCTCCGCGCGCTTGCGCTCCGTCTCGAGCCGAGCGGTATTTTCCTCGCTGTGCTTGTCGTTTTCGGCAATCAGCAGGTCCATGCGCCGCTCCTCCTCCAGACTGTTGGTCATGGTGGTGGTGAAGCTGGCCTTCTCGGCGGCGGCGGCGGTCTGCAGCTTGCCGAGATCCGTGAGGTCGGCGATGAGCTTGTCCGTCTCCTTGCGCATTCCGGGCACGACGGCGCCGAGAAGAATGGCGCTGCGCACCGAGGCGAGCGCATCGTCCGGCGTCACCAGCAGGGCTGGCGGCGGATTGCGCCCCATGCGCTCCAGCGCGCCGAGAACCTCGGCCAGCAAGGCGCGGCGATCGTGCAGCGAGGCGCGAATCTTGTCTTCCTTGACGGCGAGGTCCGTCAGTGTCTTCTCGCTCTGCTGGATCTTGCGATCCAAATCCTTGCGGCGAGCGGCGCTGTCGATCAGCGCCTGGCGCAGGCTGGCGCTGCTCTTGTCGAGCGAGGCTATGCTGTCCTCCAGCTCCTTCGTCTTGTCGGAGGAGAGGCTGATCGTCTTTGAAAGCGCATCGAGTTGCGTGCGGGTTTCATCACGCTTGCGGGCAAGGTCTGCCGTCGGGTCGGGTGCCTGTTGCGCCGGTGTCGACGCCGTCGCCGGAGCGCGATCGTCGGGCGCTTGCGGCGCGATGTCATCAGCTTCCTGCGCGACAGCCACGTCCTTCAGGGAGAAAGGGCCTGCCACATAGGCGCCCATGCCGAGAGCGGCCGCCAAAGCTGGCAGCACGAGACGCGAAAGCATGGGTGGGGCTTTTCTCATCCAGTCGGTTCGGCCCTGGTCCCTTCGGATCGCGCGAAAATAAGCTGATTTGCCGCGATCAGCTAGGAAGCATCGTCATTTTCAGGGCGGGAATCAAAACACGCCTGTGTGAGCGTTTCGTTAACGCAAAAAGACCGAAAGCCAAACTGTTTTCGAAGTCGGGATGAGACGGTCACACCCGATGGTAGGGGTGGCCGGAGAGAATGGTGACGGCGCGGTAGAGCTGTTCGGCAATGAGAATGCGCACGAGCTGGTGCGGCCAGGTCAGCTTGCCCAGGCAAATGGTCATGTCAGCCTTGTCGTAAAGCGACGGGTCCAGGCCGTCGGCGCCGCCGATGGCGATCGTCAGATCGCGCTTGCCCTGATCGCGGTATGTCCCGAGCATGGCGGCGAAGGCTTCGCTGTCGAGCGCCTTGCCGCGCTCGTCGAGAAGAATAAGGACGCCGCCTTCGGGATGCGCCTTTTGCAGGAGGCCCGCTTCTTCGCGCTTGCGGGTCTCGCTATTGGAGGCGCGGCTTTCCGCAACCTCGGTCATGCGCGCCATTTCCAGGCCGATGGCCGGCCCGGCCTTGGCGAAACGGTCGAGATAGCGAGCCGCAAGATCCTTTTCAGGGCCGGCCTTCAGCCGTCCCACCGCAAAAAGACCTATCCGCATTCCCGCTCCCAAGCATACCCGCCATGATGGCGGCACAAAACAAAACCCTTGCCGGACGGTCATGTCCGGCGATCCAGAGCTGCCAACCGGGGCCGGGAACGGCGCCCTTAGAGCATTTTCGCATTCCGGACGGAAAACCGCTGCGCACTTTTCCTCGAAATGCTTTAGCTTGGCTAGTGCAGCGTGCCTTCGTCGAGATCGGGTGCTGCCCACATCTTTTCGATGTTGTAGAACTCGCGGATCTCGGGTCGGAAGACATGAATGATAATGTCGCCGGTGTCGATCAACACCCAGTCGCCGGCATCCAGACCTTCGACGCGGGCATTGCCGAAGCCCTCGTCCTTGAGATCGGTCATGAGATGGTCGGCAATCGCCAGGACATGACGACTCGAGCGGGCGGAGACGACGACCATGTAGTCTCCCAGCGCGGACTTGCCAGCAATGTCGATGGTGACGATATTTTCGGCCTTGGAGTCCTCGAGGCTTACGAGGACGGCTTGCAGGGCGCGGGCAGCGGCATCGACGCCACGTTCCGTGCTCTTCGGGATAACGACAGGCGTTCTTCCCTTGGCGTGTACTGTTGTCAGTGCTCTTCCTTCCTTGAGTAACAGAACAGGCACATATGCGATCTGAGTCGATCACATGATAAAGATAGGCATCAAAGCATAAAGGTTTCAAGACGCAGACAGCGATCTCCAGGCAGCAAAGACGAGGATTTGTGTGCCGATGGGGTTCTTTCGCACCAGATATGGGGAAATATTCACATTGAGAGCCAAAATCAGCCGTCCGGGCTCACTCCGTCGACAAGGACGAGATTGCGGCTGAGGGCCTGATCGCGAACCTCGAGAGCACGTGCATATTCCGGCGAACGATACCAGGCTCCCGCCCGTTCCAGATCCGGAAACTCCACGATCACGATCGCTTGCGGCGACCAATCGCCCTCCAGTCGTTCGATCGGGCCACCGCGGACGAGATAATGCCCGCCATAATGGACGATGGAGGCGGCCGCGCGGGTCCGGTAGGTCTGGAAGGCTTCGGCATCTCTGACGGTGACATCGGAAATGATATAGGCCGGCATTGCGTCTCCAATCCGCCGTGAAGATCCAAGGCTTGGCGCGCGATCCTTATTGAGTGTGCGAACGTGCTTTCAAATTGAAGAACAGATAGGCCTGCGCTACCGCCTGTCCATTTCCCGCCGGCATGTACAGCCGCACGCAGGCCGCGTATACACTATGCAGACCTCAAACGTTACAGATGCCATGACAGATGCTCCCCAGCCACCGTTGAAGCCCATCCTCCGCATCAGCTTTTCGGGACAGGACCGGCTCGGGCGCGGCAAGATGGAACTTCTCGAACATATTCAGGAGACCGGCTCGATCTCGGCTGCCGGCCGCGCCATGGATATGTCTTATCGTCGGGCATGGCTGCTGATCAGCGAATTGAACCACATGTTCCGCGAGCCGGTGGTGGAATCGCAGCGCGGCGGCCAGAAGGGCGGCGGAGCGGCACTCACCCCTTTCGGCGAGGAACTGCTGCGGCGCTTCCGCGGCATGGAAACGACCCTGCGCACGGCGATAGCCGACGATCTGAACTGGCTTGAGGTCAATCGCAACCCGGCGGACACCGCTGCTCCCAAGAAAGCCTGAGCCGTCAGAGCCTTTTCGCCAATTGCGAAAACGCTCTATGCTTTTGCCTTTACGCAATTCCGGACGGAAAACCGCCAGGCACTTTTCCTGGAATTGCTTTAATGCTCCAGCGCCACCGTCTTGATGACCGCATGGATCGGCAGGCCGACGCGCAACCCCAGCCGCTCGGCCGAAAATTGCGTGATGCGGGCGGTGACGACGTCGCCGCCGCAATCGACCCTGACTTCGGCGGTACCGTCGGCAGCCGTGCCGATCCCCAGCACTTCTCCATCGAGAATATTGAGGGCGCTGAGGCCTTCTGGCCTAGTTGTCGCCAGCATGACGTCGCGGGCGGGAATGTGGACACGCACGGTCTTGCCGATGGCGGCCGCCTGACCCGGCACGATGAGTTTTGCCGCCTTCAGGGCGACGACGGTCAGATGGTGCCGCTCGTCCATCGATTCCACGCGGCCTTCCAGCAGCACGCCGGCTTCGCGACGGTCGGCCGCCAGCGGACCGGATAGCTGGCTGAAGATGTCGACGGCGGCACCGATGGTCTCGATCTTGCCGTCGCGCATGACAACGACGCGGTTGGCGAGCCGCGCTACTTCGGCGATGGAGTGGCTGACATAGATGATCGGTATTTTCGTCTCGTCGCGCAGCCGTTCGAGATAGGGAAGGATTTCCGCCTTGCGGGCTTCATCGAGTGCGGCGAGCGGCTCGTCCATCAATAGCAGCCGCGGCGAGGACAGCAGAGCGCGGCCGATCGCGACGCGTTGCTTTTCGCCGCCAGAAAGCTTGGCTGGTTGCCGGTCGAGCAGGGCGGAAATGCCGAGGAGATCGACGACACCATCGAAGCTTTCGCTGCGCTGGTTTTTAGGAGCGAACCAGCGGCCGTAATTGAGGTTCTGGCGCACGGACAGATGTGGGAACAGGCGCGCTTCCTGGAAGACATAACCGAAGCGGCGGCGATGGCGGGGAACGAAGATCTGCTTGCCGGTATCGGCAAGCACGGTGTCGTCAAGGCTGACCCGGCCGTGATCGGGGCGGGTGAGGCCGGCAATGATGCGGACGATCGAGGTCTTGCCCGATCCCGAGCGGCCAAAAAGGGCCGTGACGCCACCCTCGGAGGTGAACGTGGCCTCGAGCGAAAACGCGCCGAGACGATGGCGGATATCGACGGAGAGCGTCATTCGAAATCCACCCTCCTGCCGGCGAGATAGGCGAGAAATTCCGAGGCAAGCAAGGCTGCCATGGAAATGACGATGGCGATGACGGTCAGCCGCATGGCGCCGGCATCGCCGCCGGGCACCTGGGTGAAGGTGTAGATCGCCGCTGACAATGTCTGGGTCTCGCCCGGAATATTGGAAACGAAGGTGATGGTGGCGCCGAATTCACCCATGGCCTTGGCGAAGGAGAGAATCATCCCGGCGATGACACCGGGCAAGATCAGCGGCAGGGTTATTGTCATAAAGGTCCAGATGGGGCTGGCGCCAAGCGTTCCCGCCGCCTCCTCCAGCTTGCGGTCGACGGCCTCAATCGACAGGCGGATGCTTCGAACCATCAGCGGAAAGCCCATGACGCCACAGGCAAGCGCCGCGCCCGTCCAGCGGAACGAAAAGACGATACCAAGATACTGATCGAGCAAAGAGCCGATCGGCCCCTTGCGGCCGAAGAGAATGAGAAGGATGAAGCCGGTGACGACAGGCGGCAGGATCAGCGGCAGGTGAATGAGGCCGTTGAGGATCGACTTGCCCCAGAAACGGCCGCGTGCCAGCAGATATGCAGCGCCGATGCCGAAGGGCAGGCTTACCAGCATGGCGACGATGGAGACGCGCAGGCTCAGCTCGATGGCCGTCCATTCGTCGCTGCTCAAACCCAATGCTTCCAAGCCCTGCCCCTTGAAACATCTCAGGCTCGCCACGATCGGCGAGCCTGATATCGAACCTCATGCCTGATCTGCGGTGATGACGCTCACTGCTTCAGGATGGTGAAGCCCTCATGCTCGAAGAAGGGAACAGCTTTAGCCGATTTCAAATAGTCAAAATAGGCTTGTACGTCCGGGTTCTTGCTGCTGGCAGTGATGGCGATCGGGTAGACGATCGGCGGGTGGCTGTCGGCCGGGAAGGTGCCGACGACGGCAACGCCCGGATCGGCCGAGACGTCGGTCTGATAGACGATGCCATAGGGGGCTTCGCCGCGCGAAACGAGCGCGAGCGCCGCGCGCACGCTTTCGGCGCCGGCGACCTTTTTTTCGACCGATGACCAGATGCCGAGCTTTTCCAGCGCGCTCTTGCCGTATTTGCCCGCTGGCACCGATTCCGGCTGGCCGATGGCCAGGCGGCCGTCGCCGAGCAGGGCTGACAGATCCAGGCCGTGCTTGATCTCGACCGGCTTGGCCTTGTCCTTGGCGGCAACGAGAACGAGCTTGTTGCCGAGCAGGTTCACGCGGCTCTCGTCCTTGATCAGCTTCTTGCCGGCGACATAGTCCATCCAGTTGGTGTCGGCGGAGATGAAGACATCGGCGGGCGCGCCGTTCTCAAGCTGCTTTGCAAGCGGTCCGCTCGCGGCATAGGAGACGGTAACCTCCTTGCCGGTTTCCTTGGTAAAGGCCGCGTCGGCATTGTCGAGCGCATTTTTCATGCTGGCGGCGGCAAAGACGACGATCTTGTCGGCGGCAAGCGCCGGTGTCGGAATGGCCGAGAGGCCGAGCCATGCGGCTGACACCGCGGCAGTTGCAAGCTTGATCCATTGGCGTCGGCTGGTGGTCATCTTATTTCTCCCCAAAGATGTCGACATGCTCCGACAGATATAACGACGCGAGAGGCTTGGCTAGGGATGTGTTTGCAAAAATATAGCGCGATATTGCAGCGTAAACCTACGAATTCTATGGATTTTCCGCAGCACAATGCATATGACGGATCTTGGACATTGCAAAAATGCATGACTGGATTCGCCCAGGAGATTGGCGAACGCTCACGAAGTGAGGCGCAACGTTACGAACCGTGCGGTTGCGGGCTTTTGTTGCACCCACTCAATTTCGATATCGAAAATCAAAGAGCCGAGAATCTGCAAAAGAAGCGTTTTTTGGGCAGTAAATTTTCATAGTTATGCTTTCAGTGCATTGCTGCATTGCGCAATCAGCCATTTATCAATCGGTTAAATCTGCTAAAACATAATCATCGAGACGGCGATCTCCTCCTCCCAATGCCGTCCGATATGGATCAGCAACTCTCCTCCTCCCAGTTGCTGATCAGGTTCAAAAGCCCGACGCATCCTCCTCCCGCGTCGGGCTTTTTATTTTCCCTGATTTTCCCAAAAGCCTGGCGGAATTATTGAGCGGCGCGCAAGGCGGTCGAGCTCAGCGTCGAACGCGGTCCGTGGATGAAAGTCCAGGCCGGCGCGCGCTTCTTCCAGAGCACGCGGGCATCGTCCTCGTCCACGCGCGCGTAATGGAATGTCTTGGCCATCTTGGCCGAGAGATAGGATAGCGTCGATCCCGGCCGGTCGATGACGGCGATCGGGAAGGTGCGCGCGATTTCTTCCCATTTCTGCCAGCGATGGAACGTGTTCAGGCTGTCGGCGCCCATGATCCAGATGAAGTGGACCTGACTGTTGCGCGCCTTCACATGCGCCAGCGTGTTGGCGGTGTAGCTCATACCCAGCGTCTGCTCGAAGGCCGTCACCTTGATGCGCGGATTGTGGAGGAGCTGTTCGCTCAGCGTGATGCGCTCGGCAAGCGGCGCCAGATGATTTCGGCTCTTCAGCGGGTTGCCCGGCGTCACCATCCACCAGAGCTGATCGAGGCTAAGCCGGCGGATAGCGATCTCGGCGACGAGTGCATGGCCTTCATGCGGCGGGTTGAACGAGCCGCCGAAAAGACCGACCACCATGCCGCGCTCGGCATGGGGCATGCGCAGATAGCGTTGATCGACCTCTTCTTTCAGCACATCAGGCCCGTATCTGTCCGGTGCCGCGCACGCGATATTTGAAGGAGGTGAGCTGCTCGACGCCGACCGGCCCGCGCGCATGCATCTTGCCGGTGGCGATGCCGATTTCCGCGCCCATGCCGAATTCACCGCCATCGGCAAATTGCGTCGAGGCATTGTGCAGCAGGATCGCCGAATCGATCTCCGTAAAGAAGCGTTCGACAACAGCCGGGTCCTCGGCGATCACTGCCTCCGTATGGTTCGACGAATATCTGTCGATATGGGCGATCGCGCCTGAAATGCCGTCGACCAGCGCCACCGAGATGATCGCGGCCAGATATTCCGTCGTCCAGTCTTCTTCCGTTGCCGCCTTCAGGCCGGGAGCGAGTGCGAGCACATCGGCGGAGCCGCGGATTTCGCAGCCCGCCGCGGCAAGGCCGTCGAGCAGCGGCTTCAGATGGGTGGACGCAACCTTCTTGTCGACCAGCAGCGTTTCGGCGGCGCCGCAGATGCCCGTGCGGCGCATCTTGGCGTTGACGACGATGGATTTCGCCATGTCGAGATCGGCCGAAGCGTCGATATAGATGTGGCAGAGGCCCTCAAGGTGGGCAAAGACCGGCACGCGCGCCTCGGTCTGCACACGGCCGACGAGGCTCTTGCCGCCGCGCGGCACAATCACGTCGATATTGCCTTCCAGGCCGCGTAGCATGGCGCCGACGGCGGCGCGGTCGCTGACGGGCACGAGCTGGATTGAATGTTCGGGCAGGCCGGCGGCCTTCAAGCCTTCCACGAGGCAATCATGAATGGCCTGCGACGAGCGGCGCGAATCGCTGCCGCAGCGGAGGATCACGGCATTGCCGGCCTTCAGGCACAGCGCGCCGGCATCGGCCGTCACGTTCGGCCGGCTTTCGAAGATCACGCCGATGACGCCCAGCGGCGTGCGTGTGCGCTCGATCTTCAACCCGTTCGGGCGATCCCAGGCGGCGATGACCTCGCCCACCGGATCAGCGAGGGCGGCAATGGCGCGGATGCCTTCGGCCATCTCGGCGACGCGCTTGTCGTTCAGCGTCAGGCGGTCGACGAAGGAGGCGAGCATGTCCGTGCCCTCGACATCCTTCAAATCCTTGGCGTTCTCGGCCAGGATATGATCCCTATGGGCAAGAATGGCATCCGCCATCGCATTCAACGCCTTGTTCTTGCTCTCTGTCGAAGCAAAGGCCAACGGTCGCGACGCAGCCCGGGCCTTGCGGCCGATATCGTTCATCAGCGCATCGATGTCGGGGTTTTGTGCGACAGTATCAAGCATGAGCTTCATCCTTCTTCAATGTCTCGGCGTTCGTCTTGACGGACGCGGTCATGACGAGGTCGTCGCGGTGCACCATGGCGGCGCGGCCGGCATAGCCGAGGATCGCCTCGATCTCCGCCGACTTGCGGCCGGTGATCTGGCGGGCTTCCTCGGCATCATAGCCGGCAAGGCCACGGGCGATTTCACGCCCGGAGGGTCCGATGACGGCAACCGTGTCGCCGCGGCCGAAATGGCCGACGACGCTGCGCACGCCGGCGGGCAGCAGGCTTTTTCCGGCACCAAGCGCCGTGACGGCACCATCGTCGACATGCAATTCGCCGGCCGGCTGCAGTTGTCCGGCAATCCAGGTCTTGCGGGCTGTTACGGGCGTGCCCGACGGCGCGAACCAGGAGGAGCGGGCGCCGTTTTCAATTGATTTCAATGGCCGGTCGGTCTTGCCCGAGGCGATAATCATGGCGCAGCCGGCGCCGGTGGCGATCTTGCCGGCATCGATCTTGGTGCGCATGCCGCCGCGCGACAGTTCCGAGGCCGCACCACCGGCCATGGCTTCGATCTCGGGCGTGATCTCGGCGATGGTTTCCAGGAACTTGGCTTGCGGATCGAGATGCGGCGGAGCGGTGTAAAGCCCGTCAATGTCTGACAATAGCACCAGAAGGTCGGCGCCGGTCATGGTGGCGACGCGGGCGGCGAGGCGATCATTGTCGCCATAGCGAATTTCGCTTGTCGCGACCGTGTCGTTCTCGTTGATGATCGGCACGGCGCCGATCTTCAGAAGCTGGTTGATGGTGGCGCGGGCGTTGAGGTAACGGCGGCGCTCTTCCGTGTCGCCGAGCGTCAACAGGATCTGGCCGGCGACGATATCGTCATGCGACAGGCTTTCCGACCAGGCGCGGGCAAGCGAAATCTGCCCGACGGCCGCCGCCGCCTGGCTTTCTTCCAGCTTCAGCGCGCCGGAGGGAAGATCGAGCACGGAGCGTCCGAGCGCGATCGCACCCGAGGAGACGACCAGAACGTCGATGCCCTTGGCCTTCAGAGCGGCGATATCGGCGCACATGCCGTCGAGCCAGGATTTCTTCAAGCCGGTCTTGCGATCGACCAGAAGGGCGGAGCCGATCTTGATGACGATGCGGCGGTAGCGGTCGAGCGGCTTGCGGGCTGTCATCCCTGCTGGTCCTCGTCGTCACCACGGCGCTCATCCGCATCGTCGGAACTCTGCAGGTCGCGATGGCGCACCTTTGGTGCCTTTGCCAGCCTGCCGGCTTCGCCCATATTGGCCTCGACGATCACATCACGCAATGCGCGCAGCACTTCGGTCATGCCGCGGCCGGTGATGGCGGAAATCTGGAAGGGTGTCTTGCCGCAAGCCCGCGCCAGTTCCCGTGTCTTCTTCTTCAGCGTTTCCTCGTCCACCACATCGATCTGCGACAGCGCGACGATTTCAGGCTTGTCGGGGATGCTGTTGCCGTAGGCCTCAAGCTCGTGCTTCACGGTCTTGTAGGCCTTGCCGACCTTCTCTTCCTGCGCGGAGACCAGATGCAGCAGCACGCGGGTGCGCTCGACATGGCCGAGGAAGCGATCGCCGATACCGACGCCTTCATGCGCGCCTTCGATCAGGCCGGGAATGTCGGCCAGGATGAATTCCTGGCCGTCGATGGTGGCAACGCCGAGATTGGGATGCAGCGTCGTGAACGGATAGTTGGCGATCTTCGGCCGGGCACGGCTGACGGCGGCGAGGAAAGTCGACTTTCCTGCATTCGGCAGGCCGACGAGGCCGGCATCGGCGATCAGCTTCAGCCGCAGCCAGATGGTCTTTTCTTCGCCAGGCAGGCCGGGATTGGCCCAATCCGGCGCCTGATTGACCGAGGATTTGAAATAGGCGTTGCCGAAACCGCCATTGCCACCCGGCGCCAGGCGGAAGCGCTGGCCTTCCTGGGTGATGTCGCAGATCAGGGTTTCCCCGTCCTCTTCGAAGATCTGTGTTCCCACAGGCACCTTCAGCGTCACGTCCTCACCCTTGGCGCCGGCGCGGTTTCTGCCCATGCCATGCGTGCCGATGGTCGCCTTGAAATGCTGCTGATAGCGGAAGTCGATCAGCGTGTTGAGGCCGTTGACGGCCTCGACCCAGACGTCGCCGCCACGGCCGCCATCACCGCCATCCGGTCCGCCGAACTCGATGAACTTTTCGCGCCGGAAGGAGACGCTGCCCGCGCCGCCATCGCCTGAGCGAATATAAACTTTTGCTTCATCGAGAAATTTCATCTTATGTCCGTTACTCGGTGTCGGCGCATATCCCTTCGGATCGAATGGGAATCACAAAAGCCTATGCGCTCTTTTCAATGGCAGCCGCTCCTTGCGCATCCAAAGGACGCATCGGGCGACCGTTGCCCGTCATGTCGCCTTCGATATAGGCGCTTCGGGCTGAGGTCAAAGAATATCGCGCGGTCCCATCGCCATAAAGGGGCGGAACTTTACGATTGGCATGATGGTCATCGCCGGTGGGCCGGCGATGACCGGTTTTCAAAAGCTCAAGCCGCCTGCGTGAGCCGCAGCGCACCCGGCTTCAGCATGGTTTCGATGTGCGGAACCATGGTGTTGCGGGCGAAGCTGTAGATCTCCGAGCAACCGGTGATCTCGAAGCCGAGCCTCTGCTGCAGCTTCAGCGACGCCGGATTGTCGGCGAAGGCGCCGGAGTGGATGGCGACTTCGGGCATGCGGCGGGCAAAACGCTCAAGCGCAGCCTTGACCGCTTCGGTCATGATGCCTTGCCGCCAGTAGAAGCGGTTCAGCCAATAACCGAGGTGCCAGCGGCCATGGCGGAGCTCGATGCCGACGCTGCCGATATGGGCATCATCCCGTTCGGTGATGGCCAGTTCCCAATCGGCGCCGAGGCCGGAGGTGTGCTCGATCAGCCAGTCGAGCGCATCCTGCCGGTCATAGGGCGCGGGGACGCGGGCCAGCATGCGGGTGACGGCGAAATCCGAAAGCGATTCCGCAATCATCTCGGCGTCGCTGAGCCGGTGCGGGCGCAGCGTCAGTCGGCCGGTCTGGATGACCGGCGTCGGGCCGGGCGTCAGGACCCTTGCATCGCGACGGGTGAGAGCGAGAGCGTTCATCTCATGCCTCCCCAGCTGCGCAAGGATATCCAGGTCTTGCGATCGAGCCTGTACCATTCGACCGGCACGGTGCTGCCGAGCGCCAGCGACGCGGCAAGGCCGGAGCCCTGGAACTGGAAGCCGCACTTCTGGACGACGCGCCTCGATGCGACGTTCATGACCCGGCAACGGGCGTCGATCTGGGCAACGTTTTCGCGCGTGCGGAAGACCATGTCGACAAGCGCATGCGCGGCCTCGGTCGTATAGCCCTGGTTCCAGTGGGGTTCGCCCAGCCAGTAACCGATCTCGACCGTGTCCGGATCGCTGGTGGGCTCAACCCCGCAGCAACCGAGAAAGGCGCCGTTGTCGGCTTTGGTGATCGCATAGACGCACTTGCCAATCTCGCCGAGCTTCGTGCGTCGCACGAAATCGGCGGCATCATTGGTCGTGTACGGATGCGGCATGCGCGATACCATAGTGGCGACATTGGCGTTGTTGGCGAGATGGGCAAGGGCGTCGATGTCTTCTTCGTGGGGCGCGCGCAGAACGAGCCTTTCCGACAGTAAGACGGGGCAATCGGTCCTTAACCTATCCGGCCTCAGCCGTTCTTCGGGAGACCTTGATTGGTCTTCCCTTAACAATTCGCCTTGCATGGTTCAGTCCTCCTTGGTTGAGGGTAAAGAAAAAGGGGAGATGGCGCCCCATCTCCCCTTTTTTCTTGACTGAACCTTGTAGCGTCAGCCGGGTCGATGAGACGCCGGCTGTTTTAGAGCGCTACCGGCTTATTCCGCTGCTTCCGCTTTCGGCATTACAGACACGTACACGCGGCCATTGGCCTTCGTACGGTAGTTCACGTTGCCCGCGGTAAGCGCAAAAATCGTGTGATCCTTGCCGAGGCCAACGTTGGAACCCGGGTGCCACTGCGTGCCGCGCTGACGCACGATAATGTTGCCTGCGATGACGGCTTCGCCGCCGAACTTCTTCACGCCAAGGCGCTTGGATTCGGAATCGCGACCGTTGCGCGAGGAACCGCCAGCTTTTTTGTGTGCCATTGGAGTTCTCCTTTAAACCCTGATCCCGTTACTTACTTGGCAGCCACGATGTCCGTGATACGGACAACAGTGTGGTGCTGGCGATGGCCGCGCGAACGCTTCGAGTTCTGACGACGGCGCTTCTTGAAGGCGATGACCTTCTTGCCGCGGTTGTGCTCGACCACTTCGGCCTTGACGGAAGCGCCCTTGACGAAGGGAGCACCAATCGCAGCGTCGGCGCCTTCGCCGATAACGAGGACTTCGGTGAATTCTACGGTGCCGCCGGCGGTGACTTCGAGCTTCTCGATGGTCAGCACGTCGTTTGCTGCCACTCGGTACTGCTTACCGCCGGTCTTGATGACTGCGAACATTTTTTATCCTTTCATGTTCGTTCCGGCTCTCTCGCCTTGATGGACGAGCGGCCGTCTTTTTATCAGTCGAAACTTAGCAGGGATTCCAAAGGTTTGAGGCCCTCAAGAAGATCTGCCGGTGAAACCCTGCGCGAAGCAGGGCTGGCAAGGCGCGGACTTATCCACACCTATTGCGCCGCACGGGATATATAAGCGTCCCTGATCTGTCAAGGCAAAAGGATGAAAAGCTTTCATATTCGCCCTTGCCATCCCCCCCGTCTCTCGCTATGAGACAGCCCGCGCCTGACAGCGCCGACCAGCATAACCGGAGAGGTGGCAGAGTGGTCGAATGCACCGCACTCGAAATGCGGCATGCCTGCAAGGGCATCGTGGGTTCAAATCCCACCCTCTCCGCCATTTTGATTTCACTCCCCGCCACTTATCCCGCAAATCCTTGGATTTCCACATAAAGTCTCCGGTTGCCTGCGGCCTTACCGGGAGCAGAAAACATGCGGGTATCGCGCGGGGTACAGCTTGGGGTATCGCTTGAACCATCGAATCGCAGCACTGAAATCTCGACGCCGGGAAAGGCACGCGGGCCAGGACCCTATCTTGTCAGATCAAGGTCCGTTTACATCTTCCAGATAAAGATGCCGAAGGAGCTGGGAGGTGGACGTACTCCTCCGCCCGTTCGACTGAGTCTGGGTCCGTGTTCCCATCGCCGGGCAAGGCTGCTTGCCGATCTGTTGGCTGCACGAGCAAGACTGTTGTTCGACACGATGAGGATGCGAAATATGAGCGAACCCGGAAAGGGCGCAAGGGATAACGACCCGGAGACGAGTCCGGAGGCTTCCGCCGAAGCTCTCATCGAGATGCGCGGTGAACTGAAAGCCTATCTGCGGATCATCAATCAGCCCGATCCACCGTTCACCCCGGAGGAGTTGCAGAAGACTGCCGGGATACGCGATCTGGTCGGTTTACATCGGGAGCTTCGAAAGCAGGAGTACGGCGAGCCATACAACGAGCTCATCGTCAGCAATGCCGAACTGCTGGAGCAAACGGCCCTTGCGAAGCTAGGTCAGACCGCCCGCTCATCGGTTGCCCCTGCCGCCATCGTTCATAACCCTGCCGTTTCGCTTCCGCCCGTGATCGAGACGCCGCCGCAGGTGGCACGCGACGAGAGCGGCAAGTTGATTCCTGCCTTCAAACTCGATCGCAGGACCGCGGCGCGAAAGTCGTCAACCCTGCCGCGCCTTAGCGAAATCATGGACGAGTACCTTGAGAAGCGAAAGCTCAAGAGTGGCCCGAAAGGCGCCAAGGACATCAAGACGGCCCGCGCCAGGCTCGACGTCTTCATCGAACTGATCGGCGACCACCCCGTCGATACATATAATCTCACCGATCTCCAGGCCTTCATCGATCTCATGCAGTTTTGGCCCGGAGACAACAATCTGCGTGATCCCTCGATGTCGGCCATGCAGATCATCGACGGCAATCGTAACCTTCACCTGCAGCCGCTGACCCTCAAATCGCTTCAGGAAGGCTATGTAGCTGTCGTGAAGGCTGCCATCCGTTCTTTGATGACAGCCGGAGAATATCCTGACCCGTTTTCGGGACCGAGACTCGTCTACCCATCGACCGCTGCGGCAGCGGTCAAATCCGAGCCGTTGGCGACAAGCAAGATCAGCCAGGTGTTCAGCACCGGGGTGGCTTCCGGGTTGATGGAGGACGCCATGTTGCCGCTGCTCGGCCATTTAACCGGTCGCCGCATCGGCCTTCTCATTCATCTGACTGGAAACGATTTTCGGGAGAAGTTCACGGGTGTCTGGGTGGCGCAGCTTGCTAGCGTGAAGAAGATCGACGGGGTCTGGGTTTCCACTCCACACAAGACCGACGCCAGCACAAGTTACTTCGTTCTGCACCAGTTCCTGAGCGAGATTGGATTTGTCGAATGGGCGGTTCGGCAGAAAGGCCGCTTCCTGTTTCCGAATCTTATGGGGCTTGCCGACCCCAGCAAAAGCGCATCCTCCTATATGAACCGCCTGTTCGAACGCGCGGGTATTAAGCCGAAGAACAAGAAGGGCGAGGATCGGGAGGGCGGCGGCAAGGAGGTGTTCCACTCGCTGCGTGGAGGCAACATCGACGATATGCGCGATGCCAAGATTGAAGGTCGCGACAGGCGCATGCAGTCCGGCCATCAGGTCGGGAGTGACGAGCACGACAACTATGGCTTCATGAATCTGGGCGAGCGGCAGGCGCGGCAGATCGCCGAGCTTCCGCTCGATCCCGGAATCGATTTTTCGGTCTTCCGGGGGCTAGATTTTGATAGGATCGCCCGGAAAAGGCGAACGTCTGGACCTTCTCGCAAAAAGTAGGCCGATTGACTGTGGAAAGCCGACGGCCGTCGTGGAGAATCGTCGGCTCTTGGTGATCTCTCAATTGTTATTGCGGAACGATGTTCTGACGAGAGAAGAGGCGCAGCCGCAGGCTTGCTCTCCCGGACGGATGCTACTTGATCACGCGCAGACCCCTCGGGCGTGTAGGCGCCGAACCAAGCACGTCCGTTATGTCATAGAATTCAGGCAGCTCGGACTCATTCATCGTCAGAATCTGAGCAAGTTCGGAGATTGTATAACCCAGGTTCTCGATGTGAATTCGAAGCAGGCTGTGTACGATCGTCGGCTCCTCCGGCGGAAAATCTAGCTCTGGAGGTTCGGACGTTCGGATACCTGCCATTGAAAACTGCTGCCACAGGTAATTTTTTTGAGCCATCGAGAGCTTCCCAGCGCGATCAGCAGCGAATACCAGACTTGCCATCGAAACCTTCCAAACGCGTTTCAGCGCGGCGAGTTTTGGCAGGTCCACACGACCGGCACCGAAGTCGGACGCTACGTCCTTCGTCGGTACGAGGAAGCAAGAGGCAAACTCATTTGCCTCTTGCTCCATCGTTGGCGTCGGGAACTGATGCATGACGATATGAGCCAGTTCATGGCTCAAGGTAAAACGCATTCGGTCAGCGGGCTGATCACGATTGAGAACAATCAATGGGGGCAGACCTGGAACCCGGAAGGTCACGCCAGATATCGACGAACCACCCATCGGCGAATGCACGACAATGAGGCCTGCCTCTTCCAGGATTGCCGTAAGATTTGGGATCGGACCAGATGGGAGCATCCAGTGCGCGCGCAAAAGTCCCGCAATTTTGGCCGCGCTGCCGTATTGCTCCATGTCGAGTTGAGGGATTGACCGAATAGGGTTGATGTCTGTCGATTCCAGCAACCGGCGAAGGTGCATCACGCGTACGTTCAATTCGGCGATCACGGCGTCCATCTCGCCCGCAGTGACCTCCGCCTTCTTTCGCCACATGGGGTGAACGGAAACTGGCGCACCGTATATCCGGTCAGTCAACGCGAAAAATTCAACGGGCACATTGAAAGCGTCAGCAGCCTTGCTGAGAAGCTCCGCCGACGGTTCCTTGGCGTCGTTTTCGATACGAGAGAGGTCAGCCGGCGAGACGCCCAACTTCTTGGCCGCCTCGTTTTGCCGTGTAGCTCTTCTCTGCCTAGCGAGTCGGAGCATAGCTCCCGTATGTGGCATGCTATTCTGATTCCTCATTGTCTGCAGCCGAGGGCCGCGGCTTGATTGTGACAAGTCCCTGCGTCGGCAACGCCGGAGCGGTAGGGATGATAGGCAGGTCCAGCGGCAGAGTTTCCACATCTGGTCTCTTGCCCAGGGTATACGCCCACAGGCGGCGCTTGCCGTCGCGCGCGCTTACCTCGACCCGATCCAGCTTCGTGCGTAGCCTGTTCGGGTACCAAAGCAACTCGACCTTCCAGATATGAGCGATACCAAGTAGGTCCACCTTGGCGTCAATGAAATCGTCGTTGGCCTGCGTGTCGATGTTGCTGCCGAGGCCGCTGCGAGTCCCGCGCTTGAACCGGAAGAGCACCTTGTCCTCGACAAGATAACGAACGCTCTTGTCGTGGGTGATGCGCCGGATGCCAGGAAGGGCGTCGAGTGCCGTGCTAGCCTCTTGCGCAATGAAATCATGCATGAGTCCTGATCCAGTGCGCTGGAACACTAGAGTTGGCCATGCCGTATTGGAGATCAGGCGGTCCCAAGCCTTCAAGTGAAGGGACATCAGCACCTGCTCAAAACGTTCGAGATGGCGATACACATCGTCGGCAGTGGGGTGGCTCACGGTTGCGACTCACGCTGGTTTCGATGCGTAAAAGATACCAGCGCGAATTCGTAAATCAAACGAAAAAATTTCAGTATTCTTGCAAATCCATTGAGCGCTGTGCGCCTTGACCTCTGCACGCCGACGACTGAACATTAAAAGACCGCCATCATCGGGCTGGAACCCTCCGGCGGTCTTTTAAGGTGTGTTCGAAGATGTTGAACGTCGGCGCTGAAATTGTAAAGACCCCCGAAGCGGGTCGGTGAGCGGGGGGCTGGGACATACCCCAGCCCGAACATCAGGACGTCAGAACCTACAGCGTCAACAAATTTGGCCGGGAGATCGGGACAGGTTGCTCTGCCTCGACTGGTCAGTCGATGCCGATGAAATCCGCCAACGCGTTCCCATGCCCGAGGCACGGTCGGCGAAGGCAGCTCATGTGCAGGCCGTCATTGTCGCCGACGCCGTCATGTCGGCACGTCGAGAGCCGCTTCGCCGCATCTCTTATTCGCGCCGCAAGGGATGGTGGACGGATAGCAGCAGATATCGAGGGCGCGAGTTCACCTATGATTCTGTTGTGCCTGCCGTGGACGCCCTTATCGCTGCCGGCGTCCTTGTCGATCACGATCTTCAGCCCGCAGGGCGGGCGACCGGGATTCAATCAAGCTATCGGCCCGCAGCCTGGCTTGCGGGTACCAGCATGGCGAGACTACGGCGGAAGCCCGGCGAGTTGATCCGGCTGAAGGATTTGGCCGGTTCCCTTGTGTCTTACCGCGACACTGAGCGGACGCATAGGGAGCGAAAACTGTTGGAGAAGGTGAACAGCCTGATCGCAGAGGCGGATATTTCTTTGGAAGCGCCCGACGCCCATTTCGATGGCGATGTGATCCGCTTCGGGAAGCACTCGGTGTATACGGACATGCGGGCGTTGTATCGTGTGTTCAATGGCGCCTGGACGCAGGGAGGGCGCTTCTATGGAGGCTGGTGGCAGTCAGTGAAGTCGAAGGACCGGCAGCACTTTATCCTCGACGGCCAGCGCACGACCGAGGTCGATTACGAACAGCTTCATCCGAGGCTACTGTATGCGCTCGCCGGAAAGCATCTGGATGGCGACGCCTACACGCTTTCCGGATGGAACAGGAAGGTGTGCAAGACCGCCTTCAACGTCCTCCTGAACGCGTCTGGCTACCATGAGGCTCATGGCGCGCTGCTTCCGCACCTGGACGGCTGCGAAGTGTCCGCCCGTGACCTGATCCACGACATGAAGACCCGGCATCCCAAGGTCGCGCGCTATTTCCACAGCGGCATAGGATTGCGGTTACAGAACGTGGATTCCGAGATGTGCCGCTTCGTTCTGGCGGACATGTCCGTGAAGAAGGGAATCGTCGTCCTGCCAGTGCATGACAGCTTCATCGTGCCGGAGACGGCTACGGATGAACTGGTCACGACGATGAGAGTGGCCTTCGAGCGGGCAACGGCGAACATCGGAGATAACTAAACAAAAACGCGCAGTTAAAGCGGAAGTGGACTACAAATGCAGGCTCTGCCCCTGTACGGGCGTCGGCCTGCGGTGCGAGTCGCCCCGGTGTTGCGGTACCTAGCCTTCGGACGTGCCGCGACGCCGTCCCCTCTCTGGTCCGGCTGAAGGCCTCCTCGAAGAGCCGATGCTTTGACTGGAAACCCTCAAGGGGTTGGGAGGGAAAAGCTTTAGTCGGTCACTAAATCTTCTTGTTCCTTGCTCCGCCGTCAGACACGATTTTTCCATGAACATCATTTGGGAGGATCGTGATGCAGAAATATGAGCGGCCGATGGTTCGGATGGAATGCGAAGGGCAAGCCGTCATCAGGTTCGGCGATGGGACAGTCATGAACATTCTCCCTCATTGCGAGGCCGTGCCGGACGTTCAAACCTCTGATAGCCGCTGGCTTTGTCTTGACTGCGCCGCATATCATCTAGGCGGCTGGGCCGATCCGGATGTAGAGCAGTGGGTTGTTCGACATCGCCGGGACATCGGCTTCGATCGTGATGAGGAAAGCAATGCTCAGGCCATCGCCTATCTGAACAGGTGACGGCGCATGGCCTTTCAATTCGTCCACCTCGAATCCTACAGTCGGAAGTCGGACGCCAAGGGCCGCTCGACAGGATTCGTTCTGGCCGAAGCGCGCCGCGATCCGGTGGCATCGATCCATGTCCCGACTCCGGGAACTCCGGTCGTCGTCTTCGGCGTCGGCCCGGATGAGGTCGAATCCTTGCACGACGCAGCCGCTGACATGGCGAGGACGACGCCGAAGGGCGGAAAGCCGCGTAAGATTCGCGTCGATCAGCACACCCTGCTGACGGTCGTCGCCAGCCATCCCCATACCGTGGATGAAGTCCATGCCGATCCTCGGAAGCGGGCCGAAGTCGATCGTTGGGAGGAACTGACGGTGGACTGGCTCCGGGAGCTGTATGGCGATGCTCTCGTCTCTGTTGTCCGGCATGAGGATGAAACCTACTGGCACCTTCACGCCTACATCTTGCCGCCATCGCAGGACCTGAAGGCAGCGGCGCTTCATCCGGGGCAAGCTGCCAAGACTGCGGTCATGCAAGCCGGTCCCGGTGCAGATGAGGATTCAAAGACGCTGAACCGCCGTGGTGACGCTGCCTACCGTGCCGCCATGCGCGCCTGGCAGGATTCATATTTCGAGACCGTGGCGGTGCAGTGCGGCCTGACCCGCCTTGGCCCCGCGCGACGTCGCCTGACGCGTGCCGAGTGGCAGGCCGAGAGGACGCAGGCGAACGCGCTGCGCGCCTCTCTCGATCGTGCCGACGCTGTCCAAAGGAAGGTCGAATCCTTCGTCGCCCGCACGAAGACTGAAACTGAGACCCTGACGGCAACCGCCGTAGCAGATGCCGGAAAACTCCGAGCCGAAGCGGACGCTGCAAGGGCCGAATCCATGCGCCAGATGGAAGCCGCGAAGGAGGCGACCGCCGCCGCGCTGGTTGCGCAGGACCGAGCGGTTGCCGAACAGCGGCGCGCAAGGAGCATGATGGCGCGTGTCCGGGCAGAGGCCGAACGGGTCCAGAAGGCAGCGGCAAGGATTCAACGGCTACCCGGCCTGCTGCGCTCGCTTTGGGACGGATTCCGGCGATCGAAGGTTCAGGATCGAATCAGGCAGTCGATAGATTCGGAAATGTCCCTGCTCCGGGATCAGGCAGCGGCGGCAGCCGAACGTGCCAGTGCCGCCGACGCGGCGCGAAGAGCGGCGGAAGAGAGGCGCTGCAACATGGAGCATAGCCTTGCCGAAATCGGCATCCAGCGCGACGCCGCCTGGCGGGAACTGGCGAAGCTAAGGCCCCCGGAGACGCAGCCGTCTCTATCCGGCCGACCGAGCCCAAGACCGTGATTTTGGCCGGAAACGGCCTGTGTCCACAAATTGAAGGCCGGATTCAGGCCCGTACAGCGCGTCTGGCGAGTGTTGCCGTATCCGAACCCACCCCGAAACGTTCATCAGGCAACGCGCGCCGGAACTTGAAGTTCAGGTAGCCGGCATATCCTCGCGCGTAAGGATTCATGTCGTCTTGCCGACGCCAGTCCAGAGGCACCGAAGAGAGGGCCTGGAGTGTTCCGGGACCCAATCATGATGAGCATATCGGAGCGTTCAGCATGGCGCCGCCATCGGCGGGAACGCGGGAATTCGCGCATCCGGCGATCGGCTCCCGGTGGCAGCCACAGGAGCGTCAACGCAGTGCCGGCTTTGCCGGGACGCGGGACTGACTGCCCCCGACGCCGGATTCCCTTCCCAATCCTCGAACCTCGTGCACTGCGTCTTTCTTCCACCTTGCGTTTTCCTGGCGCAACGATTCTAAGTGAGGCATTGATTTGATGCGGAAGAATATGGGGATCAGAGATGACTGAACTGAATTTCAAGGGAAAGGAATTCGTCTACAATCACCATCTTTCGGTCCCTTTCCGTCCGTTGGAAATCCATGCGAACAAGGGTATCGGCGAGCCACGGCTGGACGGCAACCTGATCATCCAGGGCGATAATCTCCATGCCCTTAAGGCTCTGCTTCCTGTCTATGCCGGAAGGGTGGACTGCATCTTCATCGACCCGCCCTACAACACAGGCAATGAGGGTTGGGCCTACAACGACAACGTCAATTCGCCGATGATCAAGGAATGGCTGAACTCGAATCCGGTTGGGATCGAAGACGGCCTGCGCCATGACAAGTGGTGCGCCATGATGTGGCCGAGACTGAGACTACTGCACGATCTGCTCAATGATAATGGTAGTCTCTGGGTGACGATCGATGACAACGAAGATCATCTGCTTCGGCAGCTTTTAGATGAAGTGTTCGGCAGGGACGGTTACATCACCGAAATTGCCTGGCGGCATTCTGACAGCAGCAGTAATAACGCGACGCAGTTCTCTCAGGATTTCAACACCATATTCGTCTACTCTAAGAATGAATTCTGGGTGCCGAATTTTTTGGACAATCCAGAAAAGAGATCTCACTACCGGAATACAGACAACGACCCGAAAGGACCGTGGTATGACGGTGCGGATATTCAGAATCCTGCGATCAGACCGACGCTCCAATTTTACTATCCCGGTCCGAATGGGAACACGATCAAGCATCCGCCGAATGGTTGGCGGTGGTCGCGTGAGACAATGGATGAGAAATTCAAGACTGGCGAATTGAGGTACTCGCCAGACGGCACGAGGATCATCCGCCGTACCTATCTAGCTGACCAAAAAGGTTTGCCTCCATCCAGCTTCTGGGAAAATGTGGAAGAAACAGGTCATACAAGGGGTGCAAAGGTTACCTTGAAACAAGTCTTCGGCGACGACTACGCCAGTGACCTCTTTGCAACCCCAAAGCCCGTTCAACTTATCAAGAAAATCCTGGCGTTAGCTTCCGACAAAGACTCATTGGTTCTCGACTCCTTTGCGGGTTCGGGGACTACAGCTCATGCTGTGCTTGAAGCCAACAGAAGTGACGATGGCAATCGTCGTTTCATCCTTGTGGAGATGGAGGACTATGCGGACCGGCTTACTGCGGAGCGGGTGCGCCGCGTCATCAAGGGATATGATTTCAAAGGTACACAGAAGACCGAACTTCTGCGGGAACGTGTGAATTGGCGGACGCTGGAAAATCCGAACGCCATGACTGACAAGGTGCAGGGTATCGAAAACCTGCGTGGACACGAGTTCGACCGCATCAAGAAGGAAATCAAGGATTCGGAACTGGTCGTAACCGGGGAAAAGACTGTTACAGAGCGGGCGGAAGGTCTAGGCGGTGAATTCACCTACTGTACCCTTGGTCCGGAGGTGGAACTGGACAAGATCCTGACGGGCGAGACCTTGCCCGACTTCGCCGCTCTTGGATCAATTCTGTTCCACACCGCCATCAACCGAGCCTTCGATCCGGCAACGGCGAACCTCGACAAAGGCTACCTAGGTTCGAGTAGTGGGCAGCATGTCTGGCTGATCTACAGGCCTGATCTTGAATGGCTGAAATCTCCGGAGGCGGCTCTGACGCTCTCGAAGGCAAGGGAGTTCGCCGCTGCGTACCCGGAAGACAGACACCTCGTCTTCGCTCCCGCCCGCTACGTCTCCCAGAAACTGCTGGCTGAGGAAAACATTGCCGTCGAGTTCGTGCCGCTGCCCTTCGCGCTCTATCGTATTGAGCGGAGCTGACCGCGATGTTGCGCGAACTCGACTACCAGAAGCGCGTGCTGGAAACACTGGACGCCTATCTTGACCTACTGGGAGATGAGAAGGCCAAGGCCGATAAGGTGGCTGCGCTCGTCGCTGAACAGCCCGATCTCGGCATCGAACTCCCGGACTACGCCAGGAAGGCATGGGAGCGAATGGCGACGGCAGGCAAGTTGCCGACGTCGCGCGCCGCCATTCCCTTTTCACCGAGGGCCGACGGCGTTGGCCGGACCGTGCCGAACGCGGTCTTCAAGATTCCCACGGGCGGCGGAAAGACCTTTCTCGCCGCCAATGCGCTCTCCCGGATTTTCGGACGCTTCCTGAACCGGAATACGGGATTCGTGCTCTGGATCGTGCCGAATGAAGCGATCTACAGCCAGACCCTGAAGCGGCTGAAGGATCGGCAGGACCCCTATCGGCAGGTTCTGGACCGCGCCGCTGCGGGGCGCGTGAAGATCATGGAGAAATCCGATCGGCTCGACGCCCGCGACGTGGAAGGTCAGCTTTGCGTGATGCTGCTGATGCTTCAGTCGGCGAACCGCGAGACCAAGGACACATTGAAAATGTTCCGGGACCGCGGCGACGTCGCAGGATTCACGCCCCCGGAGGGCGACCAGAAGGCGCATGCCGACCTGATCAAGGCCGTCGGCAATCTCGATTGCTACGACGATCTGTTCCCGATGGTGAAGGATTCGCTCGGCAATGCGCTGCGCATCATCCGCCCCGTCGTCGTGCTGGACGAAGGACACAAGGCGGTTTCCGACCTTGCCTTCAAGACGCTCTATGGCTTCAATCCGCGCTTCGTGCTGGAACTGACGGCGACGCCGCACGATGTCCAGCCACGCGGCGGCAACGACCCCCGCGAAGGCCGTTATTCAAACGTTCTGGTGGAGGTGACTGGTCTGGAGCTTGATGGCGAGGGCATGATCAAGATGCCGCTCAACCTCATTCCCAAGCAGGGAACGGATTGGAAGAGCACGCTGAATGAATCCCTGAAGCAGCTAGACCTCCTGGATGCCAAGGCCGCCGAACTCCGCGCCGATACCGGCCGCTACATTCGCCCCATCATGCTTGTGCAGGTGGAGCGGACGGGCAAGGATCAGCGCAATGCCGAATTCATCCATTCCGACGACGTAAAGGACTGGCTGCTGACGGCAGGATTCGACGAAGCCGAGATTGCCGTAAAGACGGCGGAAACGAACGACCTCAACCAGCCGGAAAATCTCGATCTGCTTTCCCCGACCAACCGAGTGCGGGCCATCATTACCAAGTCCGCGCTTCAGGAAGGCTGGGACTGCCCCTTCGCCTATGTCCTATGCTCCTTGGCCGCCAGTTCCAATCTGAACGCCATGACCCAGCTTGTGGGCCGCATTCTGCGCCAGCCGGCTGCCATGAAAACCGGGATTCCGGAACTGGACGAATGCTACGTCGTGACCCATCACGCCGGAACTGGCGACGTCGTGAATGCCATCAAGAAGGCTCTTGAAGGGGATGGGCTGGGCGATCTGGTGTTGCGGGTCGTTCAGACGGATGCCACCAGCACCGCGAAGGCCAGTCGCACCATCCAGCGCCGCAAGGATTTCACATCGACCGACATATACCTGCCTCTGGTCCTGCATGTGGATGGCGAGCATATCCGTCCGCTCGATTACGAGACGGACATTCTCGCCAATGTGGATTGGCGCGGCTTCGATCCCAAGCAAATCGCGGACGGGATACCGGACAACGCCCATCGCCCGGAAGGACAGATTCAGCGTATCAGCCTCACGGATACGAGCGAGCATTTCAGGGCCGAGCGGGTGGCAGCGGCTGCGGAGAGCCTCGTCTTCGATCCTTCCTACGCGGTGAGGATGATTTCCGACCTCGTGCCGAATCCTTTCGTGGCGCGAGCGATCGTCGGAAAACTGGTCGACGCCCTTGTCGCGCGTGGGTTCACCGTCGAAAGGATCGGAGAGCTCGCCGGGCTGATTGTCGAGGAGATGCGCCGCAAGCTGGACGCCGCCAGATCAGGACTGGCAGAGAACCTGTTCCGGGAGAGGGTCAAGGCCGGAAGGATTCAGTTCCGGTTGCGCCTCGACAGCAAGAACTGGCGTATGCCTTTCGAATACGAAATGCCCGAGCCCGCGAGCTTGCAGCACCTTCCCCGGAGTGATGGCAGCCCTCTGGAAAAGAGCCTGTTCTCTCCGGTCTTTGCCAACGAACTCAATGGCGATGAACAACAGGTGGCCGTCTACCTGGATGAAGAAAAGGCCTTGAAGTGGTGGCATCGCAACGTCGCCCGGACTCAATATGGCTTGCAAGGCTGGAAGCGGGCCAAGGTCTACCCGGACTTCGTCTTCGCCGCCAATCGTGACAACGGCAGCACCCGCATCACCGTTCTGGAGACCAAGGGCGACCAGTTGGATAACCTCGACACCGCCTACAAGCGCGAGCTTCTGAAACTCCTCTCGGAGAGCTTCGCCTGGGATTCGACGGTTCCTGCGGGACAGCTTCAGCTCGTGCAGAATGACGGCGCAACGGTCGAATGCTCGCTCATCCTCATGAGCGAATGGAAATCGAAGCTGCCGGAGTATCTGAAAGACAGCGACGTCGCGTAGTCGCCCCGGATTTGCGCCGGTCCTTCTGCTGCCTCATCCTTTCCTGAAGGATTGGGGAGGTCGCCTATGGACAGGGAAATCAAGCAGAGTAAGCGACGCAGAACCTGCGCGGATTGGATTCGCCGCAACGTTGCCAGACGGCGCCGCCGCGATCCTGCTTCGAGAACCGTGCTCCATCTGCTCGGCCTGTTGTCGGCGATGCTGGCCCTGGTTCCGGAAAGTCCCGCTTCCGAGTTTCCTGAACGCGGAAAGAATTTCCGCCGGGATCGCCGGATTCCACCCTCGGACTATGAGCTTGGCGCTGACGCATGGGCACGAGAACGCGGCCTTGAGCCGATCTGGTACCCCGTTGATCGGCCACGGCCCCGCCCCTCCTGGAACCGTCTGGTGAAGGATCTGAACCGTCGATCCGCGAAGGACCGCGCACGGATCATGATCGAAGAGCGCGTTCCGCCGGAGGCCTTGGAGTGGCTGCGGGAGATGATTAAGGCGCAGGACTGGATCGCGCTTCGCCTAGTCGGACATGACCGTCCTGAAGGGGAAATCCGGGACCGGGCGATGATGGCGGCCCTACGATGGGAGCTTGAGCGTCAGACGAGCGCCGTCGCCTCCTCGGGCGCGACTGACGACGCGGGGGCGCCGGGGCCTACACTGAGGCCGAGGTTTTAGAATTACAAGGTCTCGCAGTCCGCGCTACCGCACTAAGGATCCCGATGCTTCGAGACCGCACTTCCGGACGTCGCGGTGGACCGCGCCGCCCCCACATGAGATGCAGAAAAATCGTCAAACCCGTTTAAGTTGACATACCGTGACCAGTAGCCGAATTCTTGGCCAGTATTGTTATGATTCTTGAGGGGGATTAATGGCTATATTAGCTGAGCATAAATTGAAAATTCGCTACGAGGGTGGGTTAGCGGATCAAAATGCGCTTCCGGGCTACGATGGGGTAACATCTATCGACGGAATTACTAGGGCCGTCCATATTGCCCTTCATGCCTACATGACGGGAGAGATCACTACTCGGGCAACAGCCTTGAAAAACGCCTCGGTTCTTTTGAAGCCTGCTCGTCAAGGCAGCTTCATATTCGAGTTGATAATCCTTGTTGAGGCCTATCCAGCAACCACTGGAATCGCGGCAGCTCTTGGCGGACCGATGTTGTATGACTTCTTGAAGACCGCATTCAAGCGGGCGACGGGAAGTCTCGATGCGGAGCCGGAGACCACGAGCCTTCGGAAATTGTACGAAAGGAAAGACCCCCCACCTCTGAAACATTCTCCAGTGGATTTCGATGAGTTGGCCGAAGTTCTCGAAGGCAGTCTTCAAGACGCACACCGCCCCATCGGAGCCGATGGAACGATAGGTACTATCTCTATAGGTTCCACGAAGCAGGAGTTGGTCAAATTTGATGAAGGCACCAAGGACTGGGTAAATACTCGTGAGGAAGCCGTAGGGCTGGAAGTTTTGCGAGGGAATGTCACCCGTTACAACTCGATGTCTCGAAATTCACGTGTTTATGTTGATCAGTTCGACCGTATCGTTCCAATGAGACCGGGAGGCGACTTCGCTGTCGGGAATCTCGCGCTGTTAACGTGGTCTCTTCACGGAAGTAACGTCGGTGCCCCCAACAAGCTGGATATGCGCGTTCGCCGTGTGAGCTCCGCAAGCGGCAAGGTGAAACGTTTGCTTCTGTCAGATTGCGCGAGAGCGCCTATTGACTGAAGCTAGTGCCTTGGAGAGAGGACGGCGGCTTTGATCCGATGCGATCGAATGCGCGAATGCCGTTGCGTTGGAAATCGCGGGCAAGGGCTTGTCCCGAGTTTTCGGTGGCGCATACCTCTGCGGCTGCGGCTGCGGCTGCGGCTGCGGCTGCGGCTGCGGCTGCGGCTGCGGCTGACGATGCAGGCGCCGCTGCCCCGCCCCCAACGCTGAAACCACGGCATTGGATTTCTCGGATCACTTGCCGTCATCTAATCCGTGATACAGGGCCGCTAGGACCGTAAGATCACAGCCGATAATGGCTGCGATCTTGGACGGGTGCTAAGTGTCGCCAGCGCCCACCGGGGAACCACTCCCCAAACAGCATCAACCCTTCTCTTCCGCGAGTTGGACGAGATTATCAAGTCGATCGATGATGCGCGCCCCTCCCTTGAAGTAGGCTGACACTCCCGCTTTCGTGCCGAGGAGCGTCTGCACTTCCTTGTTAAACTCGGAAGGGTACTTCAATGACATGCCAAGTTCATCGACGCGGTCCAGGTAATGTCTGTAGGCTTGCTCAAAAATCTTGAACTCGGCAATAATTTCGCGACTGACGGTGCATTCGGTGGCCTGCGTCATGGTTGGCTCCTTTCATTCTTCTGGAAATTCATGACGGGGCCTATTCTGCATTAACTTGCTGAATTGGCTAGAAATTCTATTTCAAGGACTCGGTGCGGCGGCGTCAATTCTAGGCATCGCGAATCCTTGCGAGTGAGAATTCAGAAGCCTCCGAATCCTTGCAGCAAGGACTCGTCAACTGTCGAATCCTTGGTGCGGTAACGCGGACTAAGCGGCAATCCTTGGAAAAATATTTCTACCGACTCGGGAGAAAAGTCTCCAACGCTCGGAGGCCCTGTTGCTGCATCGCTCTCGCCATCTCCAAGCCTGTGCCCGGAATCCTACTGCGGCGGACGAGGTGCCTTGCCCCGGTTCTACGTTCCCGGAGTACAATTTCGGCGCGATAGAACAGCATGCCTACAGCATCCGCGTGGGCCGTTTCGATAACTAGGACATCGAGCGCAAGGCCCCGGAGTATGGTTATAGTCGTCTTCATCGAAATCCTCAACAACACATTGATAACAATGAATTTATGTCGGATCACGGTAGTCGAGCCCAGGCTTTTGGGTATCATTTCCGGGGCAAACGATCGGATAGCGATCGGAATGTTAACATTACTGAGACTGGCACGACGGTTAGGCAGTGGTTGACTGTCGCATGGGGCGCCATGCTCGGAAGAGGCATGGCCCCTCCAAGGGGGATGCCGCAGGCCGCAGGCCGTTTCTGAGCGGCCCATGCGATTGTCACCGAGGCGCGGGGCCTCGCGACTATGCGGGAAGCCCGCTCGCCTCAGGCGAGCGACACGAGACCAGTGGCTCGTGTCGAAGGGATGGAGCATCGTCGTGGGGCAAGCTGAGGGGAACCCCTGCCGGGTTCTGGATGATACGTGATATCGGTCTTGAAATCCTGTCTCGACGGCGGTCCTTGCCAACGGGGTATCGCTCGGGGTATCACGCCGGGTATCGCAATTTCCGTAGCGTAATCGGGGCTCTATCGAACACCTTGGAAAAGCGGGTATCGCGCGGCTATCTGGCGGATTGTCCCACCCTCTCCGCCAGCCTTTAGGTCTTGATTGCCCGTATCCCCCCGGCCGTGCGCCTGCTGAGAATGGTCGAAAACTCATCAACCCTCCGGAAACCGGTAGACCACGTCTGCAAAAGAGCCAGTCGGAAACACATAGAAGAATTTCAGGTTGGCGGATGACTCGTTGCGGATGCCGTGTTCGGCGTTGCCGGGGATGAAGACGGTCGTGCCTGATTTGACCGTCGTTTCCTCTCCGTCGATCTGGACGATGCCGGTTCCCTCGAAGATGAAGTAGATTTCCGATGGGTCGTGGCGATGCGGCTTCAGTTCGCCGCCGGGCGCAAGGTCTGCGATGCCGGCGCTCATGCTGTCGGTGGGGGTGATGTCGCTGCTCAAGAGCGTGTGCCAGGAGATGGAGCCGTGGACGGGGTCGTTCCATCCGTCGCGCGGGCGTTCTTCGGCTGTGGTGATAACAGCTTGCGATGGCTTGGTCATTTTGCCTCAAAACGGTGGGTGAGCAACAAGTCGAAACGGTGTCATAACGGCTGTGAATGTCAATTGGCCGGGTCCGGATATCGACGTCTTCCGGCCGTGGTTCGTCAGGTTTGATGACGGCAAGAGGCGGGGCCTGATTGACGATGGATCATCGGGAGCGGGAGGTTTTCCCCGCTCCTTTGCTTCGCGTTTCCCCTCCGCCGCTCAGGTCCGGCGGATGAAGTCCGATATCAGGCCGGTGACGGTTTCGGGGGCATCTTCGAAGCAATAGTGCCCGACGCCGGCAAGGCGTTCGATGGGGGCTGCGGGGAAGATCGCGGAAAAGAGCGGCAGGAAGTGTTCCGCGTGGAGCGTCCGGTCGGCGTCGCCCCATATGGCGAGTGCCGGCTTGCCACGGATGATGCGCTCGGCTGCCGGATCGGGCGTTTCGAATTGGTGCGCGCCGGTCGCAAAGCCCTTGGCCCAACCGAGCGCTCCAAGGCACTCGGCCGCAGTGGCAAAAGGCGTGCCATAGGCATCGAGCCAGGCGTCGTCGATGACGGCGTTGTTTTCGAAGCCATTGAGCTTGAGGGTGCTGAGAATGCTGAAGCCAAGATTGCTCAACACAGGCTCAAGTGTGCCGTCGGCTTCTGCCTTGATGATCCATTGAAACCAGGGCGATACGGCGGCATTGGCCAATCCGCGATCCATGCTGTCCGGCTGACCGAAGGGTGTTGGCCCGTTCGTCGAAATGATGCGCCGGATGCGGTGGGGATGACGGGCGGCAAAGCCCATGCCGACCGGACCGCCGAAATCATGCATGACCAGGGTGATGTCGGTGAGGTCGAGCGCCTCGACGAAGGTCTCCAGATTGGCGATGTGGTCCTGTAGCCAATAGCTGCGGGCGGCCGGCGTTTCGCTCTTGCCGAAGCCCATTTGGTCGGGAACGACGACGCGGTGCGTGCGGCTCAGCGTCGAGATGAGATGGCGAAAGAGATAGCCCCAGGTCGGCTCGCCATGCAGGCAGAGGATGACCTCGCTGTCGCGTGGCCCTTCATCGACGTAATGCATCCGGAAACCCGGTGCCTCGGTGAAATGGGGTGCGAAGGGGAATGTGCCGGCGAATGTCGCATCAGAAGGAATCACGATTGTTCTCCTAGAGTGGTTTTAGTTTGCAACCATGATGTCAGTATCTCTTGTGGTTTTAGTTTGCAACCCTTATGTTGGCTGACGACGCAGGCACTGGATTGAGTTCGCGGCGCGGCATCGGCAGACACGGAAACAGGCGAGGGCAGGGCGGCATGGCCAAGAGAGTTAGCCACAAGGATTCGATGTGCGGCGTGGCACGGCCGCTGGACGCGATCGGCGACTGGTGGTCGCTCTTGATCATCCGCGATGCCTTCGATGGGCTGCGCCGGTTCGGCGAATTTCAGAAGAGTCTCGGGCTTGCCAAGAACATTCTCTCCGCCCGGCTGCGCAATCTTGTTGCTCACGGCATTCTCGATACCGTGCCCGCCTCCGATGGCAGCCCCTATCAGGAATATGTGCTGACGCGGAAGGGACAGGGGCTGTTTCCGCTGCTGGTGGCGCTTCGCCAATGGGGCGAGGATTTCTTCTTCGCGCCGGATGAGCCGCATGTGACGCTGGTCGACAGGGTGACAAGCCTGCCGGTGCGGCGGCTGGAGCTGCGAGCGCAGGATGGGCGCATGCTTATGGCGGAGGATACAGTGATCGTGGTGCCGCCGGAACAAGATCAAATAAATTAGCCGGCGAATGTCTTTCAGGCTCTTCCGCCGAGGCTACTCGGCGACCAGGCCGCTTCGGCGCAGCAGCGAGAGGAAAAGCAGCGGGATCAGCGTCGTCAGGATGATCGTCACGAAGGCCATGGCCATGCCTAGGCCGATCGAGCCCTGCTCGAACTGCCGCCAGATGAAGGCGGCGATGGTCTGCATGCCGACGGGCGCCAGCACGATCGAGGCGACAAGCTCGCGCGAGGCGAGCGCGAAGACGAGCAACATGGCGGATGCCAGGCTCGGCAGCACCAGCGGCAGCAGGATGCGGCGGAAGACGGTGAGCGTTCCGGCGCCGGAGACGCGGGCGGCGGCCTCGAGATTGTCGCCGATCTGCTGGAAGGCGGCCGCGGAATAGCGCGCCGTCTGCGGCAGCAGGATGCAGCAATAGGCGAGCAGCAGGATGATGCCGGTATTGTAAGGGGTGAAAGGCAGGCCGGGCATGTTCCAGACGAGGATCAAGCCGACGGCGACGACGATGCCGGGTAGCGCATTCGGCAGCACCGTCATGATGTCGATCAGCATCCGACCGCGCATCCTCGTCTTGACGACGGCATAGGCGGCCACGACGCCGATGAGGCCTGTCACGACGGCGGTGCCGATACCGAGCGCCAGGCTGTTGCCGAGGGCTGCGAGCGCGCCGGCGCTGTTGCCGAAGACGGAGGCGAAATTGTCGAGGCCGAGATTGTCGATGACGAGGCCGCGCGAAATCGTCTTCGAGAGCGCGGTTGCGAGGATCGACAGCATGGGCACGCCGGTCGCGAGGAACGAGACGATGCCGAAGGCGAGCAGAACCGGCGCCGTCATTGCGCCGAGCGGCCGCTTGTCCTTGCTCTGCGGCTTGCCGCTGACGGTCTGATAGGAGCGGCGCGACAGGATGCGGCGCTGGATGAGAAATGCGACCAGCGAGATGATGACGAGGGTCAGCGACAGGACGGCAGCCCCCGGCAGATCGATCGGCCAGTCGCCGATGCGCGTATCGATGCCGGTGACGAGGACCTGGAAGCCAGCGCGGCGGCCGAGTGCTGCCGGCGTGCCGTATTCCTCGATCGCGGCGGCGAAGACCAGCAAGAGGCTGGCAGCAAGGCCGGGAGCGGAGAGCGGCAGCGTGATGCGCCAGAAGGCGCGCGCCGGCGAAGCGCCGAAGACGCGGCCGACATCGGCATAGCGGGCACCGACGGCTTCGACCGTGCGCGACACTGCGAAATAGACGACCGGAAAGGTGTTGAAGGTCATGACCACGGTCATGCCCGCCAGCGAAAAGAGGGTCGGGGCGAGATTGAAGCCGACGAGCTGCTGGAGATAGCCGCGCGGCTGCAGCGTCATGATCCAGCCGAGCGTCGCGATATAGGGCGGGATCATGAAGGGCGTCAGCAGCAGCACGTCCCACATGGGCGCGAGGGGAATGCGGTAGAGCGCCCGCAGCACACCGAGGGGAACGGCGATGAGTGCCGAAGCTAGAACGACGGCGCAACCGAGAAGGATGGTATTCGTCGTCATGCCGATCAGTGCTTCATCGGCCAGCGTCTTGCCGATGGCCGAGAAGGGTGCCGCAAACGAGCCTTGCCCGAGCGAGGGAAAGACGGCCTGCAGCACGACGGCTGCGAAGGGAAAGGCGACGATGACGATCAGCCCGAGGGCTGCGAGCCAAGCTGCCGGCACCGGAGCGCCTGTTCCCTTCGCACTCATTCTCTCAAGCCTTACTTGCCGCCGAACAGGTCGCCGACCTGCTTCAGCGTTTCCTTGCGCTTGCCGTAGACGGCGTTGACGTCGTAATCGAGCAGCTTCAGATCGCCGACGAGAGGACGCGAGGCTGGAATGTCGGCGCGGGCCGGCATCAGGTAAGTGCCGGCGACCAGCTTCTGGCCTTCATCCGAGAGCATGTAGTCGACGAACTTCTTGGCTTCGTCCTGGTGCTTGGACCAGTTGAGGATCATCACCGGACGCGGCGCGATGACCGTGCCGGACTGCGGGAAGACCACGTCGATGCTTTCGCCCTTGGCCTTGGCGGCGAAGGTGATGTAGTCGACCGCGCCGAAGACGGCCGCCTTGGCGCCCTGCAGCACAGGATTCAGCGCTTCGGCATTGGCGCCGGCGATGATGGCGCCATTGTCCTTCAGCTCCTTGAACAGCTTGTAGTTATCCTTGCCGCCGAGGGCCGCGGTCAGCTCGAAGGAGGAGCCGGACTGGGCGGGATCGGGAATATTGACGAGATCCTTGAATTCCGGCTTGGCGAGATCGGCCCATTCCTTCGGCTCGGACGTGCCACTCTTGGTGTTCCAGGCGATTCCGAGAGCGGAAACGCCCTGGGCGACGGCTGTATCGGTCTTCAGGAAGGCCGGCACCTTCTCGGCATTCGGGCTGGTGTAGGAAACGAGCCAGCCGCGCTTGGCAAAATCCGTCGCCGTATCCCAGGAAGCCGAGATCAGCACGTCGACGGCGGGATTGGCAGCTTCGGCCTCGATGCGCGCCATGACCTTGCCGGTCGTTGCCTGGAAGACGTTGACCTTGATGCCGGTCTGGGCCGTGAAGCCGGCGGAAAGCTTGTCGATGAGGTTCTGCGGGCCGGCGGTGTAGACGGTGATATCGGCATGGGCAACGCCACCCAGAAGGGCTGTGGAAAGGGCAAAAACTGCAATGGTCTTCAGCGATTTAAACATGTTTTCCTCTCTATGGCTTCGTAATGTTCCTGTCAGAACCAAAGGATGCCGTTGGCATCGACCGAAAGGCCGATTTGCTCGCCCGGCCGGATCTTGATCGGGCTCAGAACCTGAAGTTCGACGCCCGTCGTGCCATGCGGCGCGGCGGTGACGAGATGGCCGTCGCCGCGGAAATGCGAGCGCACGGCGGTTGCCGGCAGGTTCGGCCAAGCGGTTTCGCCAAGAGAAATGGCGCGCGTGGGGATGAGGATTCTGGCTTTCTCCTGCCCCGGCCGCGCCGTATCCGACAGCACATGCGGGCTTCCCGCCAGCCGCCAGCCATTGTCGCGCCATTCGAGATCGGCCGTGCTGCCGAGCCGCAGGAATTCGGCAACTTCCGGCGATGCCGGGCTTTCGATCAGCACATCCGGCGAGGCGAGCTGGGCGATTTCGCCAGAGCGCATGATGGCGACCTCATCGGCAAGCGTCAGGGCTTCGCTATGGTCGTGCGTGACGTAGATGGCCGTCAGGCCGAGACTGGCGATGAGTTCGGCCAGCTCGCCGACCATGTTTTCGCGCAATTCGCGATCGAGATTGGACAGCGGTTCGTCGAACAGGATGAGCTGCGGTTCGGCGACGATGGCGCGAGCGATGGCAACGCGCTGCTGTTGGCCGCCGGACAGATCGCTCGGGCGTCGCTGGGCAAGTGCCGCCAGCCCGACGCGCTCCAGTGCCCGCATGGTGCGTGTTTCCCGATCTGCCTTCGCGACGCCGCGCATTTCAAGGGGAAAGGAGACGTTGCCGCCGACCGTCAGGTGCGGCCACAGAGCATAGTCCTGAAACACCATGCCGAGGTTGCGCTTTTCCGGCGGTATGAAGGTTTTCAATGCCGCATCGGCAACGATCTGGCCGGAAATGCTGATCCTGCCTTTTGTCGGGGCGAGAAGGCCGGCAACGAGGCGTAGAAGGGTGGTCTTGCCGCAGCCGGATGGTCCGAGCAGCGCCAGCGTCTGTCCTCTCGCGAGCGAAAGATCGATGCCGCCGAGAACGATCGCCTTGTCGTAATGAAGTTCCAATCCCGTCGCCGAAACGGCAGCCTGGATGCGGCTTGCGTCACTTGTCATCTAAAAAATCGGTGTTTCGGAAAAACTGCAAGCCTGAGTAGAGGCGCCGCGTGACAACGGCATGACAATGGCGTGACGAATTTGCTGCAAAACCGGACGGCAGAAGGCGATGCGGCAATGACTACTGAAGTGGCCACAAGAAGATCTGTCCTATAGGCGGCATGTCATAAGTTGATCACATGGCGAATCAGCCTTGAAGGACGATTGTTTCACTAAAAAACAAGATTTTGATCGATTAGATCGGCAATACAGCCATTCGTTTTTAGTGTAGCAGAAGGGGTTTACTCTTCACCTTTATCGGCTATTTGAGCCACTCAACTCATTTGTTCGATTCTGATCCGTCTCGATCTGCGGTCGAACTGTGTGGGTGATGGAGCCGTCGGCCGGTTATTTTGCATGAGGGCTCCGGCCCTCATTGCAACTTCGGGCCGGAAGCGGGATTCGTGCAATGGGCGTGCCTCCGAAGTCCGGTTTCAAGGGCGGAGCACCATCGAACGGCGCAATATCAGGGAACCGATTCTTGAGTGTAGAAAGTACCGTAATGCCTGAACGTATCGCGCGGGAATGGAATAGCCTTGTCGAGCAGACTTCGGCCGAAACACATCAGATCGTCTACGCGATCGTCCACGATCATGAGGGCGAGTTGCAGCAGCGCTACAGGGCCTATCTGGAAGGCGATCCAGACCTCGCTTCCCTCGTCGGAGAGGATGCCAGCCTGACGGCCTTCACGGCCCGGTTCATGGAATGGATGAAGAGACTCGTCGACCCGAATGCGACCTCCGGCGAGCTGTTTTTCTCCGAACAGGATAGCCTTGGCGAGACCATGGCGCGCATCGGCTTTCCCCCGCACGCCGTCTCCAGGTCGATACGCAAGATCAAGCTTTGGTTCCTGCGGCATCTCGCCGAAGCCGATTTTTCCCGGCAGCAGCTGATCGATGCGATGGCCTTCGTCATTGGGCTCTTCGATATAGCGCTAGAAGTTCGCGAAGCCAGCTATCAGAAGGGTGTCGCTTCGAATGCGCGGGTCAACGAAGCCTATCGCCTGCATCTGCTCGGCCAAAACCTGGCGATGGAGCGGGAACGACAAAGGGCTGCCCTGATGGAATGGGGGCATGGCATACTGGCCGCCTTTTATCAGAATACGGCTTCCAGCGAGCTGCCGCGGCTCTCGAAAAGCGAGTTCGGCCTGTGGCTGAATCACAAGGCGCATATCCTGTTCGAGCGTCAGCCGAAACTCGAGCTTATCAAGCAGCTGGTCAGCCGCATCGATGGCGAGCTCGTTCCGGTGCTGGAGCGCGCAAGCTTCGGCGATCGCTCCCAGATCAGCGACGCTGCCGGAAAGATCGAGGAGGAGTTGTCAGCGATCAAGTTCCTGCTGAACAGCATCTTCGAAGCTCATATCGAAGTCGAAAGCGGCCGTGACCCCCTGACGCAATTGCTGACCCGCCGGTTCATGCCATCCGTGCTGATGCGCGAGATACAATTGCAGAAAATGTCCGTCGCTGCCGGTTTCTGCGTGTTGCTGCTCGACATCGATCACTTCAAGCGTATCAACGACACGCATGGCCACAAGGTCGGCGATCAAGCGCTGAGGGCCGTCGCGGCAGCGATCACCGAAAGTGTTCGCCAGACAGATTTCGTCTTCCGCTACGGCGGCGAGGAGATGCTGATCGTGCTTGTCGAGTGCGACGAGGCGATGGGCTTGCAGGTCGCCGAGAAGATACGCGCGGAGATCGCCAGGCTCTCGGTTCCGCTGGCCGATGGCGGCAGGCTTGCCGTAACCGCCAGCATCGGCGTTGCCGCCTTCGGGGGCGAACTGGATTATGAGCGTATCCTGGCCCGTGCCGACAAGGCGGTCTATGAGGCGAAGGAAGGCGGGCGCAACAGGATCACGCTGGCGCCGGCTGCATGACAAGGCTCAAAGCCCGCCGCGGAATGAAGGTCAGGCCCGTCCGGCATCGACCGCGAAGGGCATTCGCCAACGGTTCGTCCGCGGCCGAACTATTTCAGGTCTTCCGCCGTCTACACTGCAGCTCTCATAGGAGAATTTGCAATGTTGACGAAGGAAGCCGAATTCGGCGCCACTGAGAGCGCCCACCAACACATCGAGATCAAGCCGAGCGTTCTTTATATCGGTACGCCCGTCGTTCTGATTACGAGTCTCAATGCCGACGGCACGACGAATATTTCGCCCATGTCCTCGGTCTGGCCTCTCTTCGACCGGGTGGTTCCCGGCCTGACCTCTGCCAGCAAGGGGCGGGAAAACCTGGAGCGCGAGCGCCAGCTCGTGTTGAACTTCCCCTCGCCCGAGCTATGGCCGAAGGTCGAAGCGATCGCACCGAAGACGGGCCGCAATCACGTTCCCTCGCACAAGGAAAAAATAGGGTACCGTTTCGAGGCCGACAAATTCGATGTCGCCGGCTTGACGCCGCAGGCCTCCGATCTCGTGCGGCCGCTGCGTATCGCCTAATGCCCGATCCAGTTCGAAGCGGAGGTAGTGGCGTCCCATTCCCCCGGTGCGGAATGGCCATCGGAGCGTGTCGATTCCTTCCGGATCATCGAGGCGAAGGTCGTTCGGGTCCACGCACACAGGGATATCGTGATCGCTGGCACCAATCACATCGATACCGGCAGGTGGAGCCCGCTGCTTTACGTGTTTCGACATTATTTCGGCGCCGGGCCGGATCTCGGCCGCACTTTCAAGGCCGAGAGATGATGCATGCAATTTCGGACAACGCCCATATGACACATTACAGTCCGCACATGAAGTTGTGCGCAACCCCGCGAGCAATTTATGGCCGTTCGGTCCGCGCGTCACAGAGCGGCGTGTATACAACGCCGTCAATTTTCACGCACGGAATGTCTGAAATTCTGCCAACCCTTGTGGGCCGGGGCCGCGGGGGTGGCTCACCACAGCTCCCGTGGCGCAATTGCCTCGAAGCGCTGAAGAACGCTGACTGGCGGCAGCTTCAATCATTCGGCAAATGGCGGACAATCAATGAAGGTCGATTGTTTGCAAAGGCAATGAGCGATCCAGTTCTCCGCCCGAAAATGCTTCTTTGACTCTCAGTTGATTGACGAAAGAGCCACTGCCGCGAACGCCGTTAATCCAGCGAAAATCAGCAGGAGTTTCGTCATGATGAGCTGCGCAAGCTTTCGCTTTTCTGTGTCCGTCACGCTCTTCTCGCTTCGAAAAATAATTGCTCATAAAACCTTGCTACGCCGCAATTGGAATAACAGTGTCGCTTAGTGTGCAGAAAATAGCACCAAGGACACGCCTTGGCTATAGGTGCGTCGCTCGGCACGACGTTGGGGAGTGTTTACTTCTCGTGCGCAGGCGCGCACCTCATAAGAGGTCGAAAGTTTTGCATGCTAAAACCCATATCTGCATCATCGTTGCGTTTGGCGCGCGTGTTGTTGCGCAAATGCGCCGCTGCCGGAAATGCTCTTTCGGACCACTCTCGGCCGGGCTCCGTTGGAACAAAAGACGATCCACCAGGGAGTGCCCGCTTTCCTAGCGGGCCGAAGTTGGGGTACAATCACGGGCGGCTTAATTCCTTAGCAGTCGGCTCTGCTCAGCTTCCCAAAGCTCCTTGGGCGTCTCGGAGTGTGGTGTCTTCAATTGAAATAACTTTAGCCAATAACATCCCAATAAGACTCTACATTTGGCTCGGACGCGCTTATAGAGAGCGGCGTTCGTCAAGCGTCTATATACGATTTAATTGTTTTATGGTGCTTGAGGCGTCGACCCTTGGCAAAGCACTAACGAGATGAAAGGTTTTAGATGAAAGTTGATTATTCGAAGGCGACGCTAAAAGAATTGAATGAAATCATTGCTGATGCAGTCGCGGCTCGAAACAAGATCATCTCGACACGCAGGTCGCAACTTCTCGCCGAGCTGAACGAGCTTGATAAGTTGTCCAAAGCAGGCTTAGGGAAGACCGCCAGAGAAGTGCCTAGTTCAAAGGCTATCTACAGAGACGACAAAGGAAACTCATGGCGCGGCAGAGGCCGCATGCCTCAGTGGCTGAAAGATGAAGTTGATGGCGGCGCAAAGCTAGAAGATTTTGAGGTGCACGAGGCGAAGGACGACTAGATTTGGTTTGAATCCTCCTTGTATGGACACAAAAAAAGCAAGTGGCTTAGGTGCGATTGTCGCCATAGACCATTTGTATTATGGCAGCTACTTCGTCCACGACCTCAAAGATGACAGTCATCTATCGCGCCAATTTGGCCATTCCATCAACGCCAAGCCCATATACGCTACTGAAAAATTGTGGTGGGCACCGCTGGTTCAGATCGCTTCAAGAGCAAAAGCTGCATGTTGGTTTGCGTTGAGAGTTGACCTGGGATTGGAGTGAACCCCTCGGGCTGGACCAGCGATGCGCTTCAAACTAAGCCAGCTGCTGGGCGAATTGGGTTTCAAATTCTGCTGGTGACCTGTAGCCGAGGGCTGAGTGCAACCGCCTGGCATTGTAGATCTCGTCGATGAACCTGGGCAAGCGGTCAGCCACGTCCGCGAAGGTCTCGTAGCCAGCAGGGTAGATATCTTCCACTTTTAATGTCTTCATGAAGCTCTCTGCCTGCGCATTATGATTGCCGACGGCGCTGATGGAGCCCTGTAGACCAGCGGCATCAAGCGCCCGTCGATAGGTCTCACTAGCGTATTGGCATCCGCGATGCGGGTGTCGAGCGTGTGATGACCGGAAGTCGGCGGCCTTGCAATGCGACGCCCTGTTCGCAGCCGGGGCTGAAGGCTGGCCTTGCAGAATTGCGCGAAGGTGACGTGCTGGTCGTTTGGTAGCTTGACCGTCTGGGCCGGTCACTTTCCCTCCTGATCCGGATCGTTGATAATCATAAGATACCCAGGGTTGTCTTGTACTCTTGACGGAAGGTGATCGACACAACGAATTCGGAATGCCTAGCAGATCTATGACTATTTAAACTATCGCGCCGGGAATATGCTCCTTCGAGAGCAAAAAATAATTTTATTCAATTGTTGAACGTCGATGTTGCAGATTTTACACGAATATCTAAAAACGAGCGTGTGAATCGCCCATGTGTCTGCTACTTTTCGCTGTACTTTTTTGGAAATCTGCTATTGAACGGGCTAGGCCCATGATCGGCCACGCCACCCCGTGGTGAATCTTCCTGAATTTTGACCGACATGTCGATTGAGCAAGGTACGCCTTGCGTAAGCGAATGGCTTTGACTTGGGTAATGTGTATGTCCCCCGCCAATATGCCCCTTTCCTTCAAGACCCTGACTTCAGCAGTTTTTCTTTCCTCGGCATTTCTTGCTTTCCCGGCAATGGCGCAGGAGCAGCAGTCGCAATCGCCCGCAACCGCAGCTGCTGGCGCTCCTGCTGCCCAGGCTGCGCCCCCCGCGGCAACCGGCGAACAGCCGGCTCCGCAGGCGCGGGTGCAGAAGTTCGATGACTGGTACTATCGTTGTGTCGATGGCAAGGCGGCCGATGGTGCTGTGGCGACGAGCTGTGAAGTCGCGCAGATCGCAACGATCAAACAGGGCGATCAGGACGTCAACGTTTTGACGCTGGCTGTGGCCAAGGCTTCGCCTGCATCAGATAAGAAGGCGACAAAGCAGGCCGCAGGCGATCTGGTGCTGACGACGCTTGTGCCGCTCAACATGTATTTGCCGGCCGGCATCAGCATCGATGCAAGTGATAAGCAGGTGGTGCAGTTGGCCTACCGCAACTGCAACCAGGCTGGCTGCTGGGCGCAGCAGAAGCTGGACGGCAAGATGGTTGCAGCCCTTTCAAAGGCTGCGGATGGCACCGGTCACGTACAGATGATGAATGGCCAGAAGGTCAACATCAAATTCTCCCTCAAGGGCCTATCAGCGGCTCTCGACGCATTGCAGAAGCCCGCCTCTCACTAACCGGACGGCGGGAACAGCTCATGACATTAGCTTTGGGGCCGGCTCCCGCGCGGAGCGGCCGGGGCTTTTCGAAGTCCTGCTTCATTGTGTCTTTTGCCGTCGCGTTGTTGTCGGTGGTCCTGGCGTCATCCCAGGCTGCCGCGCAGCGGTCGCCGAGCGACGATTTCGCGCGCCGACAAGCACAGGAGGCCGAGCAACAGCGGCTGCAGAGCTTGGGTCAGATGACGCCGAAGCCTTCTCCGGCCGAAGCGCAGCAGCCGGCGGCGGCCGGCGGCGGCAAGGCCGGCCCATGCTTTGCGATCACCCATATCGAAGTCGAAGGCGTCAGGCAGTTTTCGGCCGCTGCCATCGACAAGGTCACCGTTCCTTATGCGAACCGCTGTGTCGGGCTCGGTGAGATCAATGCGCTCCTGCGCGACCTGACGCATCTCTACCTCGACAAGGGTTTTGTCAGCTCGCGCGTCTATGTTCCGGCGCAGGATATCGCCAGGACCAAGGTGCTGCGCCTCGTTGCCGTCGAAGGCACGCTTGCCGATATCTACATCAACGCCAAGCCAGTTTCGGGTTTCGGTGCGGCGGGCTCCGGCGTGCTTGCCACGGCCTTTCCCGGCATGAAAGGCGAGATCACCAATCTGCGCGATATCGAGCAGGGCCTCGACCAGATCAATCGTCTCACCTCCAACAATGCCAAGACGGCGATGCTGCCCGGCAAGACGGATGGCACCTCGATCCTCAATATCGAGAACAAGCCCAGCCATCCCTGGCACCTCTCGTTCGGCAACAGCAATCTTGGTCAGGAGCAGACCGGCTATTCCAAGAGCTCGGCCTCGATCGGCTATGACAGCCTCTTCGGCATCAACGACCAGTGGAATTTCGCTTACGAACACACTGGCCCGGATTATCCCTGGCGCAATGACGGCCATGGCAAGAGCAACAGCTATTTCGGCAATGTCAGCGTGCCCTATGGCTACTGGACCTTTTCCGCCAATGGCTCCTTGTATGAATATGACAGCTCTGTTCCGGGCAATTTCGGCACGCTGCGGACGTCGGGCGACAGCAAGCAGGCCGGTATCGGCGCCGACCGGGTGATCTTCCGCGACAAGGATTCGATCACCACCTTCAACAGCGGTCTCACCTACAAGGAAACCAACAATTTCCTGCTCGGCAACAGGATCGAGGTCGGCAGCCGCAAATACACGGTCGGCGATCTCGGCATCTCGCATTCGCGCCGTATGCTGGGTGGCCTCTGGGTCTTCGATCTCTCCTACAGCCAGGGGCTGAACCTCTTTGACGCTGTCGCTCCCGGAGAGACCGGGGCAGGGAATGCCGATCCTCGTTTCTCGAAATTGTCGGGCACGATCACGGTGACGAAGCCGTTCGAGGTGGCAGCGCAGCGCTTCGAGATCAATTCGATGGTCACCGGGCAGTATTCTCCTGACAACCTGTTCGGGGCCGAGCAGATCTCGGTCGGCGGCTATTCCTCGGTGCGCGGCACGCGCGAGACGATGCTCTTCGGCAACAGCGGCTTCTTCGTCCGCAACGATCTCGTCTGGCGCACACAGCCCTTCGCCGACAGTTCCGAGCTTGCGAGGATTCTCGGAGAGTTCAGGCCGTATGTCGGTCTCGACTACGGGCGGATCGCACGCCAGGCCGGCTACCAGATCGCAGGCGGCGACATGTTCGGCTGGACGGTCGGCGCCAAGTTCGCCGGCGGCAATGTCAATTTCGATATGGGTTATTCGGACGTCCTCGGCGGCACGGTAGATAAGCGCGATACGGGGCTTCTCTTCGTAAGTACTTCAGTGAGGTGGTGAAATGAGTGAGAAGATGAAGAAAAGTAGCAAAAAATTGCATCGTGGCGTGACTAGAGTTCTGCTTGCCGCTGCGCTTATGGGTTCGATTGTCGGGGTCGGATGCACCACACAAGATCCACGCCTCACCGCGGCACTTAGCACAGCCAGTATAGCTGATGTCCGCATAGAATCTGCGCCTGATCTGAGGATGGGATCACCTCTATTAAACGGTGATACCCGAGAATCTCAGGTAGCACTTGTGTCGCGTATCCTGCAGCAAAGACTTGCAAAAGATCTGAAGGGCTATCCAGGGGGTAATATTCCCGCGCGGTTGATTGTCACCCTTCATGATCTGGATGTGGCGTCGGCTCCCGGCAGAATTATCGCAGGTAACAACAGCTTTATCGATGGAACCGTTCGCCTCGAGGACATGCGCACAGGAAAACTGATCGCGCAGGCTCAGGAGATCCGTGCCAATGACATGACGGTCCGCGGGGATGGGTTAGCACTCATTCCCGCGATGGTCATCAATGCAGCCGTCACCCCCAATCAGACCGCCGTGGCGACCCAACTCGCCGAGACGTTCATGAAGCAGGTGAAGACGTGGCTAACGCCACGGAAGTAGTAGATCGAAAATTCAGGGCAAGCAAAAAGCGTTCAACAGGACAGGGCGATGACCATGACGTCAGCAAGTATTTCAAGTGACGAAAATGGCAAGGTAAGTGTCAGACGTCTGGGCAGCACCATGCGTCAATTGTCTGCGACTCTTCTGAGCGCCCTGCTTGTTTTCCAGCCGATGCTGGCCAACGCGCAATCCGTTTCCGCGGCAGGATCGGCTCCCGCTGCCAATCAGCCGGGCGTAGGGGCTGCCCCGAACGGCGTACCGCTGATCGATATCGTCACGCCGAACGCCACCGGCCTCTCACATAACAAGTACGATAACTTCAATGTCGGCACCCAGGGTCTGATCCTCAACAACTTCAAAGGTGAAGTCGGCACGTCGAACTTGGGCGGCGCGACACCCGGCAACCCGAACCTCAACGGCTCCGGCCCCGCTTCTGTCATCCTCAACGAGGTTATCAGCGGCAACCGCTCGGCCCTGAATGGCCCGACGGAAGTGTTGGGCGGGAGAGCCGACGTAATCATCGCGAACCCGAATGGAATAACTTGCGCCGGCTGCGGCTTCATCAACACACCGCATGCGACGCTAACGACGGGCGTTCCCAATATCGGCGCCGACGGAAGTCTCACCGGCTTCACAGTCAATGGCGGCGACGTCACCTTCGAAGGGGCGGGGTCGAATCTCACGACCGCTCCCGGCGCAGTCGATCTCTTCGACGTCGTCTCGCGCCAGATCCATGTGAATGCTCCAGTGTATGGCAAGACCGTCCGCCTGACTGGTGGCGCCAACCAATACAATTATGCCACCGGAGAGGCGACGGCGCTGACCGCCACCTCGGGCACCCCGGAGTATGCGATCGACGGCACGGCGCTTGGCGCCATGCAGGCCGATCGTATCAAGGTCGTCGTCACGGAAAAGGGCGCCGGCGTCAAGATGAGCGGCGACATGGCCGCCAATGCCGGCGAGTTGTCACTGTCGGCCGACGGCAAGATCTCGATCGGCAATGCGTCGGGCAGCCAAGGCGTTAGTATCACCTCGAAACAGAAGGTCACCGCAGCCAAAGTGACCTCAAAACAGAAAGTCGCTGTGCGGGCCGACCAGGGCATCACACTGCAATCGGTCGCGGCCGATAGCGATATCGCGCTTGCGAACGGCGCCGGCCTCTTGAGCGTGTCAGGCGATATCAACAGCGGCACAAGCGTACAGATGAGCTCGGGCGGCGGGATTGCCGTCGGAAGCGTGACGACTGGCAACGGTGCCGCAACGTTTTCCGCGACCTCCGGCGATATCGCGATTGCCGGCGCTGCCAACAGCACCGGCGACCTTACCTTGACTGCCACGGCCGGCTCGATCTCGGCCGCCTCGCTGCTGAGTTACAACAATCTCGCTCTTACCGCTGGTAATAGACTTGCGGTTTCCGGAAATGTCCTGGCACAGGGCAATGTCAGCGCCACCGCCCAGTCAATCTCCACCGGCATGGTTGTTTCCGGCATCAATATTGCTGCCACCAGTGCCGATCCTGGCGGGAATGTCGTTCTCGGCTCGATGGGCAACTTGAGCCTGACGGCAACCGGCGGCACGATAGACACTGGCAATCTGCAGTCGGCTGGAAGCCTCAGCACCAGTGCGACCGGCAATATCACGGCGGGGAATATTCAATCGGCCGGCAATCTTACCGCGACCGCAACCTTGCTCACGGCCGCTAACGTTACCTCGCATGGCGGGCTCACCGCTAATGCTGCGATGAACGCGAGCGGTCAGATTCTTGGAGCGGGCGATATCCTGATCTCCGGGGCTAGCATTCAGGCGACGGCTATCGCGTCCGGCGTCGACTTTGCGTCAACCAACGCCGCTGGTGGCAACATCGTCTTAGGTTCGGCCGGCGCACTCGATCTGACAGCTGCCGCCGGAACCATCACGGTCGGCACGTTGCTGTCGGCCGGCAATCTTACCGCCCAGGCTTCCTTGCTGCAGTCCAACAATCTCACCAGCCACGGCAACGTCGGTATTGACGGCGGCATGCGCGTTACCAACCAATTGCTCGGAGCCAGCGATATCACCATCAATGGCAACGCCAATGGTGTCAGCGCTGGTCTGCTTGCGTCTGGGGTCAATTTTGCCGCGACCAAGGCCGCCGGCGGCAATATCGTGCTGGCGGGTAGCGGCGATCTGACGATCAACGACAGTGCTGGCGCCATCCAGGCGGGCACCGTGCTTTCAGCCGGCGCGATCAACATCACCGGTCAGACCATCACTGCCGATGCGATCACCGGCAGCAAGAACATCACGCTGACCGGCGCCACCAGTGCGACCGCCGGAAGCGGCAGCGTGAAGATCAGCGGCCAGGTGCTTGGCGGTGGCAATGTCGGCATCACCGGTTCCAGCATGGCGGCTGATGCCATCGTCTCAGGCGTCGATATTGCAGCCACCAATGCGGCGGGCGGGCGCATCACCCTTGGCCCAACGGCCACGGGAACTGGCAATCTGACACTGACGACCGCAGGCGCGATCAGCGCCGGAACGCTATTGTCAGCGGGCGATCTCGACGCGAGCGGCGGATCAGTCACCGTCGGCAATATCTCTGCCCATCGCGACATGACGCTTGGAGGCGTCATCAGCGTCAGTGGCCAGATTCTGAGTGCCCGTAACGTGCTGATCTCTGGTCAGAGTCTGGCGGCACAGACTGTCGTTGCGGGTATCGACTTCGATGCGACCAACGCAGCCGCTGGCAATATCGTCCTTGGTCAGACCGGGAATTTGACGGTGAACGTCAATGGCGCCGTTGCTGCATCGACCATACAGGCTGCGGGTGCCATCGACATCAGCGGTGCATCGGTCGCCGCAGCTTCAATCACCGGCCAAAAGGATATTACCCTTTCCGGCACGGCAGCTGGTGGTGTCGCTGTCACCAACCAGCTGCTTGGAGGCGGTAATGTTGGCATCTCCGGCTCGAGCATTAAGGTCGGTACCGCGGTCTCGGGTATCGATTTCGCGGCAACGGCAGCCGCTAATGGGAACATCGTCCAGACGACAAGCGGCGATCTGACGTTTGCCTCAGCCGGCATCATCGATACTGGCACGCTGCTCTCGGCCGGCAAACTCAATGCTACCGGCTCGACCATCACGGCCGGGACCGTCACGGCGCATGGCGATGTGACGCTCCGGGGTGCTACCAGCGTTGCCGGCCAGATCCTGAGCGCCGGTAACGTGCTGATCACTGGCCAAAGTCTGGCAGCGCAGACCGTTGTTGCGGGCATCGACTTCGGTGCAACTAACGCCGCGGGCGGCAATATCGTTGTTGGACAGCTCGGGGACCTGACGGCTCAGTTGAGTGGTGGGTTCTCGACATCGACGATGCAAGCCGCCGGTGCCATCGACGTCAACGCCGCGACTATGACGGCCGATACCATCACCGGTCATCATGACATTACCCTTTCCGGGGCAACGACCGTCAATCAGCAGATCTTGGGCGGCGGTAACATCGGCATCTCCGGCTCGAGCATCAAGGCCGGCGCTATAGTTTCGGGCGTCGATTTCACCGCGACGGTAGCCGCCAATGGAGATATCGTCCAGACGACAAGCGGCAACCTGACGCTCGCTTCGACGGGTGCAATCAATGCCGACACACTGCTCTCGGCCGGCACTTTTTCGGCCAGCGGTGCGACTGTGACTGCGGACGCAGTCACAGCGCATGGCGACATCACGCTCAATGGCGCCACCAGCGTTACCGGCCAGGTTCTCGGCGCCGGCAACATCCTGATCACTGGCCAGAGCCTGTCGGCCCAATCTGTCGTCGCCGGTATCGACTTCGGTGCAACTAACGCCGCCGGCGGCAATATCGTTGTTGGACAGTTCGGGGACCTGTCGGCTCAGTTGAGTAGCGGGTTCTCTGCATCGACGATGCAGGCCGGTGGCACCATCAACGTCAATGCCGCTGCCGTGACGGCCGATACTGTCACTGGTCACAACGATATTATCCTGTCCGGCGCCACAAATGTCAGCGGACAGATCCTGAGTGGCGGCAACATCAGCATCTCAGGCCCGAGCATCGCTGCAGGCGCGATCGTCTCCGGTGGCGACTTCGCTGCCACCGCTGCCGCGAACGGCAATATCGTCCAGACATCAAGTGGCGATATGTCCCTGGCTTCGAGTGGTAATCTCACGATCGGCACGCTATTGTCGGCGGGCAATGTCACCGCGCAAGCGAGCGATCTGAGCGCGAATAGCATCACAAGCCATGGTACGACCGATCTGGCGGCCAACGGTCTTGTCAACGTCAGTGGCCAGGTATTATCGGCCGGCAATCTCTCGATCGATGGCGCCAGCCTCAACGCCGGACTTCTGGTCTCCGGCGTGAATTTTGCGGCGACCGCGGCCAACGGCGGAAGCATCGTGCTTGGAGGGGCCGGTAAGACGGACCTCACCGTCTCCGGCAATGCCACGGCCGGCACGATCCTGTCGGCGGGTGATATCACGGCAAAGACGGCCAATCTCCAGGCGGGTAGCGTCACAAGCCACGGCAACGTCGGCATCACCGGCAACGTCGCCACGACGACCGCTAGCGGTCGCGTTGACGTCAGCAACCAAATCCTGGCAGCCGGCGATCTCATCATCAATGGTGGCAGCATCAGCGCGCCGACCCTGATCTCCGGCATCGACTTTGCCGCCACCAATGGCGCGGGCGGCACTATCGTGCTGGCACAATCCGGCAACACCAGCCTGACGGCCTCCGACAACATCACAGCCGGAACGATCCTGTCGGCCGGCGATGTCACGGCAACGGCGGCAAACCTCATCGCCGACAGCATCACCAGCCACGGCAAGGTCAACATCGCCGGCAATGTCGATGTGAGCAACCAGATCCTGGCCTCAGGCGATCTCGCGATCAATGGCGGTCACATCAACGCGCCGACCCTGATCTCTGGCATCGACTTTGCTGCCACCAATGCCGCTAGCGGGAGCATCGTGCTCGGAACTGCCGGCGATATGAACCTGACCGCGTCTGGGGGCATCATCGCGCAGACCATGCTATCGGCTGGCGCAATCAATGCCAGTGGTACCGCGATCACAGCCAACGCTGTGACCGGGCATGGCGATATTACCCTCGAGGGCAGCAGCAGCCTCAATGTCTCGGGCCAGCTCCTTGGCGCCGGCGACGTCTTGCTCTCCGGTTCGACCGTCCAACTCGGCCAGGCAGTCACCGGCGTCGATTTCGCGACCACCGCGCGGTCGTCAAACGGCGCTATCGCTCTCGGATCAAGCGGCGATCTGACTATTAACGCCGGAAGTGCGTCGGCCAACACGCTGATCGTCGCAGGCAACCTCAATGTGGTCGCGAGTGCCTTTACGGGCGGCAGCATCACCGGCCACGGAGCGGTCTCGATCGGTTCGGCCACCAGTCCTGGCGCGGTCAGGATCAATGGCCAGCTCCTGGGCGCCAGCAACGTCTCGATGACCGGATCTGCCGTCAGCGGCAACGTCATCGCGGCCGGTGTCGATTTTGCGGCGATCGACCAATCGGGAGCCGGCAACGTCATTCTTGGCCAGAGCGGTAATCTGACGCTCGCAGCCACGGCAGGCGACATCTCTTTCAACAGCCTCCTTGCTGCCGGGACGATTACGGCCAACGCTGCGAACAATATCGGCGCCAATGCCGTCGCCCATGGCGACCTGGCGCTGACCGCCGGCAACGCCATCACGCTCACCGGCCAATCGCTTGCCAGCCGCAACGCCACTCTGTCCGCACGATCGATAACGATCGATACGCTGGTCTCGGGCGTCGATTTCGCCGCCACCAATGCTGCGGCCGGCGGCAGCCTGATGCTGCAGCGTACTGGCGCGATGACGCTGTCAGCCTCGAGCGGCAGTATCAGCGCCAATTCTCTGCTCTCGGGCGGCAATCTTGCCGCTACGGCGACGCAGGACATCGGTTACAACAGCCTGCAGAGCCTGGGAGACGCTGCGCTCACAAGCCCTGGCGCCATTGCTTATACCAGCACCACCCGCGTCGGAGGCAGCCTGACACTTAATACCGGCGCACTTGATCTCTCTGGCAGCAGAGGCAGCCGGATTGCCACGGGCGGCACCCTGATCGTCAACGCTTCATCGGCCAATCTCTCGGGAAGCAATCTCGTCTTTGGCGGCTTGGCCCTCAATCTCTCCGGCGGTGCCGATCTTTCCAATGCACAGGTCAGCACCGTTACCAATGCTGGCGGTTCCGGTGCCATCACCATTTCCGCCGCAGGCCTTGCCACCACCGCCAGCACTTCGCTGCTCGCCGCGCATGACCTGACGCTGAACCTGCCGTCGCTCGGCAATAGCGGCCAATTGGCGGCCGGCAACAATCTGACCTTCAACGTCGCTGGCGACTTCTACAACAGCCCTTCCGGCCTCGTCTTTGCTGGCAACAACGCCAACCTCTTCGTCGGCGGCACGCTCACCAACGACCAGGGCGCTATCCTCGCAGATGGCGGGTTGACCATCCGGGGAACGACCGAAGGTCAGCGCAATGCGGCAGTCACCAATGTGTCCGGTCTCATTCAGTCCGGTGGTGATATGTCGATACTCACCAGCAACCTCACCAATAGGCGATCGACGACGCCGACCTGGGTGACGGGTCAGCTGGTCTCCTCCGGTGGCGTTGTCGGTACCTTCGTGCTCAATCCAGTAGTCGCAGGCCAACCCTTCGCCTATCTGGAATCGACCGACCAGAATATGTTTCAGCTATATGCGGGGGTCGATCCGGGGCAGTTTTCTGACTACCAGCCGCTGTTGTATTCGGTCGCAACCCTTGCCGACGGCACCTCCTATCACGCCTGGACCTGGGTCAGCGGCAGTGGTCCGACGGAAGTTCGGCCTATCTTCGACTGGATCAAGGCTCGCGTTCCCAAGGATGCCAACGGCAATCCGATCCTCGATCCCAACAATCCGTCGCGCTATTTCATTGTCGATGAGGTCGTTCGAAATGGCTCGGATACGAGCACGACCTACACGTGGGATCCAACGTCCAACATATCGCAGTCGGTTTATGAAGACCGCTTCACCAGTGGGCTCAGCCCTGAGGCCGTGATCCGTGCCGGTGGCAATCTCACCGTCGATGCCACCAACCTTACCAATTCCTACAGCCGGATTGAGGCAGGCGGTGATGCGACGCTCAAAGGATCAACGCTCACCAACGAAGGCGTCGTTCTCAATCGCACCACGATGCTGACCTGCAGCGCTCAGAGCGCCTGCTCGGCCTACAACGCCGATGGCACGGCCGATCCTTCCCGCAATATCGCTAACGGCACGTCGATCGTCTCGGGATCGCAGGTTATTGGTGGCGCGGCTGGCACGCTCAAGGCGGCCAGGGCCTTGAGCCTTAATTTCGGTACGGTCAACAATACGTCGCTCGGTTCTACGGGCGGCGGCGCGGCCGTTAGCGCGCCTTCGACACCGAGCGATCCTCTGTCGGCCCTGAATGGCATGACCGCCGGCGGCGCCTTGTTCAATGTCAACGCCGCGCTAGGCAGTTTCACCTCGAATGGTGGCGCCAATGTCGGTAGTGGTCCATCATTGACAGGTACCGGTACAACGATCGCAGGCGGGCCGACCGTCAGTGGCGGAAACCTGACGGCAGCCGTCGGTGCGTCGGTGGGCAGCAACGGCGTGACGCTCGTGAGCGGCCCTTCGATCAGCTCGGGCACCCTGACAGCTGGTGGTGCTGCGATCAATCCCAACAGCCTGATGGGTAAGCTCACCGCTGCTCTCGGCAACAGCGGCAACCTCGCTCAGGTCCTGGAGGTCAATGGCGCGAAACTCGCCTCGCTTGCGAAGCCTCAGTCCGGCGGGGTCGGTGGCACGGTTCCAGGTCAGGTCTTCCTCTTCGAGACACGAGCGGCCTTCCTCGATGTGTCGAAGTTCTATGGGTCGAGTTATTTCATCGACAGAGTTGGCTATACGCCGGAGACCAAGGTTCCCTTCCTCGGCGACGCCTATTTCGACAATCAGCTCGTAGACGAACAGATGCGGCAGCTGGTGGGCGATGGCCTTGGCGCGGGGTCGTTCATCCCCGGCAATAATGCCACCGACCAGATGAAGACGCTGCTCGACAACGGTGTCGCTTATGCCGAGGCAAACGGGCTTGCTCTCGGGCAAGCGCTGACGCCGGAGCAGGCTGCATCGCTAACCCAGTCGATGGTGATCTACCAGACGCAGATCGTCGACGGCGCACCGGTGCTGGTGCCGGTCGTCTATCTCTCTGCCGCTGATAAGGCGAAGGTCAACGCAGGCGGTGCTGTCATCGCCGGCAATAGCGTCAGTATCGATGCCGGTTCGGTCAATAATTCCGGTGTGATTGCCGCTGCGGATGGCATGACCATCAATGCGACCGAGATCAAAGCCAATGGCGGCACCTTCCTGGCCGGCGGCAACATGAATCTCAATGCCACCAATGGCATTACACTTGCCGCCCAGACGATGACCCTCGGTGGTCAGAATGTCGTCACCACAAATGCCGGCGTGTCGGCTGGCGGCAACCTGCAGATTGCCGCGGGCGGTACGCTGAGCTTGCAGGGCACCAAGATTGCCGCGGGTGGCGCAGCCCAGCTATCCGGCGACAATGTCAATCTTACCACTGTCAAGGTCGACAACGGCGGTCAGCAAAATACGACGGGCGCCCGCGTCAACGCCGGTGGTAATCTCACCATTGCGGCCAACAATGACATCAATGTCATAGGTTCCTCCGCCAAGGCCGGTGGCGATCTCAAACTTAAGGCCACGGATGGAGCGGTCAACATCGTCTCGACCGACGTCGCACGAAAGACGGACGACGGCTACAGCAAGACGACGGGTACCGATCAGCAGGCCTCGCAGCTCTCCGCCGGCGGCAACCTTCAGGTCAATGCCAACACAGGTGTCCTGATCTCTGGTTCCGACCTGACGGCAAAGGGTGACGTTGGCCTGACCTCGAACGGCGACATCAATGTCACGACGTCTCAGAGCCAGTCACACTCGACTTTCGGCAAAAACTCCTCGTCCGAGCTGACTCATAATGGCTCGACGATTACGGCGGGTGGTGATCTCGTCGCCACGTCGAACAATAACATCAACGTCATCGGTTCGACGATGGATGCCGATGGAAAGCTTGACTTACAGGCCGGTAAGAACGTCACGATTGCTGAAGCGACCGATAGTGCTACCCTCGATGTAAAGAGCTCCAGCAAGAAGAGCGGGTTTTTCGGTTCGACGAAGGAGAATGCTTCCGGACATCTGGAGACCACGACGGCGGCTGGCTCGTCACTGTCCGGCAAGGACGGCGTGACGATTATTTCCGGCGGAGACACTACGGTATCTGCCTCCAAGGTAACGGCAGGTGATGACACTCATACCGCCGATCTCAAAGTCCAGACTGGTGGCAATCTGATCGTCACGGCCGGCAAGGATACCGAGACCGAGCATGACAGTGCCAAGCGCAAGGGTTTCCTGCGCAGCGGCAGCTCGAGCTATGACGGCTACAACGAGACCACCATCGGGTCGCAGCTTTCAGCCTCGGGCGATGTCAATCTGAATGCCGGCAAGGCGGCCGCCATTGTCGGCTCGAAGGTTAATGCCGATGGCTCGCTGAATATCTCCGGCGAGAGCGTCTCGATCATCGGCGCGCAGGAGAATCACCAATCCGACAGCAAGCGCAAGGATTCAGGCCTGTTCGTCGGCTCCGGCGGTGGTTTCATCTCGCTCTATGGCAAGAACGAAAAGCAGGGCCAGCAATCTTCCACGGACAATATCGGCTCAGAGCTTACGGCCGGGAAGGATGTCAATTTGACGGCGAGGGCCACCGATCTCAACATCATGGGATCGTCGGTCAATGCTGATCGCGACATCAATCTCTCGGCTGCACGTGACGTCAACGTCACGCCAGGCGCCGAGAGCTCGTCACAATCCGAACAGCAGAAGAAATCCGGGTTCGGCCTGGCCCTTTCCGCCGGCAATGGCGGCTTCTCGATTGGGATCGGCGCGCAGTCGACGAAGGACAGCAAGGCGCAGCAGTCCGATACCAATGCCGTCTCCCAGCTTTCGGCCGGTCGCGATCTCAACATCTCGGCGGGCAACAATGTCAACCTGCAGGCGACTAGCGCTTCGGCCGAGCGCGACGTCAATCTCTTTGTCAAGAACGATATCAATCTGCTCTCGGCCGACGACGTCACCAATTACCAGGAGGTGCATGAAAAGACCTTCGCCGGCGTCACCATCTCGGTGACGAGCCAAGTTGGCAAGGCGGCTGAGAGCATCATGAACTCGGCCGAGCGCCTTTCGGACAGTGGCGGCGTCAATGCGGTGACCAACACGGCCATTGCCGGTCTCGGCTTCTATCAGGCCTACAAGGACCTTAAGGCCGCTTCGGAAAATTTTGATGCAGGCAAGGGTCTTTCCTTCAGTATTGGCATCAATGCTGGCGTCAATCATCAGGAGAGCAGCTGGTCGTCGTCGTCCTCGACCCCGGTCGTGGCGGATATTCGTGCCGGGCGCTCGATCACCATGGAGGCCGAGAAGGGCTCCATCACCAGCGATGGTGCGCAGATCCTGGCCGGCTACGACAAGAACGGCATCCCGACAATATCGGGCGATCCGCTGACTGGCGATATCTTCCTGTCGGCCAGGAACGGCGACATCAACCTCAACGCAGCCACGGGCACGTCGGATTCGACCAGCTCGAACAACTCCTGGAGCGCCGGCGTCGGCGTCAACTTCGGCTGCAGTACCAAGGGTGGTTGCCAGGAGACCGGGGTCGGGGTCAACGCCTCCTATGGCAAGGGCGGCTCTGATACCTCCGGCACCAGCCACACCAACACGCATGTGAACGGCACCGGCGATGTCACCATCGTCACCAACGATCTCGCGCTAAAGGGGGCGACGGTTGCCGGCAATTCGGTTGGTATCGACGCGCGCTCGCTGACGATCGAAAGCCAGCTGGATACGCAGAAGGCCAAGGCTGATCAGTTCAATGTCTCCGGCCAGATCGGCTTCGGAAACACCGGTGTCTCCGGCACCGTGCAGAAGGCCAAGGGCGATGCGGTGCTCGTCTCCGAGCAATCGGGCATTCATGCAGGCACCGGCGGCCTCAACATTGATGTCAGCGGCCAGACATCGCTTGTCGGCGGGCTGATTACCAGCCAGGCGACGGCGGATAAGAACTCCTTCTCCACCGGCACCTTGACGGTTGCGGATATCGACACGCATTCGACCTGGAAGGCCGAAACCTATGGCGGCGGGATCGGCACTGGCGGGCTCACCATCGCTCCGCCCGTCAAGGCCGGCGAGAACGAGACCGGCAAGGCCTATTCGGCCATCGGCGGCAATATCGGCATCACGATCACCGATCCGGCGCACCAGGTGCAGGACATCGGCGCGATCCGCCGCGATACCGAGAACACCAATACCTCGCTGCCGGGACTGCCCGACCTGCAGAACATCCTGCGTCAACAGTATAAGACGCAGGCCGATCTGCAGGCGGCGCAAGCCACTATGGCGGGGCTGGTGGCTGATATTGCCAATAATCTCATGTTGAATGCCACGACGCAGGCTGAGAAGGACTTCTGGGGCGAAGGCGGCGCTGGCCGTGCTGCTTTGCATGCGCTCGGCGGTGGTCTTCTTGGCGGTGTTAACGGCGTCGAGGGGGCGGTGAAGGGTGCACTCGGCGGAGCCGCGTCGACAATGCTTGCGCATGCCGTCAAGGAACTCGTTGCGGACATGCTGAAAGACGCCAAATTCGGCAGTGATGAGGACAGAGCCAAGCTCAGCGCCGTGTTTGGAGCCACGATCATGGCCGGCATTGGTAGCGTCGTGGGGGGAGGAGAAGGCGCGGCTTATGGAGCGGCGAACTATCAATATAACTATCTCGCGGATGAAGACCTCTTCAAGGCTGCTGACGCCCTCGCAGCAGCGGAAAAATGCGAGACCGATTGCGCCGCCCTTTGGGAGAAGGTCAATGATTATAAGCAGCTGTCACAATATAACGACGCTGTTCTGATTACCACGTGCACCGCCGCGCCAGCATCCGGTGCCTGCCAGCAGATGAAGCAGGACCTCCTGAAGTTTGCCAGCCGGCTGGATCGGGCGGGAATCGATGTCTTTCTCGACACTGCTCCCAGCGAAAATCCGATCGATTTGACATTCGATGCCGGCACGCTGCAGCAATTCAGTGGAACGAAAAGCGCAATCAATCTCGACGTCATCCTCGCGCGATACCTGTCTGAGGCAGATAAGAACGGCGTCCCGGTCGATGTCGCGATTAATAAGGCGCTCACGCAGATCAGCCGCACCGAGGGTGGCATGAAGGCGCTTTTGGATGCTGCTGGTGTCGTTGGCGGCGCGGCGGCTTGTGCTGGTACCGGCGGGACTGCTTGTGTCCTCGGCCTGATCGGCGCGGCTGTCAGCGCCAATCAACTCGTTGCAAGTGCGCAGCAATCCCTCACAGGAGAGGACGCAAAGACCGCGCTCGTTTATTCGCTTGAGAAGGCTGGGTATTCTCAGGAGGAAGCCGAGCGCTACGAGCACTATATGGATATAGGCGCCGTCGTTCTGACAGTCGGCATCGTTGGCGGCGAGGTAGCTGTTCGATTCACTGCGGCGAACCTTAGCACTATCGCGTCGGCTGCCGAACGGCAGGCCGTGGCGCAGGCCCTTGAGAAGATACCGCCGCTCCGCACCATTAACGGCAAGGCCCTCAATCCGAAACTGCCGGATCCGGCGACCGGCTATGACTATGTCCCCAAAACGGTCGCCTCGGACAAGCCGAACATTGCCAACTCGCATATCAATGGCTTTAATGCCGAGATCGATTTGGCCAACCAGGTTGCCGACTTGCCCGGGCAGCAGGTTCTCAAGTATGGGGATGCAGTTGGAACGCATGGCGCGGATATCATCTCCGTCGATGTCAAAACCGGCGACATTTTCCTGTGGGACAGCAAGTTCAGAAGCTCTGCGGTATCAATCAAGTCGTCGCCAACGTTTACGCCGGGATCTGATGCCCTGAACAACGCGCTTCAGCAAGCTGAGCAGGAAATTCGAAAATCGACTTTGCCACAATCGATCAAAGATAAAGCTATCTCCAACCTGGATGCTGGCGAATTCACGGCCAATACAGTCGGAACGGCGAGCGCCAGAAATTCAGTCCCTGTCAAGTATTGTGGCTTCAATCCCTGCTGAAGGAGTCAGTTGTGAAAGCTTTTAACCCCGTTCGAGAGCGCGAGACGATGGACGGTACCATTGCGTATGTACTTCGGACTGAATTCGATCCGACGAAGCCGATGGGTAATTTTGCAGCGAACAATATCGCGAGAGTCATCGCCGCCTGGCTGGTGCTCTGTAATAAGGAAATAGAACCGGCAATCCATCGCTCAAACCGCTGGCTCGACCAGGTGATCGACGCGGGGGGCGAGAAGTTTGGCCCCGATCCCAATGCCCACCTCACAAAACTAAATTGGGCCAGAGCCATCGGTACATGGCTTGAAGATGGATGCGGCGACGAAGCTCACTGGGATAACGCCCGGATCTTCGAAGAGGCCAGATGGAGGTTTCCAGGTCGGCCATGGCCGCGAAACGAAATCGTGAACTACGGCCTTGACGACTACATGGCTTTTACCTGCCAGAACTTTGAAGAGCCGGAAACTGTCGAGGCTGGTATCGAGATATATGAGCACTGGCTCGGCGATAAGCCGTTGTCGCTGAAAAAGCTGCTGAAGCCGCGCGACCTCGGCTATGCCATTTGCTTGCACTATGCCCGCCAGCGGTTCGAGGAAGAGGAGTTGTTCGAAGCGGGCCGCCGAATGCTGCAGGCCAATCTTGAGGGAACCTGGTTGGGAAGCGGCCAATATATGCGCGCGGCCACATGGCTTAAGATCGTCTATTGGGACCGCAACCAGACACTCACTCCGTTGGAAACCATACTCAAAGCCTACGACAACATGCCAAACGTACCCCGTCCTGATTTTATTTAATGCGACCTGAGCTTTAAGGGGCTTTCTATGGGTGTGGATCTTCGTAACGACGCAGGCGAGACGATCAAGCTAACCAATCGTCATTGGGCCGTCGTGCTTGCTCTTGCAGAGACATTTGGCTGGCAGCCGGCAGGTACTGTAGCGCCGAAGGAATGGCGTGGTCCGGGCGAATGGGCGGCAAGGTACGACTCGAGTGACGGACAATTCGTATTGGAGGAGGATGCCAAGAGCTTGGCGAGGCATCTCCATGGCGCTGTCGTCAGCGACCAGTTCGAGCTCGCCCTAAACGACGTTATTCAATATCTTGAAAAGAGCGTCGAGGCGAGCGGTCGAAAGATCCCTGACGCGATGAGAATGAAGCCGGGCGAGTTCTCGAATATTTTCTCACCTTTGCTGATGTTCCTTTATGAAGGCTCATTTTACATCGAATAGGATTTCAGAATGTACGCAAAATTCTTCGCTGCCATCGGCCTGGGCTTGATTGCCTGCCTTTTGGCTGGCTGTGCTGGGACGCCAGACCCCGCCAAGGTCGCTGCCCAGCAGCATGAAGGGTCAGCCCAGATTTTCGCAAAGCAGAAGGAGAAGGGCTCGCTCCTTCTCGTGCGAATGGTGGATTCACCGTTCTTAGGTGATGTGAATTGCGATGGTTATATCACTCTGCGTCGAATGAATGCAGGAAAGCCAGACGAGGAACCGCCTCTGTCGGTTGGTTCCGCAGCCGCGTATCGTTTGCAAAACCCAAACAAACTGTCGCTGGGCCAGTTGTTCTCCGCGACCGCACAAAGATATGAGAGATGGTTTGTACCAGTTGCCCCTGGTCGCTACTCCATTACATACGCGTCGTGCCGTTATGGAAATACCAACATTGAAGCGGGAGGTGATCAAGACGGCCTCTTCGGTAGAACATTCAGCTACGTCCGCCCATTTGGGGGTGAAAGTACTATCACGATTGGTCAGGATCAGATCGTCGACGCAGGGTATATCCGGCTGGCAGGAACGCGCAGCGACCCACGCGTGGTCGGAACGGTGGCCACGCCCGCCGAGCGTGACCTCATGAAGAGCGTGATGCCGGATGTCTATTCCTCGATCACTTTTACGAAATTCGGCTTGTGAGCGCTTAATCAGTTCGGTCGGCGTACCGCTGTCACCTGGGGCCGCTGTGATGGCAGAATGATTAGGAGAAGTGCTTGGATTTTCCTTGGCATTTGGCCGGCGCCGGATTGAGCGGCGCTGGCCAATCAAGAGATATAGCCAGCAGTTTGCTTGACACGGAGTGGCGAAGAAGCTCGATCTCGCGGGCTACCGAGGGCTTATCCGTGAAAATAAGTTTCTAACTCCGCGCGTAAGCACGTAGCCTCTTGGTCCATGGTCAGTTGACGGAATCGTCCGGATCGGGGTCCTTGACCTTGCCGAAGAGGCTCTTCAGCGCACTGGTCTTGGCTTTCGTTACCTTGTTGGCCTTGATCGCGCGTGTCGCGGCCTTGGCCTGTTCCAGCATCATCTCGATCTGGATCTGCTGGATTTCGGTCAGTCGCTCCCATTGGCGGTTGAGGAGGTGGTCGACCTTTTCATGCAGGTGGCGGATTTCCAGTTCGGCCTTCAGGTTGACCTTGTAGTCGTTGAGGGCGCGCAGGCGATCCTTCTGTTCCTGGCGACGCTGGCTCATCATGATGATCGGCGCCTGCAGGGCGGCGATCGTCGAGAGAATGAGGTTCAGCAGAATGAAGGGATAGGCATCGAAAGCCTTGTTGTCGCCCATGAGGACATTGATACCCATCCATACGGTCAAGAACAGACAGAAGGAAATGATGAAGGTCCAGCTGCCGCCGAATATCGCGACCCCGTCGGCCATCCGGTCGCCGATGGAGCGATGGTCCTCGTAGTCCTCTTCAATGTTTTCGGCGAGCGTATCATGCGTCTTCAGGCTTTCGACGACTTCGTCTTCGAGGTTGGAAAGCTCGCCACGCTCGTCGGTCAGCAGCTCGGCGATATATTGGGCGCGATAGTCGTCCATGACCTTGCGGCTGATATAATCGTCGGCGCGCAGCTCGGGATGCTTCAGCCGCATGAAGTCCGCCAGCGAGGGGCGAAGGTCGTCGACGTGGACCGCATCCTTTTTCTTGAGCACCTGCCCGGTGATGGCGTCGATAAGCTTGACGGACTTGGCCTTCGCCTGGGCGAGGCTTTTGGTGTAGTCGTCCATTTCCACCACGGTCGGGGTCTCGCCCTCGCCCGCGTCGAAATCGACGATGCCTTCCGCCGGCTCAAAGCTCTTCGTTTCTGACATCTAAGGGGGCCCTCTTTGACGCTTTCTCGCTCATTTAGCCAATAATGCAAACAGGAATATGACTGTTCGAAGACAGTGAAAATTACGCCCGGCACAGACCGCCGCCGCCTATCCGCAACTTTCCTTTCCGTCCGCTCTTACCGGATTTTTAGCGTCATTATCCTAAGCAACGGCAAACGAAATGCGTCGTCCTAGCCTTCCGCTACGCCGATTCTGACCACGGAGCCCGAAAAACAACCGTTCCGGGCGATTTCGTAAACGTTTTCGAAAGCGTTGCGTGTTTCTGCGGAAATTTCTACCGATTCAATCAGGTTTTGACTTTTCGCCCCCTTGACCAAGGGCGGTCGACCTCTATTTGCCGCGGTGCAGCAGATATTCGCTGCTGCGAATAAACATTGAAGTTTCAAAGGATTACATCGCATCAACAGGAGTTGGGCCTGTTGCCATGGGTTTTGTAATGTGCAGAAAGGATGACTATGCACAATCCCCCGGCAAGAGACTTGGAGTCTATCGCCCGGCAGGGCGGCCGCTTCAAGCGTATGGCTGTTAGGATACCGACTTACCTGACCGATCTTAAAGAGAATCCGGCCTGGCTGCCGATGTTCCTGCTGGCCCGAACCCTGCCGTTTCGGCGAATGCATTGGTTTGCCACCAAGCAGGCCGTCAGGCTGCCGGTTTCCGGCGCTTCGATGTTTGCTGGCGTCGAGCGCGGCGCCGTCGTCAACGCCTTGCGGGCGGATGGCATCTATCCCAGCCTGATGCTGCCGGATCATATCCATCGCGAGATTGCCGAATTTGCGCTGGCCACCGGCTGCTACGGCAATTTCAACAGGCAGCTCGAATTCATCGCGAGCGAACACGGGCAGGCGGAGGCGCGGTTCGAGCGACCGATTCTGAGCGGGCACTTCTTCGAGCGCTCACTCGATTGCGACGCCGTCATGGCCGTCCAGCGCGATCCGCTGTTGATCGATGTCGCCCGCCAGTATCTCGGCGGTCAGGCCAAGGTGATCACCACCCGCATCTGGTGGAGCTTTCCCACGCAGGCTTCCGAAACCGATAGAAGCCTCGCCTCGCTCGACAAGTACCATTTCGATCTCGACGACTGGCGGATGCTGAAGTTCTTCTTCAACCTCGTCGATGTGGATGAGGGCACCGGGCCACATATCTTCGTCAAGGGAAGCCACAAGCGCCGCCGGGTCCGGCATCAGCTGACCCTGCTTGTCGGCCACCCGGCAAATGAGGTGCTCGATTATTATGGGCAGGCGAACGCGCTGATGCTGACCGGCAGGGCCGGGTCCGGTTTCGTCGAAGATCCCTTCGGCTTCCATATGGGCACCGTGCCCACGCAGAAGCCGCGGTTGATGATGGAGGTTGGCTTCGGCGTTTCGAAACCGTCGCGACGCCGCTTCCATGGAGAACCAGTGCTGCGCTAGGTCTCGTTTGACCCGGCACCACGGAGCGCCATTCGCGATTGGCGCTCCCGTCTGACCGATCTCAGGCCGAGCGTGTGAATCGCTTGGCGATCAGGTGATCGAGCGCGATGCGCCCAGGCCCGCCGGCGATGATGACCAGAAAACAGGTTGCCCATGTGCCGTGCGTCGGCCAGGCATCGGGATAGACGAAGATCTCGATGACAACAGTCATGCCGAGCAGCGCCAGTGCCGAGAGCCGGCTTGCGAAGCCGATGACGAGCAGAAAAGGAAAGAAATGCTCGCTGAAGGCGGCAATATGGGCAGCGATCCAGGGATCGATCAGCGGCAGCCTGTATTCCGTCTGGAAGAGATAGACGGCATTGTCGGTCACATGCCAGCCGTCGACCTTGGTCTGGCCGGACTGCCAGAAGACGGCGGCAATCGACAGCCGCGCGACGAGCGCGATGAGATCATGCGGAATACGATCAAGACGCTTCAGGCCGCTATAGAGCCTTTGGGGCACAGTTTCTCGTTCGGCCGAGGCCGTCATCATCTGGTTCTGCATGTCGGTTCTCCCTAGAGCATGATGCCGAAGCGCGGAGGGATTTTGGCATCATGCCCTGTTTCTGTGATTTCAGAGCGGATTCGGATTTCAGGTCACTTTTACCTGAAATCATCCGGCTCCAGCGTTCAGCGGATGGCCGCGAAAGCGCCTGCCGTGAACGCACCGGCGAGGTTGGCGGATAGATCGAAATTGGCAGCTTCGGCGAGCGCCGCCTCATAGGCCTCGCCAAGCGCAGCGTCGGCAAACAGCTGCTCCAGAAAGGTCGCGCTACCCGGCGGCAGGCGATGCACCTCGACGATCATCTGCGGGCGGATGACGAGAGCATCCTCGCCCGTCCAATCGTCGATATCTGTAAGCTCGTTTTCGCCAGTGTTCATCGCCCAGATGGTGACGGCCGGATAGGCGGAACGTGCCAGCGAGGCGGAAGGATGCGGCACGAAAGTCAGCTCCGCCAGGCAGGCCGGCTCGATGGTTGCCACGAGGGCCGCATCGAGCGGTACAGCATCCGCCGCATGATAGGCCCCACCCCGCAGCGCTTCCAATCGCATGACATCGGGCAGATAGGGGATTTCTCGCGCCGGTTCGAATCCCTCGACGAAATCGGGAAAATCATCGCCATAGGCAAACAGCAGCGGCGATCGCGGCGGGTGCAACTGAATGAATTCATGCGCCATGGCTGCGAAGAATTCCTCGCCGACGATCCTCTCGGCAGCCGGAAAGCGCGAGGCGAGCGCGCCAATCAGGCCGATGGCGACATTGTTGCGATAGACGCCAAAGCGCCGTGCCGGCTGTGGACCGTTCCAGGCGGTCAGGCCTTTCGGTACGTCGCGGCCGGGATCGACGAGTGCCGCTGCAAATTCGCTTTGCGTGGCGAGAGACATCGATCCCTCCTCAGGCTGCCCGGCGTGCGGCGGCGCGCTTCAAAATCGCGTCGGCGGCTTCGGCCTCGGCCCTCAAGACCGGCCATTTGGGCACGTCATTATCCCATTCGACCAGGCTGGCGATTGGCCCGGTGCGACCGATGAGTTCCTCGTAAAGCGCCCAGACGGGATACTTGACCGGCGTATCGTGGCTGTCGATCAAAAGCGGAGCACCGGCATCGTCGATGGTTTCCGAATGGCCGCTCAAATGGATCTCGCGCACCCATTGCGCCGGAAAGCGCTTGAGGTAGGCCTGTGCGTCCATGTGGTGGTTGGTGGCGGCGACGAAGACGTTGTTGACGTCGAGCAGAAGGCCGCAACCCGTGCGCCGGGCGACTTCGGCCAGAAAATCCGTTTCCTCGATCGTGCTTTCCTCGAAGAGCAGGTAGGTAGCCGGATTCTCCAGCAGCATCTGGCGGCCGAGCAATGTCTGCACCTCATCGATGTGAGCGCAGACCTGCTTGAGCGTCGCCTTTGTATAGGGCAGGGGCAAGAGATCGTTGAGAAACGTCGTGTCGTGCGTCGACCAGGCGAGATGTTCCGAAAAGCTTTCGGGCTCGTAGCGATCGCAGACGATCTTCAGGCGAGCGAGATGCTCCTTGTCCAGCGGCTGCATTGAGCCGATGGAAAGGCCGACGCCGTGGATGGACAAGGTATAGTCCTCGCGCAACTTCCGGAGCTGCGCATGCGGCGGACCGCCATCGCCCATATAGTTTTCGGCATGGACTTCAAAGAAGCCGATCGGCTGCGCGGCGCTATTGATCATGGCAAAATGCTCCGGCTTGAAGCCGACGCCGGCGCGGCGGGGAAGTTCTGACGGTTTCATTGCGGGCCTCCGGGTTAGGCAATTCGAGCGAAATTGCGAAGCGGCTTTGCGTTCGGAAGGCGGGCGGCGCCTGTAAAAGGCTGCGCCGCCCACGCGTTTGCGCTGCCTTGTCAGACCGGTGCCGGACCCTGCATCAGGGTGCCGTGGCCGTTCGGTGTCTTGATCGTCTCGCAGGTTCCTCCTGGAACCAGCTTCCACGAGTTCCGCTGGTAGTCGACCTTCGACGTGCCGGCGCAGGTCGTGCCGGGGCCGGCGGCGCAATCATTCTGGCCCTTGAGGGCGACGCCGTAGCATTTTTCCTTGGCATCGGCGGCCGAGGCGGTCGTTGCACCGGCAACCAGCGTCACCGCGGTTGCGACCGATGCGGCCAGGGCGAGTGCGGACATCTTGTTCATGGCAAACTCCTTACGAGCGATGATTGACGATCGATCCTGTTCCGGATCAGGCCGGGGTCAGCGAGCCATGGCCCTTCGGGGTCTTCATGGAGGTGCAGCTGCCCGTCGGAACGAGCTTGAAGGACATCTTGTCGTAGTTCATGGTCGACTTGCCGGCGCAATCGTGCTTGCCGGCGGCGCAATCGTTCTGACCCTTGAGGGCGACGCCGTAGCATTTTTCCTTGGTATCGGCGGCGGAAGCCGGGACGGCGACGGATGCAAGTGCCGATGCGATCGAGCCGGCGATAGCCAGGGTGAGGATGCTGTTCTTCATGGATCTGTCTCCTAGATGGATGCGAGCCGTCATTGGCTTGCATCAAGGTCTACGGAGCGTCTCGACCGGATGTTACAGCCGCATCGGAAATTTTTCGAGACGACGTCATTCATAGTGTGCCGGCTATCTGCCGTGGCGGCAATAGCCACGCGTCGCATGGCGATGCGGTCCACAAGGTGCATCGACAGAAGGCGCATCTTGCGAACAGCCCGCCATGGAAAGGAAAGGACTTGAAAAATAAGTGCCGTTGCCGGTAACGAAAGCCTGCGGTCCCGCGTAGAGGAGATGTCGGATGAATCATTCGGCGCGCGAAGAGGAATGGGCAGTCTGGATGCGCGCCGCCATAGGCGGCGATGCGCAGGCCTACCACCGTTTCCTGTCCGCAGTGACGCCACATCTGCGCGCCATGGCGAAAAGGCGCTGCGATCAGTTGGGCGCGCCGGTGAGCGAGGCCGAGGATGTGGTTCAGGAAGTGCTCTTGGCCGTCCATCTGAAGCGCGGCACATGGGACACGTCCCGTCCGATCGGACCCTGGCTGTCGACGATCGTGCGCAACAAGCTGATCGACAGCCTGAGACGGCGCGGGCGGCATGCGAGCGTGCCGATCGACGATGTGATCGATTTTCTGGAGGCGGAAGAGCATACCGACGCCTTGGATCGGTTCGACGTCGATCGTATGTTGGAATTGCTTAAAGATCCGCAGAAGACGATCGTGCGCTCGATTTCCGTCGAGGGAAGCGGCGTCCGGGAAACGGCGGACCGGCTGAGGATGACGGAAGGGGCGGTGCGCGTGGCGTTGCACCGCGCTTTGAAGGCGCTTGCGGCCTTGTATAGGAGTGAGACCAGTGAAAACCGATGACCTCATCAATCTTCTGGCGCAGGACGCGCCGGTCCGCACGCGGATCGGCAAGGTCCTGACCCTGGCGGTTGTCGCGGGCATCCTGATCAGCGGCGGTCTTTTCTTCGCCATGATCGGTTTTCGCGCCGATATCGACACCGCGATGGAGACCGTTCGTTTCCTGTTCAAGTTCGTCGTGACGATCGCGCTGGCCGTGACGGCCTGCTCGGTCGTCTTCCGCATCGGCCGGCCGGGGGTGTCGCTGCGCCTCTGGGGCTGGACACTTGTGGCCGCGCCTCTCCTGCTGCTTGCCGCGGCTGCCGCCGAAATGGCGGTCATGCCGGCCGACAGCTGGAGCGCACGGATGATCGGGCATAATGCCCGCTTCTGCCTGACTCTCATTCCGCTTTTGTCGATCGGCCCGCTTGCCTGCTTCCTTCTCGCCCTGCGCCACGGCGCGCCGGAAAAGCCGGGTGCGGCCGGCGCCGTTGCCGGACTTGCCGCAAGCGGCATCGCCGCGACCTTTTACGCCTCCAACTGCACGGATGACAGCCCGCTTTTCGTCCTCCTCTGGTACCCGATCGCGATCGCGATCGTGACATCAGTCGGCTACATCCTCGGCAAGCGCCTTTTGCGCTGGTGACGCGATCGAACCTGCCGTTGCGAGCGCAGCCAAATCATTTGAGGGACGACGTCTGGACGAGTTGCGGCGGCTTCGCTTGAAAAAGGCGCGTGTCATGCGCGAACTCAAAGGCTCTCACACGCTTTCCGTCACTCCATCAAAAAATCGCAGCTCGGCGCGTTAAAGTGTTTGCATCCGCGGCAAATTCGATTATAGAGGCGCAGCCTTCACCGCGAAGAGTCTTATCGCCTAGCGGTCGTTGGGGAATAGTTCAATGGTAGAACGACGGACTCTGACTCCGTTAATCTTGGTTCGAGTCCAGGTTCCCCAGCCAAATACTTCTTTTGAAAATTGATTGGGCAATTGGGTGGTCGCTCGCCATCGGCGATGTTGCTTATCGCGTTAAGTTGCGCTCCAATCCTTGGTTTCCGAGCATTTCCAGCTGGCCGCGGCAAATTCGAGTCGCATGAAAAAGCTCCTGCTGATCATTGAATTTTCATCCGCCAACGAAAATACGGCAACCCGTGGCGATAGCGTTCAGAGATGGTGCTGCCGCCAGAAAACTCGCTCAGTCCGTAATGTGACGCTACCTTCGCTTGTTATTTACTGCTATTCCCCACATAGGGAGTGAGGTTGTTTCTAACCGGGGAATTTTGATGTCGACCGATGAATTTTTTACCGATCAACAGATCCACGACTTTTTTATGAAAGGCCTATCCTGGGGTGTTCGCGTTCTACGCGGCGTTGCCTATTTCGGGGTGGCTCTAATGCTCTTAAGAAGCAACTCCTACGGCTTGCTCAATCAGACCTCCGTGGCTATAGCCATAGGCATCCTTGGGGCCGGATCTGCCAGCGCGCGCTTGGCGCAGACGGCTATCGCCGTTTTACTGTTTATGGCGATCCTACCTATCGGCATTTTTGGAAGCCTGAGAGCCTTATTTGGCTGAAGAGTGAGGCTGGCCGATCGACACCTATCATCAATAACCTGAAGACCTTAGCCACGGGCTGGACGCCGCTACTGCAGCGTTCCGGTCCGCAACTGAGATGATCCAAAGTGGGTAGGGATCTAGACGTTGCCGTCGACAGCCTGCAATCGCGTGCGACGTTCGGCCAGCGCGTAGGTATTCTTTTGTCAGACAACAACAAGCGCCGGCTTTTAATCCTGAGAGGCTTTGCCCGCAGATTCCCGATATCGAGCGCTCGCGTCGAAAGGGCAAAACTCAAGGTAATGAAGTAAGCGGCCGGCGCCCGTCAGTAGTTTCGAAGCCTCGGATCTAATGTCAGGCCCGATTGTAGTCGTCGCTCAACCTAATGATATCGCTCTCGTCGAGCAGCTCGCCGTATTGAATTTCGATGAAAACCAACGGCTTATTTCCGGTGCACGAAACCCGGTGTGTCGCCTTGAGCGGAATATCGACTGTATGTCCGAGCTGCAGAGCGTGTTCCGTTCCGTCAATCTCCGCAATACCATGCCCCGAAACGGCGGTCCAACGCTCCGAGCGGTGATTGTGATATTGCAGCGATAGCCGCTCTCCCGGATTCACAACAATGCGTTTAACGACGTGGTGATCACCGATATCAAGCACATGCCACGTGCCCCAAGGGCGCTGATCATTGTCACCAACCTTGTATAAGCTTCCCGACTTCAATGAGATTTCCTTTGCGATAAGCCGATCGGCGACCGCCGACCGAAAATAATGCGCGGGATTAATTCACTGGTGCTGGCAGAGCAAGGGTTTTCTGCGAATGTGGCAAAAGCGCCTTCTTGCACGTTGCTATCCAACTTGCTTAAGGACACCAGTTCAGAATTAGTCGGCCCGCGGTGCGGTCGACGTCGATGCAGCCGAAATATTCCGGCCATTGGCCTGGAGATTGCGTGGCTTCTAATGTTTTCTCCGACTCAACGATGCTCCAGGTGACGCAGCGATCACTTTTCGATACAGGAGTGGAATGCGCGTTTTACATTTTTTCAAAACATATTGGCCCGACACATTCGGTGGGGTTGAGCGGACCATTCATGCGATCGCCAAGGGTACCGCCAAATATGGCGTAGAATCAGATGTTCTCTCACTCAGCAAAACACCGTTGGAAAACAGTGTCGAATTCGACGGGCATATGGCGCATAAGGCCAAGCTCGATTTCGAATTCGCATCCAGCGGTTTTTCGCGCGAGGCGTTTGGACGATTTCGGGAATTGAGCCAGAAGGCCGACATCGTCCACTATCACTTTCCGTGGCCAGTGATGGATATCGTCCATCTGAGCGTTCCTCCCGGCAAGCCTGCCGTCGTGACCTATCATTCCGACATCGTGAAGCAGAAGGTTTTGCTGCAATTCTACAAGCCGTTGATGTTTCGCTTTCTGAAGAACGTCGACCGCATTGTTGCGACGTCTCCCAATTACCTCCTGTCGAGTGATGTCCTGAAAAGGTTCAAATCCAAGACGACGGTGATCCCGTTGGGTCTGGATGAAGCAGACTATCCGAAGGCGGACGAAGCGACGCTAGCCCGCTGGCGCGACAGGCTTCCCGATCGCTTCCTTCTATTCGTCGGTGTCCTGCGATATTACAAGGGAGTTCATATCTTGCTGGAGGCTGCGAAACACAATGGCCTCGATATCGCGATCGTCGGCAGTGGTCCGATGGAGGTCGAACTGAAGCAGGCTGCTGGGCAAAATCTGCACAATATCCATTTTCTCGGATCCTTGTCGGACAACGACAAGATTGCTCTGCTCGAGCTTTGTGCGGGGTTCGTGTTTCCCTCGCATCTTCGCTCCGAGGCCTTCGGGCTTTCTCTCGTCGAAGCGGCAATGTTCGGCAAGCCGATGATTTCGTGTGAAATCGGCACGGGGACAAGTTATGTCAACCGGGATAAAAAGACTGGGTTCGTAGTACCGCCGAACGATGTTGATGCTCTATCAAACGCAATGAAGTCGATCTGGGACGATGGGAAAGGGGTTGCTGTGCTGGGCGCTGCGGCGCGTGATCGCTATCTTGCATGCTTTACGGCAGAGAAGATGTGTTCAGAATATTATCGCCTCTATCGCGAGTTGGTAGGCTGAGTTCGGTAATACATGCCCGATATCGATTGGCACCCAGATGTACGGTCGCGCCAAAACCGATCGACTTTACGCCGGATTGATCGGAGCGACCTAAATTACTCTTCGAACCGGCGCAGTGGACGTTTCTTGTGGTGACGCCAATCGCCACAAAACTGAAGAGATAGTACCAAGGAGAAGATTACCGCAATCGGATTGGATTTGGTAAAGTCGGTTTTTTGAGGTCCACGTCCTCACTGACGGGGGAGACGTTGTTGTCCGACATGCCTTGCGGCGGTCGCAGGTGCCCGGAGTTCTTTTGTAACATCGAGTCCTGTCTCGTCGGCATCAAGGCTTGTGTTTGCCGATAAATCCAGCGCGAGAAGACGAAGGAGCCCTTGCGGTTTGTCTTTGGCGGAATGTTTGCCTATGCCTTTCGCTCGGCAGACTTGGCTCGAACGGCGTTGGTATCATAGCCCTTGTCGGCCAGCAGGAGGTGCTTCGGCACCCGCCGATCATCCACGCGGGGAACACCGCGGGGCTTGTTGGGCAACAACAGCGATATGATCGACCATTAATGCTCGGTAAGTTCGTAGCGGCGACGTGTCATGAAATGTTTCCTTGTCCGGAAGCCTTGAATCGCGACAGCCGATAATCGTCAAGCAATTTTATGGGCATGTGACCTAACATTACAGTTGTATTTTAGACTTTAGATGAGCCTGCCGCGCGGCAGCTTGGTGAGCGCGTCTCCAGCATGAACACGATGATGTAGGTGGGCTTTATGCGACGCTGGGCAAGCCTTGTGGCGATGCGTCGGACCTCCTGGATGGACCAGCGGATCAGATGTTGATGGTCGGCATCCGCGGTCTTTTTTTGGGGCGTCGCGTCGTTGGCGCGGTACCGGATCACCGCCATCATGGCGAAGGCGAGCATGACAAGGGAGACGTGGCGATGCCAGCCATGCCATGACCTGGTTTCGTTGTGATCGCGCCCGAGCCCGTTCTTGGCGGTCTCGAAACTGTCTTCGATCGCCCAGCGATGACCTTCCACGGAAACAAGCGTCTGGATGCCAGTCCCGGCCGGGCACCATGTGGTGAAGAATGCGAGTTCGCCGTCGCTGATATTGCGCCGGCCGGATCAGGAGGCCGCGCGTCCAAAGCCCAGTTTGGGTCTCGTCATATTCGTCGGCGTCGAGATCAGCGAGTTCGCAGTAAGCCCAGTCATGAAGCCGCGCGCCTTTGGTGCCCTCTCCGGCGGAAAGCCGCTGCCATGCACTTGGATCGAGATCACCGGCAATCTCCTGAGCTGTGCCGGCGACCGGAGGCTTGCCTGACCAGGAGCCGAAATGATGGTCCGATTTAACCCCGAGAACATAGCCTTTGCAGGCTCGGCGCAAAGCTCCTTCGATGTCCCCGACACCATAGACGGCATCAGCAGCCACCCATGAAAACGGCACATCGGCTGAAAGCCCCCGCCGTATCATATCGACAGCCAGACCGGGTTTGGTAGCGAAGGCTGTAGCCTCAGGAACATGCGCTGCTGCAAGCCTTGCCGGATCGCCAGTCCAGGTCGTGGGCAAGTACAGGGCTCGATCGATAAAGGCATGACTGCGAACGTACACATAGGCGGCGAACACACCGATCTGGCAGTTCGTTATCTTGCCTGCCGAGCCTGTATATTGACGCGCAACACCGCACGATGTCTTGCCCTGCTTGAGGAAGCCGGTCTCATCGATGACGAGGACCGCATCATCTGTAGAGAGGTGCTCTACAACATAGTCTCGTACGATGTCGCGAAGCCCGTCCGCAATCCAGCGACCGCGACCCAGAATGGCTTGCTGCCGCCAGGGGCCGGGATCACCGGCCGCCTCAGCGCGCATCCAACCTGTCTTGCGCCGTTCGTCACCCAGCAAGCCGTCCAGGAAAAGGTTGCCGACGCCGCAACCCGCTCCTGCGTAAACAGTCCGCGCATACGAGCCTTCACGTCTCGCAGCGATGATGCCCAAAGTTCAAGCGTCGTCTCGATCGATGCACCCGTCATCCATGACCTACGAATCATCGAAACCTATAGATTCAGACTATGGATAAATGCGCAACTGTAATGATAGGCGATCTATATCGCCGATCTCACCGTGGCCAGCGGTCTAAGACTGCGGTAACAAGCCGGACATATGATTGCACCGTCCAACGGCAATTTACGTTGAAACAGTCTTATAAGCCGGACCGTCCCACATATGAATCTGAGCCAACTCTCTGCGGAAATCCCGATCAGGTTTCGGTGGAATAAGCATCGCTGAGTCTCAAAAGCTTGAAAACCCGGCCTTTTCCGTTTAAAGGCGGCGCGATCGCACCGGCGGCAATTCTCACCCGGATTGACCGTGGACATGAATTTCATTGCAGAGGTAACGCGATATGGAATATCAACGTCAGCCATGAGATGGCAACCAAGGCTGGATTCAATTCAATATGACTGAGGCATGAAGGCTGATATGTTAGGACTAGCGAATGGGATTTGGAGCTACCGGTATTTTATTGCGAATTCGATATGGAACGACTTCTACACTCGTTTTGTGCGCAGTAAACTTGGTGGGGCATGGATCGTCCTGCAACCGCTGTCCCAGGTTATGATTTATGCGTTGATCCTTTCCAATCTTCTATCATCCAAAATCCCTGACATTAACAACACCTACGGTTACGCAATCTATCTGATGTCCGGTACGCTTGCCTGGAATTTGTTTTCCGAGATCATCGATCGTTGTCTGAAAGTTTTCGTCAACAACGCTAATATCATTAAAAAGATGAATTTCCCGAAGGTCACCTTGCCAGCGATTGCTGTTGGGTCGGCTATCGTCAATAACCTCATTCTTCTCGTAGTGATGGTGGTCATCTTTCTGTTTCTTGGGCATGTACCCAGCTGGAATCTGATGTTTATCTTCCTGCTGATGCCAGTTATCGTGGTTTTTGCGGTTGGGATCGGACTTTTTCTTGGAATTGTTAACGTCTTCATTCGAGATGTTGAGCAAGTCGTGCCAATTGTCTTGCAGATTCTTTTCTGGTTCACGCCAATTGTCTATCCGATTACTGTGATTCCGGAGAAATATGTTCGTATCCTTAAGCTTAACCCTATGTTCGATATCGTTGACGCCTACCACAAAGCGATTGCATACGACGTCGCGCCTCGATTGACGGCGGTGCCTGTCACTCTCGTTCTCGGTCTCATCCTGTGCGGAATCTCGCTTGTCGTCTTTCGTCGTGCTAATACAGAGATGGCTGACGTTCTATGACTGTTCTCAAAGTTGAAGGTATTGGCAAGGCTTTCCGAACTTATCGATCGGAGTGGCAGCGCGTGTTGAGTTGGCTTGGCCTTTCGGTAGTGCCGCGAGAGGAGAAGTGGATACTGCGCGACATAACGTTCAGCTTAGAGGCCGGCGAAGCGGTCGGTATTGTCGGGCAGAACGGGGCAGGTAAGAGTACGCTTCTTAAAATGCTGTGCAATACGCTGGCGCCAAGTGTTGGCACGATCGAAGTTAATGGCCGTATTGCGGCGCTTCTCGAGCTCGGAATGGGGTTTAATCCTGATTTGTCGGGGCGAGCAAATGTCATGAATACGGCAGGGTTAATGGGATTTACCCATGACCAGATTCTTGGCGTTATGTCACAAATTGAGGCTTTTGCTGAAATTGGCACCTATTTCGATGAGCCGCTACGAACATATTCCAGTGGAATGCAGGTGCGTCTCGCCTTTTCTGTCGCGACCGCCTTCAGGCCTGAGATTTTGATTGTGGACGAGGCGCTCTCGGTCGGAGATGCTTATTTTCAGCACAAAAGTTTCAATCGCATTAAACAATTCCAGAAGGAAGGCACAACGCTTCTACTGGTATCTCATGATAGATCCGCGGTAATCTCTCTTTGCGATCGTGCCATCCTAATTGAAAAGGGCGAAATTCGAAAAGACGGCCCTCCGGAGGATGTCCTTGATCTTTACAACGCCTTGATCGCCGAGAAAGAGGGGGGCATCGTTAGCCAAACGAAAAATAAGGATGGGAGAATTCAAACAGTTTCAGGAACTGGCGAAGCAGTTATCGCCGATGTGGTACTGCTGAATTCAGCTGGTTGTACAACTGATGCGGTGAGTGTGGGCGAAGCCGTCATTCTCGAAGTAAAAGTCGAAATCGTCAGAGATATCCCGGAACTGGTTGCTGGCTACATGATCAAGGATCGGCTCGGACAGCCGATCTTCGGGACCAATACCTTTCATCTGGATCGGGTTCTTTACAATCTAAAAGCCGGGGAAGAGTTGACGTTCCGCTTCAAGTTCAATGCCAACTTCGGCAACGGCAACTACTCCGTGGCAGTATCACTGCATCAAAGCGAGGCGCATGTGGCTTACAACTACGAATGGCAAGACCTCGCTTACACCTTTGCTGTGGTTAATACCGACAAGCAGAAGTTTGTGGGTGTAGCGTGGGTGCCGCCGGGACTGGAGCTTGTACGATGAGTTCGGGCCTGTTCTATCGCGACTTTGAAGAAAAATTCCGCGGCGATCGAGCAGAAATTGCCAAGCGACTGGAGATTTACCTGCCCTTCGTGAAACCGCTACTCGATGATGGCGGCACGCGAAGGATCATCGATCTGGGCTGCGGCAGAGGAGAGTGGTTGGAATTGATGCAGTCTATAGGTATGATTCCACACGGAGTCGACCTTGACGACGGTATGCTCGAAGATTGCTTCGCTCGCAATCTTTCCGCAGAGAAGCTCGATGCCATCGCGTGTCTGAAAAGTCTGCCAGATGAAAGTCAAGCTATAGTCTCCGGCTTTCATATTGCCGAGCATCTTCATTTTGAGGTGCTCCAGAAGCTAATCTCGGAGTCACTTCGTGTCCTTCGTCCTGGCGGATTGTTGATTCTTGAGACGCCGAATGCGGAAAATATAAGCGTCGGTACGCTGACTTTTCACATGGATCCGACTCATAACCGACCGCTTCCACCCGGATTGCTTTCTTTCTTGCCGCGGTTTTATGGCTACGCGCGCGCTGTGGCGATACGACTTCAGGAAAACGGCGCTCTACGGCAATCTGGTGATGTCCACCTCATCGATGTGTTTCAAGGGGTTAGTCCGGACTATGCAGTCGTGGCGCAGAAGGCGGCGCCTAGCACGTTTCTGCAAAAATTCGACGGGCCTTTCAATGCCGATTACGGCCTTACGCTAGATGCGCTGTCGCAACGTTTCGAAGCGCGTCTGATCTCTGCGGCCGAATTCGAAGTTAGATCGCAGGCAACCGACGAGGCGATAGCGAAGGCATCGGCTTCTATAAGCGGATTGAAGTCGGAATTCGATCGAGTTCGGGAAGATCTTGCTCGAATTCAACAGGAGTTCGATTTGCTACGCAAGGAAAAAGACGTGCTGCGCGAGGAGATTGACAACTATCAGCAGCGTCTGATGGATGTTTATAAGAGTTCGTCTTGGAGACTTATGGCGCCGTTTCGCAAGACGATGGGGACCCTACGTCGACTTCGGCACGGACACCAGACCGTCATTTTGAATATCAAGATCTTTATTGCCGATGTTCTACGTCAGTTCATCCGCTTTGCCGTCGCTCGCCCCACTCTACGGCGTGTGGCGGTGCGGCTTCTCTCTTGGTCTCCAAGAACGACAGACCGGCTGAAGCGGCTTATCGTGCCTGGTCCCGTAGAACAGTCTGGCCATTTCGATCATCGAATCGATCATGCCGACCTCTCTCCTCACGCTAAGCGTATTTTTGAAAAATTCAAAAGCGCCACAGAACGGTAATCTCAAATGGCTCGTATCCTAATCGATCTGCAGGGAGCGCAAACCGAAAGCAGGCTGCGCGGCATTGGTCGCTATACTATCGCATTAACCTTGGCGATGATCCGTGAAAGCAGAGACCACGATATTCACGTCTTGCTGAGTAAAGCCTTTCCTGAGACCATCATCGAGCTTCGTCGTACGCTAGAAGAATTTCTACCGGACGAAAAGATTCATTTTTTCGACATTGTAACGCCGACAACTGGTCTAAACCGACAAAATGCTTGGCGCTCCGCTGCTTCTGCGCTCCTCCGCGAGGCGTTTATCGAGGGGCTGCATCCGGATGTGGTTTTTTGCCCCAGCCTTTTTGAGGGGTTTATCGACGATGCTGTCCTAAGTGTCCGTCGATTTTCCTCCATTCCCGTTGTCGTTACGCTGCACGACCTCATTCCTCTGATCTACAAAGAAAACTACCTTTCCAGTGGGAATGGCTATGAGGCTTTCTACTACAACAAGGTTGAGGAGATAAAGAAGGCGGATGGTTTGTTGACCATCTCAGAATCGTCCTCGTCGGAAGCTGTCAGTCTCCTTGGATTTTTGCCAGATAAAGTTCTCAATGCTTCAGAAGCCGCTGATGCGAAATTTTGCAAAAAGGAGATTAGCGACACCCGGGCGAAACTCCTGCTGAAGAATTTCGGTATAGACAAGCCATTCCTCTTTTATACAGGTGGTGCCGATCATAGAAAAAATCTTGATAGGCTCTTGAGTGCTTTTGCCGCTCTGCCTGCTGCTCTGCGCGATGAATATCAGTTGGTCATGGCTGGACGCATGCCTGATGGCGAAATTTGGGCGTTAAAGGAACAGGCAAAACGCTTGGAGTTCGGTGAACGGCAGTTGCTCTTTACTGGTTACGTATCAGATGACGATCTGATCGAACTTTACAATCTTGCCCGTGCCTTCGTTTTTCCCTCTTTGCATGAGGGCTTCGGCCTTCCTGTTCTCGAAGCAATGCAATGCGGCGCGCCGGTGATCGGCGCCAATATTTCCAGCGTTCCTGAAGTGTTGGGCAATTCCGAAGCTTTGTTCGATCCGACCTCTGTCAAGGATATGGCGTATAAAATCGAGCATGCGTTGAGCGACGATGCTTTCCGGGAGCGTCTGATTAAACACGGACGTGAACACGCTAACCGGTTCTCATGGCAAACCAGCGCTAAGAGCGCCTTGGAAGGCATTGCACGATTCGCGAGCGAGCCACAGACGAAAGAGCTTTCGTGGGCAGATATCCGGGATCGCCTTGAGGATTGTGAGTCGCGACTGATTGCTGCGATATTGGCCATCGATCCTTCGATCGGCCGGCCAGCGGAAAGAGATCTGCTGCGATTGTCACAAGCTATTGCTGATAATCGCCGAGCAGTCGAAGAACGTCTACGTTTGCGATCCCTTTCGAAATCGGTCCGTTGGCGGTTGGAAGGTCCATTCGACTCCAGTTATAGCCTTGCATTGGTTAATCGCGAGATGGCTCGATCGCTTTCCGCTCAGGGGGAAACCGTCGACCTTTGGTCATCGGAGGGCCCGGGCGATTTTCCTCCAAGCGAACAGTTTCTTATTGAAAATGCTGATCTTCGTTCGATGTATGATCGGGCAAGCACGGTAGCTTCGGACCAAGTCGACATTGTCAGCCGCAACATGTATCCACCGCGTGTCGCGGATATGACTGGCAAATTCAATGCTCTTCATAATTATGCCTGGGAGGAGACCGGCTTTCCTGAAGAGTTTGTAAGGAGCTTCAACGAAAGTCTGCAATTTGCCACCATCACATCTCAGCATGTGCGAAAGCTACTCATTGATAACGGTGTCTCTATACCGCTAGCGGTGGTGGGTAACGGCGTTGACCACTGGATCGCTGTCAATCCTGATCAGAACTACAATATCGCCAAACGTGGTTTCACGTTCCTACATGTTTCTTCTTGCTTTCCTCGCAAGGGAGCAGACGTCCTTCTTGAAAGTTATGGTCGTGCCTTTACGTCCAAAGACGATGTAATCCTGATCGTCAAGACTTTCCGCAATCCGCACAACGAGATCGAGCACTGGTTGGAAGAGGCTCGTGCGCGTCATCCGGATTATCCTAACATCGCAATTATTTTCGATGATCTAACTGATGCACAGATGAAGGCTGTTTACAGTCAATCCGATGTTCTGGTCGCACCGAGCCGAGCAGAGGGATATGGTCTTCCGCTCGCAGAAGCTGCCCTCAGTGGTACGGCGGTGATCACAACCGCTTGGAGCGGCCAGCTAGATTTCTGCGATTCTACTGAAGTTGATTTGATCGACTTCCATTTCGTTCCGGCGGCCACTCATTCCGGCGTTCAGAATAGCGTCTGGGCAGAGCCGGATCCAGACCATCTAGCGCGGATGATGCGCAAGGTATTTGATGAGCCAGCAGAGCAACGGCAAGCAAGGACTTCGGCTTTTCAAAAGCGGTTGTTGGAGTCGCATAAATGGAGCGATGTAGTAGCGCGGCAGATCGAGGCGGCGCGGCGGTTTGTATCGAATCCATGTTTTTCGGAACCGAAGATCGGCTGGGTTACTACCTATAATCAGCGTTGTGGCATTGCGACCTACTCAAACCACCTCTTGCAGGTTCTGGGCATGCCCGTTTTGGTACTCGCGCCGAAAATCCATACAGCGTTGGGGGTGGATTCGGAAAATGTGATTCGTTGCTGGAAAGAAGGCAATGACGACGATCTGACAGAACTGGCGCAGCAGATCGAGCGGCATAAGTTCGATATTATTGTCCTTCAGTTCAACTACGGTTTCTATAATATTCCTTATCTCTGTAGCTTTTTGAATCGGATCATGGATTCCGGCACCCAAGTCGTGATAACGCTGCACGCGACGGTGGACCCCAAACATGATAAGGAGAAGCGGCTGGTTGATCTTAAGCCGGCATTGCTTCGCTGCGATCGAATTCTTGTGCATTCAATTAATGACCTCAATCGGCTCAAGAATATAGGCATTCTCGACAACGTCGCCTTGCTACCACACGGAGTTCTTTCGAGCGTTGATCCCGCAAACAAGCCTGTGCCTTATTCGGCATCAGCTTCGCAATCGAGTTTCGTGATCGCAGCCTATGGTTTCTTCTTGCCGAACAAGGGAATTTCCGAGTTGATTGAGGCGCTGCACATTCTGCGTCGAAACGGGATTGATTATCGACTCCGACTGGTCAACGCAGAATATCCAGCGCCAGTTTCGGCGGAGCTTATTGCTGAAGCGAAGGCACTGGCGCGCCGTCTCGGGTTGCTTTCTGCAATTGAATTTTACACCGATTTTTTGCCGGATGACGAGAGCCTCCGCCTTCTTTCTTCTGCAGATCTCATCGCTTATACTTATCAAAACACAGCGGAGTCAGCGAGTGGTGCTGTTCGATATGGCATTGCTACCGGCAAACCAGTCGCCGTCACGCCACTTCCGATCTTCGACGACGTGTCGAATGCGGTTTTCCAGCTTCCTGGCGTTTCTCCTTTAGAGATCGCTACCGGGCTCAGCGAGATACGTGCGAGCATTGTCGCCGGTGACGAAAGATTTCGGCATACCATGAGTGAGGCGCGTCGCTGGCGACACGCTCATTCCTATCCGGCGATCGGTCGCCGGTTGGCGGGGATGCTAAAGGCGCTGCATCAAGAGAAACTTCAGGGCACTCACCAGTAAGTGTTGTTTGGGGAGCCGACATTTGAAGATTGGAGTTGACGCTCGTCTGCTTTCAATCCCTTTGACGGGAATTGGGCGATATACTCACGAAATGTGCAACGCATTGTTGCGCGCAGGTGCAAATCTACGTCTTTATAGCCCTTCTCCGATATTGTTCTCGTTGGAAGATGAGCGGGGACATCATGAAGCAAAAACGCTTAGCTTAAGTGCTAGCCGAATAGGTAGGATGCTCTGGGCAGAGACGGCTTTACCATATTGGGCAGCGACAGATAATATTGATGTTTTTTGGGGACCTACACATCGGTTGCCCTATGGTTTGCCGCCGCGGGTATTCAAGGTGGTAACAGTGCATGATCTCGTTTGGTATTTTGCTGGCCATACAATGCGTCGTCTCAGCCATTTAACTGAATCGACACTCATGCCGCTCGCACTGAAACGGGCTAATGCCGTTGTCTGCGTCTCTGACAGCACGCGACGTGATATTCTCTCTGTCTTTCCCGCCACGAATGCTCCTATATCAACGATCTATCCCGGTATTTCCAAACTGCCTCCAAGCCTGTCGGTCTCTTTTCTAGAAAAATGGCAGATTAACAAACCTTACATACTATTTGTCGGTACTTTGGAACCGCGGAAAAATCTTCCCCGACTTCTGGAGGCTTTCTCGTTACTTTCGGAAGAGCTTAGAGAGCAACATCAACTGGTGCTGGTCGGTGGTAAAGGATGGGGTGACGTAGACCTCGCGGACTTAATCGATAGGCTACGTCTTAAAGACAGTGTGAGAGCCACGGGTTATGTAACGGAACAAGAGTTATCGACGTTATACTCTTTTGCGACATGCCTTGCGATGCCGTCTCTCTACGAAGGCTTCGGCCTTCCGCTGGTGGAGGCAATGAGCCGATCCGTGCCGGTATTGACCTCCAATGTTTCATCGATGCCCGAGATCGCGGGCTGCGCCGGTGAATTTGTGGACCCTCACAGCGTTAGGTCAATAGCCACCGGGCTTACGAACCTCTTGAAAGACTCGGGAAAACTCAAACGATTGGGAGAGCTTGGCCGAAAGCAGTCTGAGAAATACGACTGGGACAGAGCAGCATATGCAGTGCTGGACTTAATGTCGTGTGGCGTCAAGCGTTAACAGTTGCCGATTTTGATGATGGCTCATTAGAGCGTTTCAGTTCTTGAAGCGCTCTAGACCTAATTTCCTCATCCGGGCAGGCTACCCGTTATTAACAATTGGTGCAATTGAAATACTGATTGACTATTCTGCGGGTGAAGTCTGACGGTGGCGCAAGAAATTCGCGCGAAGCCAGTTTTTTGTGGGATGTTCAAATGCGACAAAAGTGAAGGCGGCTACCGGGATCAAAATTGCGAAGAAAGCCGCCATTGCGAATGGCGAGAGAAGGACTGTTCTCTGATAACCCAGCCTATCACACACAATTGCGAAGACGATTTGTAACGGAAAATGCAATAGATAAACGGAATAGCTTATATCCCCGAGCCATGCTCCGTTTTTGAGGAAGTTACGCTTTGCGATACCGATCGCCGCGAACATGCCGACAGTTGCGGGGAAAATGATATATCTCGAAGTGTCCGAAACTCCGTAATTCGCTGCGTATACCCACGCAATAAGCGCAAGTGCCGTCCATACTCCTGCAGTGGACCGCGCACCCATGCGGGGCAATGTATGGGAAATGGCGAAGTAGACGAAGCCTCCTGTGAAGAATTCACGCAGTCCCACGGCAATTTTTCCAAATTGCTCAGGAAGCAGGTAGCCGATCGCGATAAGTACTGCGAACGCAAGTAATCGCGCGCGCCCAAGTAGGCATCCGACGCCGAATGCGATGTAGAGGAACACCTCCACGGAAACGGACCATATCGGCGCATTGAATGACCAGCCCTTTTCAAAACCCCAAGCGGGAATTAGGAATAAATTCAAAAAAGCATGGTACAAGTCATTCAACTGAAAAACGAAATAAGCCGTGTGTGATCTCGCATAAAGAAATTGCAGAAAGAAAACCGCAGCGAACGTGACTATGTGCAAGGGATAGAGGCGGCTGATTCTATCCAAAGCATAGGTAGCGAGTGAGATCTTTCCTGTGGCAATTTTGTCGGCAAAGAGCCACGCGAACACATATCCAGACAAGGCGAAGAAGAGGTCAACCGCTAGCCAACCGTGTTTGTAGAGCGCGAAAAGGTATGGGTAAAAGGGCTGTGAATCCCAAGGAACGTTGGATGCATCGCTGCCGATATAGAAAAAATGCTGCCAGTGCCAGAATATCACGACGATTGCCGCGCCCCCCCTAAGGGTGTCAAGCGCGTATAGCCTCTGAGGCATCTCATAGTTTTTCATTGCGCCCTCGTTGCAAATCCACGGCGTGGCTCAAGCTGATCGAACTTTCCAAATTGGTGTGCCCTTGGGGCTGCTTCCGCATGTTGCTTTATGTCTCCGAGCGTTTCTGGCACCGCTCTGACGAGATGTCCATAGCAAGGCATTGTATGTTGATGGGGCCGACGCCTTGGGCGGCTGCAAGATGTTGATTGCAATTCTTGGCGCAACTCCTGGATCGTAACCGCCCGGTTGCTACTGCGGAGATTTTGCTTTGTTCTCCATCAAATGCCAACGATCTGCGACCTGAACGGCATCTGGTAAAGCCTTTGCGACAGCTTCACGATAGCCGCTGACCTTGCCCCCAAGTTTTATCGTAAGCGGTTAGCTGAGGGCGTGTGACCTGAAGTTCCATGGCATGAGGGCGTCTATTTCTGAGACGGGCCAGCCTTGAGCGATGCGTGTCAATGTCAGGGAGAGCCAGTCGAGGGGATCGACGCTGTTCATTTTGGCTGTCTGCAAGAGAGTGGCCACCGTCGCCCAGGTTCGTCCGCCGCCCTCGCTGCCGGCGAATAGACTATTCTTTCTCGTAATTGTCTGGGGCCTGATCGCGCGCTCGACAATATTGGAGTCGATTTCGATACGACCGTCCGTCAGAAAGCGCTCCAACGCCTCGCGCCGGTGAGAGCATAGCGGATCGCCTCCGCAGTTTTGGACTTCCCGGAGACTTTGCCGAGCTCAGCTTGCGGCGCGTCCGCAACGGCGCCGTCGTCAACACTTCAAATGTTCGTGGCTGATTCACACTGTCGCTCATAGGATTCCTCGCATGATTCATGCCGAAGAAACCCCATCAGCCCGCCAAATGATACGTGGGGTCCATACACGCTTACGATGCAAATGGCGTATGAATACAATCGAACTTAAACCACTTGCTTATTTTCGTGTCCATACGAGGAGAATTCAAACCAAATCTACCTGTCCTACGGCGTCGACTCATAAATTCTGGCACCATATTCTTGCGGCGACGAGCTTTACTGCGGCGAGGTAGTTTTTTGGGCGCTTGTCATATCGGGTTGCGATGCCTCGGAACTGTTTGATCCTGTTGAAGAACCGTTCCACGAGATTCCGTTGCCGACAGACCCAGCGCGAGAACACGAAGGAGCCCTTGCGGTTTGTCTTCGGCGGGATGTTGGCCCAGGCTTTTCGCTCGGCGGCCTTGGTCCGATTGGCATTGCTGTCATAACCCTTGTCGGCCAGCAGGATATCTCCTTCGCCGAGTTCGTCCGTCAGCGCGTCGGCCTGCGTGCAGTCGGCGACCTGTCCACCAGTCAGACGCAGGTTGACGGGGAGACCTTCGGCATCGACAAGCGCGTGGATTTTGCTCGTAAGTCCGCCGCGGGAACGTCCCGTGCCGCCAGCATCGCCATCCCCTTTTTTTCCGTAGCCGCATGCTGGTGAACGCGGATACAGGTCGATTCGATCATGACGATGTCACCATCGTACGCCGCCGAAACTGCTTCAAGAAGCCGATCCCATACCCCGGCTTTCTGCCAGCGGACGAAGCGGTTGTAGCAGGTGGTCGGCGGGCCATAGCGCTTCCGGGACTTCCGCCCAGGGCGAGCCCGTTCGAAACCGCCACAGGATGCCATTCAGCACCCGCCGATCATCGACCGGCGGAACGCCGCGGGGCTTGTTGGGCAACAACGGCGATATGACCGACCACTCGTGGTCGGTCAGTTCGTAGCGGCGACGCGTCATCAAATGCTTCCTTATTTGGAAGCCTTGAATCACGGCAGTCGATAAACACCAAGCAATTTTATGAGTTTACGCCGTAGTCCTCGCGCACCCCAAAATCTTCTAACTTTGCGCCACCATCAATTCTATCTTTCAGCCACTGAGGCATTCGACCTTTGCCGCGCCATGAATTTCCTTTGTCGTCTCTATAGATAGCCTTTGAACTAGGCACTTCTCTTGCGGCCTTCCCTAAGCCTGCTTTGGACAACTTATCAAGCTCGTTCAGCTCAGCGAGAAGTTGTGACCTGCGTGTCGAGATGATCTTGTTTCGAGCCGCGACTGCATCAGCAATGATTTCATTCAATTCTTTTAGCGTCGCTTTGGAATAATCAACTTCCATCTAAAGCCTTCATTTCGTTAATGTTTTTCACTTGTGGCGTCGATTACCTCAAGCAACATAATGCAATTAAAGCGTACATAGGCGCTTGACGAATGCCATTCTCTATAAGAGCATTCGCGCCAAATGTAGAGTCTTATTGGAGATGTTATTGGCTAAAGTTATTTCAATCGAAGACACCACGCTCGAGATGCTTAAGGAGCTTTGGGAATCTGAGCAGATACCGGCGGACCGTTATGTTGAGGAATTGAGCCGCCGTGGGTTGTACCCCAACTTCGGCCAATCAGGGAACCAAGCGCTCCCTGGTGCATGGGTTTTTGTTCCCAAAGAGCCCAGCCGAGAGTGGTTCGAAAGAGCATTTCCGGCAGGGGCGCATGTACGCAATGACCCGGGCGCCAAACGCAACTATGATGCAGTTATTGAGTTTCGCATGCAAGAGTATCGACTCCTTATGAAGTGCGCGCCTATGCGCGACAAGTAAACTCTCCCCCAACATCATCCCGAGCGACGCAGCTATAGCCAAGCCGTGTCCTTAGTGCTATTTTTGCACACTAAACGACACTGTTATCCCAATTGCGGCGTAGTAGTATTCTCTCAGCAGCTATTTTTCGAAGCGAGAAGAGCGTGACGGACACAGAAAAGCGAAAGCTTGCGCAACTCATCATGATGAAGCTCCTGTTGATTTTCGGTGGATTAACGGCGTTCGCGGCAGTCGCTCTTTCGTCAATAAACTGAGAGTCAAAGAAGCATTTTTTGGCGCTCTTTATGTTGGGGTGCAGAACGCAATCCTTGCACGTTTTGCAGGGACTTGTACTTAGGGTGATGCGGACCGTTTGTAGGGCGTCTTGATCTCTGTGCCCTTCTTTCTTCCCGCAGTGTTTTGTCAGTCGGCTCAACAGCAATTGCCACAGGCACGATGCCGGCTCCGCACCAATGCATTGCGACGGCGCGGTTGTCACCGCAAACGGCAGCACCGGAATGCCGTCGCGCGCCTGACGCCGCCAATCGGAAAGCTGGTTTGTGACCTGCCACTGAGACTTTCCTCCAGAATGGATTAGAGTCCGCCCTCTTCTGAACCGCCCAAGGTTTCTGGACCAGCGGAGGCTAAAAGCGTGTCGCATTTATCTGGCCTCATAGCCGGCGGCTTTGAAATAGTTGCGGCATTCTGCGACTGAGAAAAGGTTTATGATGTCGCCGAGAGCTTTCGTGATTGCGTCGAAGCTTCGTGCGGCTCGCTTTCTCAGAAGTGCTTTGAGCTTGGAGAAGGCCATTTCGATGGGGTTCAGGTCTGGCGAATAGGGTGGCAGAAAGAGAAGCCACGCGCCTTTCGCTTTGACCAACTGTTCGGCGCGCTCACTTTTGTGAAAGCCGACCTTGTCAAGGATAACGACATCGCCGGGCGACAATGTCGGGGCAAGCTGGGTGTCGATCCAAGTTTCGAAGATACGGCTGTTCATTGGTGCATCGACGATGAAGGGAGCCGTGAGGCCATGGCATCGCAGCCCGGCGATGAAGGTCTGTGTCTTCCACTTTCCGAAAGGGGCATAGGCGTTGAAGCGACTGCCCTTGGGAGACCAGCCGGTGCGCTTTGTCAGGCGTGTATTCGTTGACGTCTCGTCGATAAAGATGAGACGCGACAATGCCTTGTTGAAGAACCGCTTGCGTCGGCTCATCCAAAGATCACGTGCCTTGGCGATTTCTGGCCTGCGCTGCTCGCTTGCCTTGAGGCTTTTTTTTATTGCTCAGCCCAAGCCGATGTAGAAACCGGCCGACCGTGGCTCGATGCACTTCGACACCACGCGCGGCGAGTTCGACACACAGTTCGTCCAAAGTCGTTTCGCCATGGGAAGACATACGCTCGCGGATCCATTCACCATGGGCCGAAAGCTTAGCCCCACCAGGCGGGTGGCCCTGCCTGGCTGCGGCAAGAGTGCCGGATGTCCGCTGCAGTATAATCATGTTGTTGACGAACCGAGGCGAAACGCGGAAATGCCGTGCCGCCGCCCGGTTACTATTGCCATCACCAACAAACGCAACGACGCGCTCACGCAACTCGATTGGATGCGGCTTGCCCATGGCACTTCTCCTTCCAGGGGCAAAGTGAATCACAGATCATCACAAACGGAAATCCCGAATCCGATGTAAGCGCCGTTCTGGGGCCACGGCGGGTGGAAGCTTATGCTGCTATTTTGTGAGTTTATAGGCAGCCAGACGCTCCGCTTCTGCCAACGCGGCA
>NZ_JBIVYI010000010.1:0-293802 GCF_044769665.1 Rhizobium sp. NPDC090279 | reverse complement strand
CGCCATCACGCCGGTTCCGGGCGGCGTCGGGCCGATGACGATTGCCATGCTGATGGCCAATACCGTCATCGCAGCCCATCGCACGGCCGGAAAGCCGCCGCCGAAGTTTTAAGCCTTCATCAATCGGCCGGCGCGACGCCGGTCGATGCGCGCACGATCAATTCCGCCTTCCACAATTCCTGCGCCGGAAATGTCTCCGTATGCTTGATCTCGCCGATCAGTCGTTCGGCGATGCGCACCCCTGCGGCTCGCAGTGACGAGCGGGTGGTCGTCAGCGGCACAGTGAAATTTTCCGGCTTGAGCAAGGTCAGCACGTCGTCGTGGGCGATCATCGAAATGTCTTCGCCGAGCTTGAGCTTCGCCTGATTGATGGCGCGAACGGCGCCGAGCGCCAGCACGGTACTGGAGCAGAGCACCGCGGTCGGTCGCTTGTCCTTCTCCATCTGCAGGATGCGCTCCATCGCAAACAGGCCTTGCTCGTCCGTCATCGCCGTGTGGCTGGTGCAGGCCTCGTCGAGCATCAGACCGCGTTCGGAAAGGGCGGCATCCATGCCGTTCTTCCGGCGGATGGCGAAGTCGAGATAGATCGGGCCGTTCAGGAGGGCGAAGCGCCTGTGGCCGAGCTGCAGCAGCAGTTTCGTGGCGTCGTAGAAGGCGGATTCGTTATCGATGTCGAGGAAGGGATAGTCCGGCTCGGAGCCGATCGATCGCCCATGCACGAGGAAGGGCATCGACAGCGATTTCAACATCTCCAGGCGAGGATCGTGGCCGCGCATGTAATTGACGAAGAGCGCATCGACATTGCCGCTGGCCGCGAGCCGCCGCAAGGCGCCGACCTCGTCATTCGGATCTGCCGGCGTCAGGACGAAATGAAAATCGTGTCGCAGGGCTTCTTCTCCAAGCCCGGTCAGGAACTCGCTGAAATGCGCGTCGGAGGAGTTGCCTGATGATGTCGGCATGACAAGTCCAATCGAGCCGGCCTTGCCGGTCGCGAGCCTTTGTGCCGCTTTGTTAGGCCGATAGCCGGTTTCCCGAACCGCTTTGAGAACGCGCTCGCGCGTCTCGTGATTGACCTCCGGGTATCCGTTCAATGCTCTGCTGACTGTCGTCTGCGACAGCCCAAGCATTTGCGATAGCTGTTTCAGATTCACGAATTTTGGCTCCTCCAGCTACAAGCCGCTAAAATGCCGAGACAACCTCCCGAAAAGTCTCAGGCTTTCAAAGCGCTTTCAAATATGTAGCAGGAGAAGCGCGAGAGACAAGGTAATTAGCAAAATAATGGTTCGTATTTTATGCTGCAATGCGAGAAATGCTGTGAATATTAAGTGAAAACTGAAAATCGCTTGACTTTATTCCGCTCACAATGGATGAGAGAGGTAGCCAAAGCGCTTTGAGGAATGGGGCGCACAGCACAAAACAGTGTTTGGGCTCATGGGTTTCGTTATTTGGGAGGACAACCACATGAAAAAATTGCTTTTGATGACCGTTGCTGCCGTCGCTCTGGCGACGGGTGCGGCTATGGCTGCCGATCTGAAGTTCCAGCCCGGCCAGGACTCCAAGTTCAACTGGAAGAGCTATGACGACTTCAAGGCCGGGCATACCGACCTGAAGGGCGAGACGCTGACCATCTTCGGGCCCTGGCGCGGCGAAGACGAGGCGCTCTTCACCAGCGTCCTCAACTATTTCACCGAAGCGACCGGCGTGAACGCCAAATATTCGTCGTCGGAAAACTACGAGCAGCAGATCGTCATCGACACGCAGGCGGGCTCGCCGCCGAACGTCGCTATTCTCCCGCAGCCGGGCCTTCTGGCCAACCTTGCCAGCAAGGGCTATCTGACCCCGCTCGGCGATGACGTCGCGAACTGGGTCAAGACGAATTACGGCGCCGGCGATAGCTGGGTCGGCTACGGCACCTATAAGGGCAAGGACGGCAAGGACGCCTTCTATGCCTTCCCCTACAAGGCCGACCTGAAGTCTCTGGTCTGGTACGTTCCGGAAAACTTTGAGGAAGCCGGCTACAAGGTTCCGACGACCATGGAAGATCTGGTCAAGCTTTCCGACCAGATCGTCAAGGACGGCGGCACGCCGTGGTGCATCGGTCTCGGTTCGGGCGGCGCGACCGGCTGGCCGGCAACGGACTGGGTCGAGGATCTGATGCTGCGCCTGAACACGCCGCAGGATTACGATCATTGGGTCGACAATACGCTGAAGTTCAACGATCCGAAGGTCGTTGCGGCGATCGAGGAATTCGGCAAGTTCGCCAAGAACCCGAAATATGTCGCCGGCGGTGTCGCAGCGGTCGCTTCCACGGACTTCCGCGACAGCCCGAAGGGCCTCTTCACGGTTCCGCCGAAGTGCTATCTGCACAAGCAGGCGTCCTTCATCCCGTCCTTCTTCCCGGATGGCACCAAGCTTGGCCAGGATGCGGACTTCTTCTACTTCCCGCCGTTTGCCTCGCATCCTGAACTCGGCAAGCCAGTCGAAGGCGCCGGCACGCTGGCGACCATCACCAAGGACTCGAAGGCCGCTCGCGCCTTCATCCAGTTCCTGCAGACGCCGATCGCCCAGGAAGTCTGGATGGCGCAGTCCGGTTTCCTGACGCCGTACAAGTCCGTCAACACGGCTGCTTACGCCAACGACACGCTGCGCAAGGAAGGCGAGATTCTCACCTCCGCCACCACCTTCCGTTTCGACGGCTCCGACCTGATGCCGGGCAAGATCGGCGCAGGCTCGTTCTGGACCGGCATGGTGGATTTCGTCGGTGGCAAGTCCGCACAGGATGTTGCCGACCAGATCCAGAAGTCCTGGGACGCCATCAAGTAAGACAGCATAGCCTATCGCCGCCGGCAGATCGCCGGCGGCGCCAGATAGCATATGACGGCCCGCCCTTGCGCGCGGCAGATGTCGGACGGGTGGATAAAAGCAGGTAAATTCGGGGAGGGAATGGATGTTTTCGCAGATCGTATCGGCGATTGGCGCCATGATATTCGGCGTTGCCATTTGCGCCGCTTATTTCTGGTTCTCCAACAAGCTCTTGGACTTGATTTTCCCGGCGCGCGAGGGCGATGACGTCCATCAGGCCGCCGTCAACCTTCGGCGCCGCGGCCTCATCCGCCCCTGGCTGTTCCTGGGGCCGGCGCTGTTCCTGCTGGTCGTCTATCTCGTCTATCCCGTTGTGGCGACGTTCATCCTGTCCTTCTATGGGCCTGACGGCAGCAAGTTCGTCGGTGGCGCCAACTATCTCTGGGCGCTCAACGATACCGAATTCCGCCAGTCGATCTTCAACAACATCCTCTGGCTTGCCGTGGTTCCGGCCGCTTGCACCTTCTTCGGCCTCGTCATCGCGGTCATGACCGACCGCATCTGGTGGGGCAATATCGCCAAGGCCGTCATCTTCATGCCAATGGCAATCTCCTTTGTCGGCGCTTCGGTCATCTGGAAATTCATCTACGAATATCGCGGCGGCACCGACGCGCAGATCGGCCTCCTGAACGCCGTTGTCCAGCTTTTCGGCGGCACGCCGGAAGTCTGGATCACCATTCCCTTCTGGAACAATTTCTTCCTGATGGTCATGCTGATCTGGATTCAGACCGGCTTTGCCATGGTCATCCTCTCGGCGGCACTGCGCGGCATTCCCGAGGAAACCATCGAAGCGGCCGTCATCGACGGCGCCAATGGCTGGCAGATCTTCTGGAAGATCATGGTGCCGCAGGTCTGGGGCACGATTGCTACGGTCTGGACCACCATCACCATCCTCGTCCTCAAGGTCTTCGACATCGTGCTCACCATGACCAACGGGCAATGGAACACGATGGTGCTGGCAAACCTGATGTTCAACTGGATGTTCCGCGGCGGCGGCGATAGCGGCCGAAGCGCCGTCATCGCGCTCATCATCATGGTGGCCGTCACGCCGATCATGATCTGGAACATCCGCCGTGCAAACGCTGAGACGAAGGGGCGCTGACAATGATTGGGAATCTCGGCCGCATCGGTCCCGCCCGCATCTTCGTTCATGCCGCGGTGCTGCTCATCGTCTTGCTCTGGCTGTTGCCGACGCTCGGCATCTTCGTCACCGCGCTCCGCGACAAGGACCAGATCGTCGCCTCCGGTTGGTGGACGGCCTTTGCCGGTTCCTCGCGCACGACGGCTGCCCGTCTCGACGGCCCGGACAAGGCAAAGCCGGATGGCGCGAATTTCGTGATATCAGGCACGCTTGCCGTCGAAGGCGGCGGCAAGATCCAGTCCTTCGGTCTGCGCGTGCAGGAGCCGGCCGCCTACAAGGCGGGATCGCCTGCCGAACTTGAGAATGGCGAGACGCTGACCGTCAATGCCGACGGCAGCTACCGCTATCAGAAGAACGGCCCGTTCGAAGCCGACGCACGCGCCCGGCGCGTCTATCTCACCGTCGCCACGCCGCCGCAATTCACGTTCGACAACTATCGCAACGTGCTGGGCGGCGAGGGCATCGGCCAGTCCTTCATCAATTCGCTGACGGTGACGATCCCGGCAACCGTCATTCCGATCCTGATCGCCGCCTTTGCGGCTTACGCGCTGGCCTGGATGGAGTTTCCCGGGCGCGCGATCCTGATCGCGCTCGTCGTCGGCCTGATCGTCGTGCCGCTGCAGATGTCGTTGATCCCGCTCCTGCGCATCTATAACGAGATCGGCCAGATCTTCGGCGTTCCATCGAAAACCTATCCGGGTATCTGGTTGGCGCATACGGCCTTCGGCCTGCCGCTCGCCATCTATCTCTTGCGCAACTACATTGCCGGCCTGCCCAAGGAGATCATCGAATCCGCCCGCGTCGACGGCGCCAGCGATTTCGATATCTTCGTCAAGATCATCCTGCCGCTGTCCTTCCCGGCGCTCGCCTCATTCGCGATCTTCCAGTTCCTCTGGGTGTGGAACGACCTCTTGATCGCGATGGTGTTCCTTGGCACCGACAAGGATCATCTGGTCCTGACGGCTGCGCTTAACGCGCTGCTCGGCTCGCGCGGCGGCAACTGGGAAATACTGACGGCTTCGGCCTTCGTCACCATCATTATTCCGCTCCTCGTCTTCTTCGGTCTGCAGCGCTATCTCGTGCGTGGTCTGCTCGCCGGGTCGGTGAAGGGGGGCTGACCCAAACACATACTTACACAGGACCCATTCAGCATGAGCATTGCTCTTCAATCAGCTTCGGAAGTGGACAAGGACTGGTGGCGCGGTGCCGTGATCTATCAGATCTATCCGCGCTCCTATCAGGACTCCAACGGCGACGGCATCGGCGATCTCAAGGGCATCGCCGTCCGTCTGCCGCATGTCGCAGCGCTTGGTGTCGATGCGATCTGGATTTCGCCGTTCTTCACCTCGCCGATGCGCGATTTCGGTTACGACGTCTCCAATTATGAGGATGTCGATCCGATCTTCGGTTCGCTTGCCGATTTCGATGCGATGATGACGGAAGCCCATCGCCTCGGCATCAAGGTGATGATCGACCTCGTGCTGTCGCACAGCTCGGACCGCCATCCCTGGTTCGTCGAAAGCCGCTCGAGCAAGGACAATCCCAAGTCCGACTGGTATGTCTGGGCCGATGCCAAGCCGGATGGCACGCCGCCCAACAACTGGCTGTCGATCTTCGGCGGTTCGGCCTGGGCCTGGGACCCGACCCGCATGCAATATTACATGCACAACTTCCTGACTTCGCAGCCGGACCTGAACATGCATAATCCGGAAGTGCAGGATCGGTTGCTTGATGTCGTGCGCTTCTGGCTCGACCGGGGCGTCGATGGTTTCCGCCTCGATACCATCAACTTCTATTTTCACGACAAGGAACTGCGCGACAATCCGGCGCTGGAACCTTCGCGCCGCAACGCGTCTACTGCGCCCGCGGTCAATCCCTATAACTTCCAGGAGCATCTCTACGACAAGAACCGTCCCGAGAACCTGGAGTTCCTGAAGCGCTTCCGCGCCGTGCTCGACGAATATCCGGCCATTGCCGCCGTCGGCGAGGTCGGCGACAGCCAGCGCGGCCTCGAAATCGTCGGAGAATACACCTCCGGCGGCGACAAGATGCACATGTGCTACGCCTTTGAATTCCTGGCGCCGGATGCATTGTCGCCGGAGCGTGTCGAAGAGGTGATGAATGACTTCGACGCAGCAGCCCCGCAAGGCTGGGCTTGCTGGGCCTTCTCCAACCACGACGTCGTGCGCCATGTCAGCCGCTGGGGCAATCTGGTCGCCGACCGCGATGCTTTCGCCAAGCTCTATGCGGCGCTGCTTCTGACCCTGCGCGGCTCGGTGTGCATCTATCAGGGCGAGGAACTGGCGCTGACGGAAGCCGATCTCGCCTATCAGGATCTGCAGGACCCTTACGGCATCCAGTTCTGGCCGGAGTTCAAGGGTCGCGATGGCTGCCGTACGCCCATGGTCTGGGACAGCCAGGTGACGCAGGGTGGCTTTTCCACCGTCAAGCCGTGGCTTCCGGTGCCGGTCGAACATATCCTGCGCGCCGTCAACGTTCAGCAGGGCGATGAAAATTCGGTGCTGGAGCAGTATCGCCGCTTCCTCGCCTTCCGCAAGCAGTATCCGGCCTTCGCCAAGGGCGAAATCGCGTTTTCGGAGCCGCAGGGCGACGTGCTGATCTATGCCCGCACTTACGCCGGCGAGACCATTCTCTGCGCCTTCAACATGAGCCCGGTCGAGGCGCTCGCGATGCTGCCTGATGGTAATTGGCAGGCGTTGACGGGACACGGCTTTACCAGCAACAACTACGGCAACAAAATCGATATTCCGGCCTGGGGCGCTTATTTCGCGCGTCTTGCCTGAGCCTTTGGGAGGAGGGAGCATCATGACGGGACTTGTTCTGAAGGATATCAAGAAATCCTACGGCAGCGTGCACGTGCTGCACGGCATCGATCTGGAGATCAACGAAGGCGAATTCATCGTCTTCGTCGGTCCTTCGGGCTGCGGCAAGTCCACCTTGCTCAGGATGATTGCCGGGCTGGAGAGCATCACGGCCGGCGATATGATGATTGCCGGGCAGAAGGTGAACGAAGTGCCGCCCTCCAGGCGCGGCATCGCCATGGTCTTCCAGTCCTATGCGCTCTATCCGCATATGACCGTCTACGACAACATGGCCTTCGGCATGCGCATTGCCGGCGAAAGCAAGCAGGAGATCGACCGTCGCGTCCGTGCGGCGGCGGCGAGCCTGCAGCTCACGCAATATCTGGAACGCCTGCCGAAGGCTCTTTCCGGTGGCCAGCGCCAGCGCGTCGCCATCGGCCGCGCCATCTGCCGCAACCCGAAGGTCTTCCTGTTCGACGAACCGTTGTCGAACCTGGATGCGGCGCTGCGCGTCGCGACCCGCATCGAGATCGCCAAGCTCAGCGACTCCATGCCCGAGACGACGATGATCTACGTCACCCACGACCAGGTGGAAGCCATGACGCTTGCCGACCGTATCGTCGTGCTGTCGGCCGGCCGCGTCGAGCAGGTGGGTGCGCCGCTCGAGCTTTACGAACGACCGGCCAATCTCTTCGTCGCCAAATTCATCGGCTCGCCGGCCATGAACATCATCCCGGCAACCGTGACCGAAACCGGCGCGACGACGACGGTGACGCTTAAAGGCGGAAAGTCGGTGACGCTCGACATGCCGACCGATGCCTCGGAGAAGGGCAAGCAGGCGAGCTTCGGCGTTCGCCCGGAAGATCTGCGCATCGCGACCGACGAAAACTATCTGTTCGAGGGCGAAGTCTCCATCGTCGAGGCACTCGGCGAAGTGACGCAGCTCTATATCGAAGGTCTGGTGGATGGCGAGCCGATCATCGTCAAGATCCCGGGCATCACCAATATCCAGCGCGGCCACAAGATGCGCTTTGCCGCCGACGGGCAGAAGCTGCATCTCTTCGATGCGGATGGCCACACCTACCGAAAGCAGTAGCAGATCGCATTTGCAAGAAGGCGCCGGCCCAGGCAAAGACGAACAACAAAATTCAACTTGGGCTGGCGCACTCAAACTTTCTGTTAAAGACCCGCTGATAGTCTCATCCCTGCAATATACTTTAGGGATCTACTCAGATGGCTGCTTTCGGCAGAGCTAATTCAGGTCAGCATTTCCTCAACAAAGAAGAATCCTTCATGTATGACCGCGAGGTGCGGTTCCGCATGGAAGACACGATGAACGCAGCGCGCCTCGAATACACCGAAAAGGGCGTGATGAACCTTGCGTCACGCCGCTGCGATATCATCCGCATCTCGCAGAGCAGCGCCGTCCTGGCGATCCTCACCCAGTATAATCTGCCGAAGCAATTCTATCTGGATATTCCCGACGCCCGCATCAGCAAGGTCGGCTGCGTGCTGATGAAGGTCTTCTCCAACAATACGGTGGAAGTCCGTTTCCTGCGTCTCCTGACGGAGAAGGAGATGAACAAGATCTTCGTCTACAGCACGCATCCGGCCCACAAGAACCGCGTGCTCGATATCAGGGCCTGATCAGGGGCCGCGGGTGGAAACAGACTGCAGTGGCGAGCCATGCGGCAGGCGGATCAAATTTCCGTCCGCCATGTCCTCAGCGCATCCTCCAGGTAGTCAACCAGCGGCCGCTTGCCGTCTTCCTGCAGCCATTTGTCGACCGAGAGTCGAAGTGGGCTTACCGCGATCATCGAAATCAGCCGCAGCCCGTCGCGATTCCGTGTCGGAAACAATTCGCACAGCGCCTCATAGGCAACCTGTTCGAGCTGCAGAAAGTTACCGCGTGTGCGGGCGCGCAATGAGCTTGTTTGGCGCATGAGGCGAGCCGTCTCCAAAAGCTGAGGAGCCTGGAGACGGATTACAAGCTTCAAGGTTGCTTGATGGACCACATCGAGCGGTTGCCCGGCCGACGCGCACTCTAGAATGGATGCCTTGAGAGACTCCATATATCGGCGTTGATTAGCCAGGAGAATGTCGTCTTTGCTCTTGAAATAATAGAAGAAAGTACGGCGAGAAATTCCAGCCGCTGCCGCGATCTCGTCGATCGACGTTTCCTGGTAGCCCTTTGCAAGAAAGAATTGCAGTCCGACGTCCGCGATGCGTTGAAACGTTAGCCGTCGCTTTTGCTCGCGCAGGCCTTCCGGTTTTGAGGGCTGATCATGCATTGTTACATTCTGTCACAAATCTTCCCCCCGCACAAACTACCCGGCCTGTTTCGCCAGCGGCGGCGTCGCTCTTGTCATTGCCGTTTCCCGCAAAAATAATTCCGTCGCCTTGCCCAGAGCCTGCCGCAAAGTAGCCAATATTAATTTTTACACCAAGTGCGATATTTAATGTTGATGCCAAATGTTCATATCGAACGCAGGAGCGCAAATATCGATGCCGGGCAATTCAATCTCAAATCACGATGAAAATGGAACATGTGCCGCCGAAAACCGCCTGCGACCCGATATCTGGTCGATGGCTCTCCTCTTAAGCCTGTTGACGGGTTGTGCCACTGCGCCGCTGGATCGCGCGGGGTCCTTGCGATCCTATGATGGCCTGACCCGATCGGACGGGCTGGTCGCACACTCGCTTCTACGGGTGAGCAAGGATGATGTTCTTGCGGCCAAGACCGTGAAAATCATCCCGACCGCTTTTTCGTTGCGAGCCGAAAGTGCAGCCTTCACGCCCGAGCAACGCAACCTCGTCACCAATGCCGTGGATAGAACGCTATGCTCCGGATTGAGCCAGCGTTTCGTCGTTGTCGGCCTGTCGCAACCGGCGGATCTAACCGTTCGTGCCGTGGTGACCCAGGTCAAGCCAACGAATGCGACAGCCGTCGGCGTCTCGAAGGTCGCATCCGTGGGCAAAAGCGTATTGCTGCCGGGTGTACCCGTGCCCATCCCCCGCATTCCAATCGGCATGGGCAGCCTCTCCCTTGAGGCGGAGGCGCTTGATCCCCAGGGCGTGCAAAAGGCTGTGATGATCTGGGGGCGCGGCGCGAACGCGTTTCTTGATTCCGGCACCGTCGCCAAGGAAGGCGATGCCTACAGCCTCGCCGCCAAATTCGGCGGCGATTTCAGCAAGATGCTGGTCAAGGGCAAAACCCCGTTCGGGGCGACGCCCTCCTTCCCATCCAGGGCGAGTATGGCGGCTCTCGTCGGCCGCGCGCCGAAATACGAGGCCTGCAAGGCGTTCGGGAAGTCGCCGGGCGTGACGGGCTTCGTGGGAGCACGTCTCGGCCTTCCGCCGGCATGGACGGACAAGGCTCCGGCCAACGCTGAAAAAACGGCATCGAAGGCTCCTTGATCAGCCTTCGATGCCGCATTTCAGCGGTATAAGCCTCAGTGGCGGAACAGGACGCTCGCGCCCTGATCCGCCGGCCCTGCGGCGTGGCGGAAGGGAGCGAAGAGCTCGCGGCCCATGCCGAATTCGTTGTCCGAGAGATCGACGACCACAGGCTCGCGCTCGGCCATGTCGGCGGCATCGACGAGCACTTCCAGCGTCCCGGCGATCGCGTCGATGCGGATGATGTCGCCTTCCTGGATGCGGGCGATCGGGCCGCCGTCGACGGCTTCCGGCGTCACATGGATGGCGGCGGGAACCTTGCCCGATGCGCCGGACATGCGCCCGTCGGTCAAAAGCGCCACGCGGAAGCCGCGATCCTGCAGCACGCCGAGCGCCGGCGTCAGCTTGTGCAGCTCCGGCATGCCGTTGGCCTTCGGTCCCTGGAAGCGGACGACGGCGACAAAGTCGCGGTTCAGCTTGCCGTCCTTGAAGGCCTGCTGCATTTCCAGCTGGTCGTGGAAGATCACAGCCGGCGCTTCGACGATATGGCGTTCCTTCTTAACGGCGGAGATCTTGATGACCGCCTTGCCGATATTGCCGCGCAGCATCTTCAGGCCGCCGCTGTTTTGGAAGGGTGTCTCGATGCTTGCCAACACTTTCGGATCGGCGCTCTTTTCCGGCGCCGGCTCACGCACGACATTGCCGTCGGCGCCGAGCTTGATGTCGATGGAGTAGCCGCTGAGGCCCTGGCCGTAAACGGTGCGCACGTCGTCGTGCAGCAGCCCCTGCTTCAGGAGCTCCTTGATGAGGAAGCCCATGCCGCCGGCGGCGTGGAAGTGGTTCACGTCGGCAAGCCCGTTCGGATAGACGCGGGCAAGCAGCGGAATGATGTCGGAAAGTTCGGAAATATCCTGCCAGGTGAGCACGATGCCGGCGGCGCGCGCCATGGCGACGATGTGCATCGTGTGGTTCGTCGAGCCGCCTGTCGCATGCAGGCCGACGACGCCATTGACGATCGAGCGCTCGTCGATCATCTCGCCGGCCGGCGTGAATTCGTTGCCCATGGCGGTGATCGCAAGCGCGCGCTTGGTCGCCTCGCGCGTCAGGGCCTCGCGCAGCGGCGTGCCGGGGTTTACGAAGGAGGCGCCCGGCATATGGAAGCCCATGATCTCCATCAGCATCTGGTTGGAATTCGCCGTGCCGTAGAAGGTGCAGGTGCCGGGGCCGTGATAGGACTTCGATTCCGCCTCGAGAAGTTCGGCACGGCCGACCTTGCCTTCGGCATAGAGCTGCCGCACGCGCGACTTCTCGTCGTTCGGCAGGCCCGAAGTCATCGGTCCGGCCGGAATGAAGACGGCTGGCAGATGGCCGAAGGAGAGGGCGGCGATGACGAGGCCCGGAACGATCTTGTCGCAGACGCCGAGGAAGACGGCCGCATCGAACATGTTGTGCGAGAGGCCGACAGCCGCCGACATGGCAATCAGGTCGCGCGAGAAGAGCGAGAGCTCCATGCCTGGCTGTCCCTGCGTGACGCCGTCGCACATGGCCGGCACGCCACCGGCGACCTGGGCGATGCCGCCCGCTTCCGCCGCTGCCTGGCGGATGATGGCGGGATAGGCCTCGAAAGGCTGATGCGCCGAAAGCATGTCGTTATAGGAGGTGATGATCCCGAGATTGGGCACATGGTCTCCCGCCAGTGCATCCTTCTCGGAGGGGGAACAGACTGCAAAGCCATGCGCGAGGTTGGCGCAGCCGAGCACGGAGCGCTGCGCGCCCTTTGTTGCAGCGTTGCGCAGGCGGTCCAGATAGCGCTCGCGTGTCGGCTTCGAGCGCTCGACGATGCGTGCGGTAATCTTGGAAATGCGGGCGTCAGCGGCCATGGTCGATCTGCCTCCGTCTGTTTTGCGCGGTGCCCGTAAGATCTGCTCGATCTGTCCTGGTAGAGGGCTTGGCGCGGGGTCCAAAAGTCCATGCGTTGCCGGTACGCCCAGAAGGGCGCATGGCGCAGCACATGTTGCTGTGTCTTTCAGGGTTCGATGACGAGCCTGCCGGCTGTGTCAGGGAGCCCAGTAAATCTCGACCGGAGAGGCAGCTCGGCGCAGCATGGCGCGGATCGGCATCTCGGTTTCTTCGCCCGACGCTTCGGCCTTGGCCAAAACGTCCTTCTTGCCTTCTCCCTCGATATGGAGCACCAGCAATCTGGCATCCTGAAGGCTGGAGAAGGTGAACGTCAGCCGGGGCTCGCCGGCACCGTCCGCTTCCATCGTGATGATGCCGCGCGGGGTGTTCGGATCAAGCGCCGTCCGGAGATTGCTGCCGCCCGGAAAGAAGGAAGCCGTGTGGCCGTCATTGCCCATGCCGAGGATGGCGATATCGAAGGGATGGCTGACGGCCTTGGTCTTTTCCGTGGCGATGACGGCGGCCTCCTCGACGGAAGCCGCAGCCTGATAGAGCGGAAGGAATTTGGCGGCTGCCGCCTTGTCCTTCAGCAGGTTCTCCTGAACGAGCAGGTGGTTCGATCGCGGATTGTCCGCCGGGACGAACCGTTCGTCGACCAGAGTGATCGTGACCTTGCCCCAGTCGAGTGAGCGCGATGACAGCGCCTGGAAGAAGGCCTTCGGCGTCGAACCGCCGGAGACCGCTATGCTTGCGGAGCCGCGCGTCGCGATTGCGGCCGAGAGGGTCTCGGCTACCTTGTCCGCGAGCTTGCCGGCGAGTTCGGCACCATTGGCAAAAGCATGCATGTTCGCTGTCATCGTTATCGTCCCGGATTAGATATCGTCATGCCATGTGCGGCCGTCACGCTCGATGAGTGCGATAGCCTGGCTCGGACCCCACGTGCCGGCCGTATAGCCCTGCACCTGCTGCCCGGTTGCTTCCCAACCCTTGAGGATCGGGTCGACCCATTCCCATGCCGCTTCCACTTCGTCGCGGCGCATGAAAAGCGTCTGGTTGGAGCGGATGACGTCCATCAGCAGACGCTCGTAAGCGTCCGGATTGCGGACGTTGAAGGCGGACGCGAAGCTCATGTCGAGCGAGACGTTGCGCAAGCGCATGCCGCCCGGGCCGGGGTCCTTGATCATCAGCGACTGCTTGACGCCTTCGTCCGGCTGCAGGCGGATGATGAGCTGGTTGGCGACGATGCGGCCGGCGGCCTGATCGAAGATGTTGTGCGGAATCGGCTTGAAGGTGATGACGATCTCCGACACGCGACCGGCCAGCCGCTTGCCTGTGCGGATGTAGAAGGGAACGCCGGCCCAGCGCCAGTTGCCGATCTCGGCCTTGATGGCGACGAAGGTCTCGGTGTTGGAAACGCCGCCTTCGAGTTCATCGAGGTAGCCCTTGACCGGGCCGCCCGCCGAAGCGCCGGCGCGGTACTGGCCGCGAACGGTCGCCTGCTCGACGTTTGAAGCGTCGATCGGCTTCAATGCGCGCAGGACTTTCAGCTTTTCGTCGCGAACGGCTTCCGAATCCATCGAAGAGGGGATTTCCATCGCGGTCAGGCAAAGCAGCTGCAGGATGTGGTTCTGCACCATGTCGCGGAGCGCGCCGGCGGTGTCGTAGTAGCCGGCACGGCCTTCGAGACCGACCGATTCTGCCACCGTGATCTGCACGTGGTCGATATGGTTGGCGTTCCACAGCGGCTCGTAGAGAGCATTGGCAAAGCGCAGCGCCATCAGGTTCTGCACGGTTTCCTTGCCGAGATAATGGTCGATGCGGAAGATCTGCTCTTCCTTGAAGACCTTGCCGATCGTGTCGTTCAGCTGCAGCGCCGAGGCGAGGTCGCGGCCGATCGGCTTTTCGACGACGATGCGGGTCTGCTTGGTAATCAGCTTGTGGTCGTGGATCTTCTGCGAGATGTCGCCGAAAATGCCTGGAGCGACGGCGAGGTAGAAGGCACGCACGCGCTCCTTGCCCTCGTCCAGAAGTTTCTTGAGCTGATCCCAGCCGGCATCGCTGCGGGCATCGACCGGCACATAGAACAGGCGAGCCAGGAACTTCTTGACTTCGGCCTCGTCATATTCGCCCTTCTTCAGGTGTTCCTTGAGGGCGGCATCGGCGAACTTGCGGTATTCTTCATTGGAAAGCGCGCTGCGCGAAGCGCCGATTACGCGCGTCGGCTCGGAAAACTGACCTTCGACCTGACGATGGTAAAGAGCGGGCAGGAGCTTGCGTTCGGCAAGGTCGCCGCTGCCGCCGAAAACGACATAATCAAATGGTTCAACGGGAATGATTTGGCTGCTCATGAGCTATCTCTCAATCGGTCTTGGTTGAGGCCCCTTTTAATCTAATCGATTTAAAAAGGCCAGTGTGCATCGCAAAATTCAGACTCGGCTTTTTAGAGCGGATTGCCGGCGGAAGAAATCATCTTCCGGTTTTTAAAACCTGTCGCGCAACGCAAACCACGAGAGCGCCAGGAACAGCAGAGGCGCCCGCATGCGCGCCCCGCCGGGGAAAGGCGGGATATTCAGCTCCTTAAAGAGATGAAGCTCGTCCGCATTCCCGAGAACCGTTTTCGCATAGAGTTTACCGCAATAGTTTGACAGCATCACCCCATGGCCGGAATAGCCGCCGATCGAGGTGACGCCCGGCATGACCTCGCGCACGAAAGGCTGGCGCGGCATGGTGATGCCGACCGAGCCACCCCAGGCATAGTCGATCTTGATATCGCCGAGAGCGGGATAGATTTCGGTGATCTGACGGCGGATGTGCTGCGTTATGTCGCGCGGATTGTCTGACGTATAGGCCTCGCGGCCGCCGAACAGCAGGCGTCCGTCCTTCGATTTGCGGAAGTAGCGCACGACGAACCGCGAATCGGCCACCGCCTCGTTGCCGGGTAGCACGGTTGGAAAATCATCGAGCGGCTCGGTGGCGCCGATGAAGGAGCGGATCGGCATGACGTGGCTCGATGTCACCGGCTCGAGGTTGCCGATATAGCCGTTGCAGGCGATCAGCACCCGGTCGGCGGTGATCTCTCCGCCATCCGTTTCGATGATCGTTTTGCCGCCCGCTTGGCGGAAGCCCTTCGCCTTCGTCATTTCGAAGAGCGCTGCACCGGCTTCGGCAGTGACGCGGGCAAGGCCGATGAGCAGCTTCAACGGATGGATATGGCCCGTGCCCATATCCCTGACGCCATAGAGATAGAATTGCGAACCCAGCCGTTCCTGGGTTTCGGCCTGATCCATGAATTGCATATGCGGATAGCCGTAGCGCGTCGCTGCGATCTCTGCATTGTCCATGTAGTCGCGCTTGTAGCTGCGCTTGTGCGTAACGTTCATCTGGCCGGGCAGAAAGTCGACGTCGATGCCGTGCTCGGCGGTGAAATCGAGGAGATGACGTTTCGCATCTTCGGCGACGTCGAAGAGCGCCTTTGAGCGCGCGTAGCCGATCGTCTCTTCAATCTCCTCGGGCCATGAGCGCTGTCCAGTGCCAAGCTGCCCGCCGTTGCGGCCGGAGGCGCCGTCACCGAAGCGGTTGCCGTCGATGAGAACGACGCCGACGCCGCCCTTGGCGAGATTGTAGGCCGCCTGGAGGCCGGTATAGCCGCCGCCGACAATGGCGACATCGGCCCGGCGCGAGCCATCCAGCTTAGGATAGCTCGGGCGCGGGCCGACGGTTGCCTGATAGAAGGAAAGCCCAGGCGCGATCGGGCTCTGCCACGTTTCCTGCAATGTCATGGGCGGTCTCCCTTCACACGTTGAGCAGAAGGAATTCCCGCTCCCACGGGCTGATCACCTGCATGAAGGTCTCGAACTCGCCGCGTTTGACGCCGGCATAGATGTCGATGAAGTCCTTGCCGAGCACCTCCTCGAAGGCCGGTTCGTCTTCCAGCAGCGCGATGGCTTCGAGAAGGCCGCGCGGCAGATCGATGGAGCCTTCATTGGCCGAATCCTCGGTCGGTGCCGTCGGGTCCACCTTTTTCATGATGCCGAGCAGACCGGAGGCGAGCGAGGCGGCAAGCGCCAGATAGGGATTGGCGTCGGAGCTCGGCAACCGGTTCTCGACACGGCGGGCCTGCGGATCGGACACCGGCACGCGGAAGGCAGTGGTGCGATTGTCGTAGCCCCACGCATTGTTGACCGGGCACGACATGTTCGGCGCCAGCCGCCGATAGGAATTCACGTAGGGCGCAAGCATGGCAAGCGCATTCGGCACGAAGCGCTGCATGCCGCCGATGAAATAGAAGAACTCCTGCGATGGGCTGCCGTCCGGATTGGTGAAGACGTTCTTGCCGGTCTCGATGTTCACGACCGACTGATGGATGTGCATCGCCGAGCCCGCCTGGCTCTGCATCGGCTTGGCCATGAAGGTCGCGTAGATGCCATGCTTCAGCGCCGCCTCGCGAATGGTGCGCTTGAACATGAATACCTGGTCGGCAAGTTCGATCGGGTCGCCATGACGCAGGTTGATTTCGAGCTGCGCCGGTCCCTCTTCATGGATCAGCGTGTCGATCTCCAGGCCCTGCTTCTCGGAAAAGTGGTAGATGTCGTCGATCAGCTCGTCGAACTCGTTGATGCCGGCGATCGAATAGCCCTGGCCGCCGAGGATCGAGCGACCGGAGCGGCCTTTCGGCGGATGCAGCGGATAGTCCGGGTCGTCATTCTTGGCAACCAGATAGAATTCGATCTCGGGCGCCACCACCGGCTTCCAGCCGCGATCGCGATAGAGCCCCATGATCCGCTTCAGCAGGTTGCGCGGCGTATAGGATACCGCGTGTCCCTCGGAATTGACGATATCGCAGATCACCTGCGCCGTCGGGTCGGTTTCCCAGGGAACGACGGAAAGCGTCGACAGGTCCGGCACCAGCTTGAGATCGCTGTCGCGCGGCTCGTAGCGGAAGCTCTCGGTCTCCTCGGGATATTCGCCCGAGATTGTGTGACGATAGATCGCCGAGGGCAGCGCCAGCGACGTATTCGAGGTGAATTTCGAGGTTGGCATCATCTTGCCACGGGGAACGCCGGCAAGGTCGGGCGTGATGCATTCTATGTCCTCGATCCCGCGCGCCCGCAGCCATTGCGCCGCTTCCGTCCAGTTTGCCACGCCGCGTGCCGATCTCAGATTGGGGGGCACCGTAGGGACTTTCGAGGCAGGCACGGAAGCTTTCAGCGGGGTCTTTCTCGCGGGCATAAAACACCGTATTTGGGTTGATCGGCGATTGTATCATAACCGCAGTTTGCCAATTGGCGAGGGGGAAAACCGCTCGGACTTTCGCCGTATGATGGAAAAATGACCAGAGAGCGCGGCGAAGAATGAAGGACTGAAGTGTGGCTGGCAGATATGATGTGATCGTCCTTGGTGCGGGCGCTGCCGGCATGATGTGCGCTATCCGCGCCGGCCAGCGCGGACGCTCGGTCGCCGTGCTCGATCACGCCGCAGCGCCGGGTGAGAAGATCCGCATTTCCGGTGGTGGCCGCTGCAACTTCACCAATATCCATGCCGGCCCGAAGAACTTCCTGTCCTCGAATCCGCATTTCGCCAAATCGGCACTGGCCCGCTTCACGCCCCAGGATTTCATCGCCATGGTCGAGCGCCACGGCATCGCCTGGCATGAGAAGACGCTCGGCCAGCTCTTCTGCGACGAGAGCGCCAAGGACATTATCCGCATGCTGATCGACGAGATGCGTGCGGTTGGGGCGCAGCTGCGATTGCGAACGGAGATCGCCAACATCGAGCAGACCTCCGGCGGCTATCGCGTCGGCACGTCCGAAGGTGTTTTCGAAGCGTCCTCGCTCGTTGTCGCGACCGGCGGCAAGTCGATCCCCAAGATGGGCGCCACCGGCTTTGCCTATCGCATCGCCGAGCAATTCGGATTGCCTGTCGTCGAGACCCGGCCGGGCCTCGTGCCGCTGACGCTCGATCCGCAATTGCTTCAGCGCCTGGCGCCGCTCTCCGGTATTGCGGCGCCGGCCGAGATCCGCCACGGCAAGACGTCCTTCCGCGAAGCCCTGCTCTTCACTCATCGTGGCCTGAGCGGCCCCGCCATCCTGCAGATTTCGTCCTTTTGGCGGGAAGGCGAGGACATCACGATCGTGATCGAACCCGACATCGATATCGTCGCGGTTCTCAAGAAGGCCAAGCAGATGAGTGGCCGGCAATCGGCGCAGACGGCCCTTGCGGAAATCCTGCCGAAACGGCTGGCGCAGTACGTCGTCGAGAGCGACGGCATATCCGGCAACATGGCCGATCAATCCGACAAGCGCTTGCAGCAGCTTGCGGCAGCCGTCCAGTCCTGGGCGATCAAACCCTCGGGCTCGGAAGGCTATCGCACGGCGGAGGTGACGCTCGGCGGTATCGACACAACTTGCCTCGATTCGCGGACGTTGCAGGTAAAGACCATTCCAGGCCTTTTCTTCATCGGCGAGTGCGTCGACGTGACCGGCTGGCTCGGCGGCTACAATTTCCAATGGGCGTGGGCATCGGGCCATGTCGCCGGCGAAGCCGCTTGAGCTTTCGTTTCAATGCCTTGCCGGCACTTTGGTAAAATGGAGCACGCCTCTGTTTCTCGCGTTTTCCTTTCCTACATTAATAGTGAATACATTGGCAGTTGCCGAAAGCACCATTTGCCGGTTATCGTGTCAGTGCGAAAATGGGAATATACTCATGAACAGAACACAGCGTCGCGCTCGCGCCATTGCAATCGCTCAGACCCGTGACAACGCCAAGTTTTTGGCGGCAAGACTGTTGATGTTGGCGACCGGCGTGACAGCCGCTTGCATCGCCTACCTGGCTGTACGCGGCTTCTGATTTCGCCGCCCCCGTTGTTCTCGGCCGTCGCTGGGCGACGGCCCTGGCTCGCGCACGGATATAGGTCTCGCCAACCGCTTTTCAGCGTTTGATTGTATGTTGCGGGCCACACAACGCCCTTATCCGAAAATTAATTAATCAGACCCACAATTCCTGACGATTTAATGGGGCGCTCTACTGCTTGATAGAGCCGAAGCAATGATTGCTTCCTGACTTTATACTCGGGAACCCCGCCTGCGGATATTTCAAGAACCATGGTTATACATCCGGTCAGCGCCGAGGCGGCGTCGACGGGGGAGCGGTGTGCGAGAGGTCTGAGCCACTATGTTCATTGATAAGATATTGTCGCGTTTCAAGATCAAGACGAAGGTTCTGATATTCGTCCTACCGTTCGTCATCAGCATTTCCGCCGTGGGCCTCACCGGGCTTTATGCGTCAGGCCTGCTCCAGGGACGCATGGAGATCTCCAACAGCGTTCTGCAGTCCTTGACCGGCTTCAAGAACCTCTATGGCTCGATGGACGACTTCCTGCGCATCACCAACGAACAGCAGCGCGACAAGCTCTATGCGGACATCAAATCCCAGCAGACCGTGCTCAATTCAACGCTTGGCCAGCTCGGCCAGGATGCGGAAGGTCGCGACAATCTGACGGACGCGACGACCAAGACCGCCGACATGTCCAATCTCGTCGGCAGGTTATGGTCGCTGCACGAACAGGAACTCGCGCTGCGCAAGACGATCGACGATGCGCAGCGCGCCTTGATCAGTGCCCGTTTCAACGTCGATTTCAATAGCCAGCAGCTCGAAGATCAGATGCGCCAGGATCAGGCGGATGCGACCTCGACCCTGCGCTCCGCCGATCGCCTGCTGAAGGGCGGCGACCTGCTGGGCTCCGTCGCGGAAGATTTCAACAAGGCTGCGACGCCGGCCGACAAGGTCAAGCTCCTGAAGGACCGGTTGCCGGATCTGAACAAGGCACAGCGCTCTATCGACCTCGCTTTGCCACAGAACCAGAAGAGCGTCGTCCAGTCGCTGGTCAGCACCATCAAGGATCTGACCGCCTTTACCGAAAGCACCGATGTTCCGACCGACGATACCGTCGCCAATATCAGCCGGCTGCTGACGCGCTTCCGCCAGACCTCGACCTATACCCAGCTGACGGCAACGCAGATGATGCGGCAGGCGACCACGACCTTCGTGTCGCTCGATGCGCGCGTCGCGCAGACCAATTCGGTCCTGCAGGATACGCGTCGGCTGGAAGATTCGGTCTATTCGCTGCAGCTCGTGCTGGCCGATTTCAACGCCAATACCAACAAGGACAACCTCGTGCGCCTGCGCCAGGAGGTCTCCAAGCTCGGCGGCGATATCGATACGCTGAACCAGAGCGCCAAGAGCATGGATTTCGCCACCGACATCGATGCGGCCATTCGCCCCGCGATCCAGTCGATGGGCGATGCCGGCGGCAAGCTGGTCGACACCATCACCCAGCGCATCGGCGAATATGCGAGCGCCCGTCAGCAGCTTGATCAGGTCTGGGGCCAGCTCACCGCCTTCGCCGAAACGCAGAAGCAGAGCGCCGGAACCGAACGCGATCAGGCGAACTCGATATCCATCCTGGCAACCGCCCTCGGCATCATCCTCTCGGTTGCCGGCGGCATCGCGCTCGTGCTCACCCTGCAGCGCCCGATCGGCCAGATCACCGCCGCCATGCGCCGCATCGCCGACGGCTTGCTGGAGACTTCGATCTCCGGCGAACAGCGTCATGACGAAATCGGCGACATGGCCCGTGCGCTTGGCATCTTCAAGGAGAATGCCATTTCGAAGATCCGCATCGAGGAGCAGAGCGACGAAGAGCGCGCTGCCGCCGAACACGAACGCCAGCGCAACGACGCGGAAAAGCGCGAGCTCGACCGCCAGATCGACTACGCCGTGAGCGCGCTTGCCTCCGGCCTTGAGCGTCTCGCCCAGGGCGATATCTCGGCGACGATCGACACGCCTTTCATCGGTCGCCTCGAGCAGCTGCGTCAGGATTTCAACAGTTCGCTGTCGCGACTGCAGGAAACGTTGAGCCAGGTCCGCAGCAATGTGGAGATGATCCAGAGCAATGGCGCCCAGATGGCGGCCTCCGCCGAGAACCTATCGAAGCGCACCGAGCAGCAGGCAGCTTCTCTCGAGCAGACCGCCGCGGCCGTCGACGAGATCACCGTTACCGTCCGTTCGTCCGCCGAGCGCGCCAAGGATGCGGATACGATCGTGCGTGAAGCCAAGCGCAGCGCCGATGATAGCTCGGTGGTCGTTGGCAACGCGATCGACGCCATGACGCGCATCGAAGACGCGTCGCGCAAGATCGAGCAGATCATCGGCGTCATCGATGAGATCGCCTTCCAGACTAATCTTTTGGCGCTCAATGCCGGTATCGAAGCGGCCCGCGCCGGCGACGCCGGCAAGGGCTTTGCGGTTGTTGCCATGGAGGTGCGCGAGCTTGCGCAGCGCTCGGCCGCTGCCGCCAAGGAGATCAAGGGGCTGATCAACAAATCGACCCAGGAAGTCAATTCCGGCTCGCAGTTCGTGCAGGAGGCCGGTTCGGTGCTCGCGCAGATCAGCAGCCAGATCGTCACCATCAGCCAGCATGTGGAAATGATCGCCCGCGCCAGCCACGATCAGGCAAGCGCATTGCAGGAGGTCAACGCTTCGGTCAATCACATGGACCAGATGACCCAGCAGAATGCCGGCATGGTGGAGGAGACCACGGCAGCAAGCCGCGAACTCTCAACCGAGGCCGACGCCTTGCTGCACCTCATTCTGCAGTTCAAGATCGAGACCGGCTACAGCGCCAACTACATGCGCGAGCAGGCTGCCTGACCGCAACTGTTGTTGCCATCGCAGGCGGATCGGCGGATTTCCGGCCGGTCCGCCTTTTTTGTTGCCTTGCTATGGCTGCGCGTCGCGGCAAACATCCGTCCGAGCCATTGGAAAAAGGGTGAGGGGTCTCGCGCATTGTCGAGGTAGAACAGGTCCTCGTTGCGGCGCCATTGCTCTTCGCGCGCACGGATCTTAATCTCGAGGGCCTTGGCCAAAGCAAAACTTTCCATCATGGGATGTCTCCTTGTTGTGAGGCATCCCTTCAATTACACACAGGAATTTTCTTTATAAACAGCCATTTTCGGCCTATGTTTTTCAATTATGAAAAACACCGCCTGGGACTCCTATCAGCTTTTTCTCGATGTCGCTCGCGGCGGCGGCCTGACGGGTGCTGTGGCCTCGAGCGGCCTCAGTCCGGCGACGATCGGTCGGCGGATGCTGGAGCTGGAAGGGCAGATCGGCCGGCCTCTGTTCGAGCGCAGCCAGGCCGGCTACGGGCTGACGGGCGACGGTCAGGCACTGTTCGACCAGCTGTTGGAGATGGAGGCCGCCGCCCGCAAGGTCGATAGCTGGCAGCGCGATGCGCAGGGGGCGTCGGTCGTCCGCATTGCCGCCGGCACATGGGTCGGCTGGCTGCTCAGCCAGAACATGCCGTCGATCTGCTCGGAACGGGACGGGTTTCGGATCGACCTTTATCTTGGTGAGCGCCGTGCCAGCCTTGCCCATCGGGAAAGTGACATCGGCATCCGCGCCTTCGAACCGGAAGAGGCCAATCTCGCTGCCATCAAGACCGGCGATGTCGCCTATGCTGCTTATCAGGCCCGCAACATGCGTTTTTCCGGCCCGCAGCGCTGGATCGCGGTGGCGGAGGAGGAGGCGGTGTCGGCCTATCTGCACTGGCCGTACCAAAACAGGCGCGAGGAGATCGCCTTCACGGTCAGCCGCCCGCGCTCCCTGCACGATTTGGTGCTGGCCGGATCGGGCATTGCCGTTCTGCCCCGCTTCGTCGGCGATCAGGAGCCGCGGCTGGAGCGGGTCGGCGAGGAGATCGCCTCGCTTCGCCACCGGCAATGGATCGTCATGAACAATGCCGACCGCCACCGCAGGGAGATCCGCACCGTGGTCGACCGCATGACCCGGCTGCTGAAGAGCCATTCGGAGCTGTTTGCCGGCAAGCGCCCGACCTATGCGTAAATCGGCGGCGATTGACCGCCGGTTTGCGTGTCTTCAGCGTGCCGCGTCACCCCAGCGGTACTCGACGGTGGCATCATCCAGCTTTGCTTTCAGGTCCGGATCGAGCTTCAGATCGATGGCCGCGAGCGTGTCGGTCAGCTGATCGGGGCGGCTGGCGCCGATGATGGCTGACGTGATGACTGGATTGGCGGCGACCCAGGCGACGGCGAGCTTGATGAGCGGCTGACCGGCCTCTTCGGCGATCCCCTGCAGCTTCTCGATCGTCGCGAATTCGCGTTCGTGCCAGTAGCGTTGCAGGTAGTTGCTGCCGGCGGCTCGCAGCTGCGCGCTGAAACGGCCCTCGGTCGGCGCGACGTCGTGCTTGTGCTTGCCGGTGAGAAGGCCGCCGGCGATTGGATTGTACGGGATGACGGCGATGCGCTGTTCTTCGGCGAGCGGTAGCAGCTCGCGCTCGATCTGGCGGAACAGCAGATTGTAGCGCGGCTGCACGGAGACGAAGCGGGCGGTGCGCAGGAAATCGGCGCGGCCAAGCGCCAAAGCCAGCCGGTAGGCGAGGAAGTTCGAGACGCCGACATAGCGGGCCTTGCCCGAGCGCACGATGACGTCGAGCGTCTCCAGCGTCTCGTCGATCGGTGTTTCGCGATCGTCGGAATGCAGCTGGTAGAGGTCGACGTAATCGGTGCCGAGACGCCGCAGCGAGGCGTCGATGGCGTCGAGGAGGTGCTTGCGCGACGCACCCTGGTCCCACGAGGAGGGGCCGACTTTTCCGACAGCCTTGGTCGCGACGATGAAACGGTCGCGCTTGCCCTTCAGCCAGCGGCCGACGATCTCTTCGGTGCGGCCGGCAAGCTGCTCGCCGCCGCCGAGCGGATAGACGTCGGCCGTATCGATGAAGTTGACGCCGGCATCGGCCGACTTGTCGAGGATGGAATGGGCTATGTCTTCCTGCTCGATCTGCAGGCCGAACGTCATCGTGCCCAGGCACAGGCGCGAGACGCTAAGGCCGGTATTGCCGAATTTTTGATACTGCATTGGTGAGCCCCGATCTGGGTTTGAGTTTGCCCGCTGGGCAGGATGGCGAAACAGGTTTGAGACTATTCGCGGAAGAGAACGCCCCAATGTTAGCAAAGCCGGTTTGCGCATTCACGCGCGAAGCGGGCCTCTGGTTCACAATCGCGTGCGAACGGCGTGGGCTTTCCGCGGGGCGATCGATCGTTTTCGGGGAAAACGGCTAAAGCTCATGCCGGCTTGCTTTTTCCCTTGTCGCCTTCCGATTTCCTTTCTAGTCTAACGGGAAAAACAGAGGGTTGGGTATCGTCTGGATGCCCTTGAACAAAACAGGAGAGACTATGAAGTCCATGTTCGCACGGCTTGCAGCAACGGCTTTCGCGGTCGTTTCGCTGGCGACGGTCGCTCAGGCAGAAGACAAGGTCGTCAATATCTACAACTGGTCGGATTACATCGATAATTCGATCCTGGCGGATTTCACCAAGGAAACCGGCATCAAGGTCGTCTACGATACCTTCGATCAGAACGAAACCCTGGAAACGAAGCTGCTTGCGGGTAAGACCGGCTATGATGTCGTCGTCCCGACGGCCTATTTCCTGCAACGCCAGATCAAGGCCGGCGTCTTCCAGAAACTCGACAAGTCCAAACTGCCGAACATCTCCAACATGTGGGATACGGTGCAGCAGCGCATCGCCACCTACGATCCCGGCAACCAGTACGCCATCGACTATATGTGGGGCACCAGCGGCGTCGGCTACAATGTCGACAAGGTGAAGCAGATCCTCGGCACCGACGCGGCGCCTGATATCAACGTGATCTTCGATCCCGCGCTGGCGGCCAAGTTCAAGGATTGCGGCATCTACGTGCTGGATTCGCCAACCGACGTCATTCCGGCGGCGCTGCGCTACCTGGGTCTCGATCCCAATTCGACCAAGCAGGAAGACTTCAAGAAGGCCGAGGATCTCCTGACCTCGATCCGGCCCTTCGTGCGCAAGTTCCACTCCTCCGAATACATCAACGCGCTGGCCAACGGCGATATCTGCATCGCCTTCGGCTATTCCGGCGACGTGCTGCAGGCCCGCAATCGTGCCGCGGAAGCCAAGAACGGCGTGAACATCGGCTATTCGATCCCCTCGAAGGGCGCGCAGATGTGGTTCGACGTCATGGCGATCCCGGCCGATGCGCCGCATGTCGAGGAAGCGCATATCTTCCTCAATTACATCATGAGGCCTGAGGTCATCGCCAAGGCAAGCGATTTCGTCGCTTACGCCAATGGCAACAAAGCGTCGCAGCAGTTCGTGAGCAAGGACGTGCTTGATGATCCGGCCGTCTATCCGACCGATGCGGTCCGCGAGAAGCTGTTCACCCTGACCCCATGGGACGCGAAAACGCAGCGCGTGGCAACGCGGCTGTGGACAAAGGTCACCACTGGCCAATAATTCCAAGCGGCCCGGACGGCAACGTCCGGGCCTTTCCTTAAGAGCATGGCGTAAGAACGAAGAGCGTGCCGGGAGGGGGAAGAGCCGGCGCTAAAGCATTTCCAGGAAAAGTGCGCAGCGGTTTTCCAGCCAGAATGCGGAAAGAAATGAAAGATGGAGCGTTTCCGCGATTCGTAGAAAAGCGGAACTACTCCAGGAAAGCCCGCGTGAGCGGCCATTTGGGGATAGATGATGAAGTCACTCGGTAATATCCGACGTTCCTTTGCTCCTTGGACCGATCCTTCGGCCAAGCCTTACATTTCCTTCAAGAACGTGACGAAGAAGTTCGGTGATTTCACCGCCGTCGACGACCTCTCCCTGGATATATACAACCGAGAATTCTTCGCCCTTCTGGGCGCCTCCGGCTGCGGCAAGTCCACGCTTCTGCGCATGCTTGCGGGTTTCGAGCAGCCGACGACGGGCGAGATCGTGCTCGACGGCCAGGATCTGGCCGGCACGCCGCCCTATCGCCGCCCGGTCAACATGATGTTCCAGTCTTACGCGCTGTTCCCGCATATGTCGGTGGAAAAGAACATCGCCTTCGGCCTGCGCCAGGACGGCATGCCGAAAGCCGAGATCGCCGATCGCGTCACGCAGATGCTGAAGCTCGTCAAGCTGGAGCAGTTCGCCAGGCGCAAGCCCAATCAGCTCTCCGGCGGCCAGCGCCAGCGCGTGGCGCTCGCCCGCTCGATTGCCAAGCGGCCGAAAGTGCTGCTGCTCGATGAACCCCTCGGCGCGCTCGACAAGAAGCTGCGCGAGGAGACCCAGTTCGAGCTGATGGATCTGCAGCAGAACCTGGGGCTGACCTTCGTCGTCGTCACCCACGATCAGGAAGAGGCGATGACCATGGCCGATCGCATCGCGGTCATGAGCCATGGCAAGGTGGTGCAGGTGGCAACGCCGGCCGAAATCTACGAGGCGCCCAATTGCCGCTTCGTCGCCGACTTCATCGGCGATGTGAATATCCTCGACGGCAACGTCACCTCGGCGCAATCGGGCATCGTCGAGATATCGGTCGATTCCGGCTTCACGGTGCGCTCGGCTTCCGGCGATACGCCGTCGGCTGGAAGCCGCGCCAGCCTCGCGATCCGTCCGGAGAAGCTCAGGGTAACGCCGCGCCCGCCGGCCAATGCCTCGGTCAACGCCGCCGAAGGCGAGATCTGGGACATCGCCTATCTCGGCGACATGACCGTCTTCCACGTGAAGCTGAAGAGCGGGCAGGTGGTCAAGGCATCGTCGCTGAACGCAGTGCGCGCCGTCGAAGAGCCTTTCGCCTATGACCAGGATGTCTGGGTCTCCTTCGACGAAAATGCCGGCGTCTTGCTGAAGGATTGACCATGAGAGCGCTCGGTTCCCTCATCTATCAGCGCCTCGTCATCATTGTCCCCTACACGTGGTTGCTGCTCTTCTTTCTCGCGCCTTTCCTCATTGTCTTCCGCATCTCGCTGTCGACGAAGGCGCTGTCGGTGCCGCCCTATGACCCGTCCTTTGCCTGGAGCGACAGCTTCGGCGACTGGTGGGACAAGCTGCAGACCATGTCGTTCGACAATTATACATGGCTCGCCGGCGACCCGCTCTACATGAACGCCTATATCGAGAGCCTGCAGATCGCCGGCATCTCGACGCTTCTGACCCTGATCATCGCCTATCCCATCGCCTATGGCATGGCGCAGGCGCCGCGCACCATCCGGCCGACGTTGCTGATGCTGGTCATCCTGCCCTTCTGGACGAGCTTCCTGATCCGCGTCTATTCCTGGATGTCGATCCTCAGCACGACCGGTTTGCTGAATCAGCTGCTGATGGGTCTCGGCATCATCCACCAGCCGCTTGTGATCCTGAACACCAATACCGCCGTCTATATCGGCATGGTCTATTCCTATCTGCCGTTCATGCTGCTGCCGCTCTATTCCGCGTTGGAAAAGATGGATGGCACCTTGATCGAGGCGGCGCAGGATCTCGGCTGTACGCCGATCGGCGCCTTCTGGCGCGTGACCTTTCCGCTCTCCATCCCCGGCGTCGTCGCCGGCTGCATGCTGGTCTTCATTCCGGCGGTCGGCGAATTCGTCATCCCCGACCTGCTCGGCGGTTCGGAAACGCTGATGATCGGCAAGGTGCTCTGGACGGAATTCTACAGCAATACGGACTGGCCGCTGGCCTCGGCGGTGGCGACCATCCTGCTTCTGGTGCTGGTGGTCCCCATCGTCTTCTTCCAGCACTTCCAGGCCAAGGCCGACGAGAAGGGGAGATAACAAATGATCCGCTGGTCCCGCTTCAACATCGTCTCGGTCACGCTCGGCCTCGCCTTCCTCTATCTGCCGATCCTGCTGCTGGTCATCTATTCCTTCAACAGCTCGCGCCTGGTCACCGTCTGGGGTGGGTTCTCGACGCAGTGGTATGTGCATCTCTTCAGCAACGACACGATGCTGAGCGCCGCATGGCTGACGGTGCGCATCGCTCTTCTGTCGGCGACGATTGCAACGGTGCTCGGCACCTTCGCGGCGATCACTTTGGTCCGCTACACGCGCTTCCGCGGCCGTATCCTGTTCTCGGGGATGATCTACGCGCCGCTGGTCATGCCTGACGTCATCACCGGCCTGTCGCTGCTGTTGCTCTTCGTCACCTCGGGCGTCGATCGCGGCTTCTGGACGATCGTCATGGCGCATACGACATTGACCATGTGCTTCGTCGCCGTCGTGGTGCAGTCCCGCCTCTTGACCTTTGACCGCTCGATCGAGGAGGCGGCGCTGGATCTCGGCGCGCCGCCGGTTCGCACCTTCTTCGAGGTGACGCTCCCGATCATCGCGCCGGCCGTATTTTCGGGCTGGGTGCTGGCGCTGACGCTGTCGCTCGACGATCTGGTCATCGCGACCTTCGCGTCCGGCGCCGGGGCCAAGACGCTGCCGATGTTGATCTACAGCCAGGTCAAGCTCGGCGTTACGCCGGAGATCAACGCCATCTGCACCATCCTGATCGGCGTCGTCGCCGTCGGCGTCATCTGCGCGTCCATCGTGACGAAGCGTCGCGAGGTCCAGCGGCAGAGGGACGAGCAGACCGCAGCCGCGGCTTGAGGCCGCCAAGGGCTGGCGCTCCAGAAGGAATTACTGCTGCTGTGTCGGCTTCTGCAGAAGCGTTGCGACCGGCGAAACGACCGGGTTCGGCCAGCTGCCGCCGATGAAGAAGGGCAGCATCGGCAGTTCGTCCGCGTCGGTCGGCGATGTCGCCTCGATTGCGCCCGACAGCGCCAGACCGTTGGTGCGGAAAGGGACGACGCCGTTAAACGTGATCGTCTCGTTGCGGCCGGTAATCGCGGCATTCTTGACCTCGGCCGATCCTTTCGCAAAGCTTGCATCGACATTGATGCTGTCGAAATCGAAAGATGAATCGGCGATATCGCTCATCCGGAAGAAGGTTTGCTGAGCGGCGAGCGTCCGAAAGGTGGAGATGTCGAATTGGCGGAACGAACCCGCCGCCGAGGTGAAATGCAGCGTGCCGGCAACGTCGCCGAGGTTTGCAACCCAGATCGGCTTGGAGGTGCTGAGCGCGAGATCAAGCGACGCCGATGAGGGCATCGGCAGCGGACCTATCAGCTTCAGGCGCGTGAAGAGGCCGCCGAAATCGGCATTTCGGATTGATATCTGCAACTTGCCGCCGCCGTCGAAATCCCCTGGAGCGACCTCCAGATGCGCCGTCAAGGAACCGCTCTCGAAGCCGCTGTCTCCGATGTCGAACTTGGCCTTGCCGCCCGCCACTAGCAGGCTGGCGCCGATATTTTCGAATTGGAAGGGACCGAGAGCCGCCTTGTTCGATGAAAGGCGCATATCGAGATCGAGACGTTGCAACGGATTGCCGTTCAGCAGCGCATCGATGGCGGTTTCGGCCGCAAGACGCATGGAGAAGGCGGCCAGGAACGGATTGAGGTTCATCTGGTCGAAAGCAAGCGTACCGGAAATCTTCGGTTTGCCCGCTTTCGTATAGTTCAGGTCCATGATGCCGGAGGCTGTGGAATCATTGATCTTGAAGCTGAGATTGTTGAAGCGCAGGCCGTTGTCGACTGCTGCGATGTTGGCGCTGAGCGAAATATTCTTGAGGGCGTCGGCTGCCGGCAGGCGCTGGCCGCTCCAGGCGAGGAAGGAAGGCACGTTCGGAACGCTGAGATCCAGATTGCCCGAAAGCGCCGAAAAGTCCGATATGCTGGTGATGCCGGTATAGGTCCAGCTGATTAGCGGCGAGACGAAGCTGGTCGTCGTATCCACATTCTTGCCGGCGAAGAAAAGCAAGGGCTGCGCCGAATCGAAATTCAGCTTGACGTCCTGGCCGTTGAAGCGGGCAAGGATGACGGCGCTCAACGACTGTGAAAGCCGCGGCCAGGCGATGTCGGCATTGACGGCGTTGAGCTTGTAGACGTTACCGCTGCGCTCGTCGGTCATCTCGATGCTGCCATCCTCGATGGTCAGCATGCCGATGGCGGCATCCTGTTCCTTGCTCATCCGGATGCCTTGACCGGAAGAGGCCTCCGCCTGCTCGATCGCCTTGGAAAGACGGCCTTCGTTCGTCCAGTCGATCAGGCCGTTCTCGTCGCGGCGGATATAGAGGATCGGGCGCAGGAAATGGAATTCGTGAAAATGCGCGTGCCCGCGGATCGCCGACCAAAGAGAGAAATCCGCCGAGAGGCTGTCGACATGGCCGAGAACCTTGCCATTCTTGGTCGGTTCGCGGATCGTGACCTGGTTGAGCGTCACGCGCGGCGTCGGCCAGAATTCAAGCGTCGGGTCGCCTTCGATCTGGGCGCGATACCCCGTCCATTCCGAGAGTGCCTTCTCGATGCCGGAGCGCACCAGCCCGCTTGAAATCAGGAAAGGCGCGGTCGCTCTGAAGACAGCGAACACGATGAGGATCGTGAGAAGAATGATGCCGGTCGTGCGAGCGACGGCAGGCAGCCAGCGCGAGGCCGATCGCATCGTCAACCGCCACTTGTTGTTTTTCGAAGCTCTCATGATCCCGCGGAGACTCTTGAACTGATAGGGATAATCTGCCTGAGTTTGCCGGATATAGGAAATGTTTGTCGGATGCAAACACCACGCACTGGCAATACCCACAACACCGTGATTTTATAATGCGCTGCAGCATCGCTATATAGAGCGAAAGGCGGGGGAGAGAAATATGCAGGATCAGCAGCCGCTCTGGGCACCATCGGAAGAATTTCGCCGCCAGAGCCCGATGTTTGCCTTCGCGCAGGAGTGCAATCGGCGTTTCGGCCTGTCGCTGTCCGATTTTGCCGGCCTCCATGCCTGGTCGATTGCCGACCGGGAAAACTTTTGGACCGCGGTCTGGGATTTCTGCGGCGTGAAGGGCAAGCGCGGTGAGCGGGCGCTGATCAATGGCGACCTCATGCTGGAAACCCGCTTTTTTCCCGACGCCGAGCTGAATTTCGCCGAAAACCTGCTGTCGCGGAGCGGCGAGGGCGATGCGCTGGTATTCTGGGGCGAGGACAAGGTGCGCGATCGCTGGTCATGGGACCGGCTGGCCGCGATGGTATCGCGCCTGCAACAGGCCTTTCGCGCCGAGGGCATCGGCAAGGGCGACCGTGTGGCGGCGATGATGCCGAACATGCCGGAAACCGTTGCTTTTATGCTGGCGGCGGCGTCGATCGGCGCGATCTGGTCCTCCTGTTCCCCGGATTTCGGCGAGCAGGGCGTCATGGATCGCTTCGGCCAGATCGAGCCGAAGCTCTTCATCGCCTGTAGCGGCTATTGGTATGGCGGCAAACTGCAGGACGTGACCGCGAAGGTCAGCGCCATCGCGCAGCGTCTGAAGGCGCCTGCTGTCATCGTGCCCTATGCCGGCAATGCCGAGGCTGTCGTGGCGGCGACGCCGGGCGCGAGAACCCTTGATGATCTGGTTGCGCCCTTCGAGGCAAAGCCGGTCGAGTTTGAGCCGGTATCCTTCTCCCATCCGCTGTTCATCCTGTTTTCCTCCGGAACCACGGGCGTTCCGAAGTGCATCGTGCATTCCACCGGCGGCGCGCTGCTGCAGCTCATCAAGGAGCATCGCCTGCATTGCGGCGTCGTGCCGGGCGAAAAGGTCTTCTATTTCACCACCTGCGGCTGGATGATGTGGAACTGGCTGGTGACGGGCCTTGCCGCCGGGGCGACGCTTTGCCTCTATGACGGTTCGCCTTTTGCCCCCGACGGCAACATCCTCTTCGATTATGCGCAGGAAGAGAAATTCGCGTTGTTCGGCACCTCGGCCAAATATATCGACGCCGTCCACAAGAGCGGCCTCATGCCGAAGACCTCGCATGATCTTTCGAGCCTGCGGCTGATGACCTCCACCGGCTCGCCGCTGTCGCCCGAGGGCTTCACCTTTGTCTATGAAGGCATCAAGGGCGACGTTCAGCTCGCCTCCATTTCCGGCGGCACCGATATTGTTTCCTGCTTCGTGCTCGGCAATCCGCTGCAGCCGGTCTGGCGCGGCGAGATCCAGGGGCCGGGGCTCGGCCTTGCCGTCGATGTCTGGAACGACGAAGGCAAGTCGGTGCGTGGCGAAAAGGGCGAGCTCGTCTGCACCAAGGCCTTTCCGTCCATGCCGGTCATGTTCTGGAACGATCCGGAACGCGCCAAGTATCGCGCCGCCTATTTCGAACGCTTCGACAATATCTGGTGCCATGGCGATTTCGCCGAATGGACCGAGCATGGCGGTCTCGTCATCCACGGCCGCTCGGATGCGACGCTTAATCCCGGCGGCGTGCGCATCGGTACGGCCGAGATCTACAATCAGGTCGAGCAGATCCCCGAAGTTCTGGAGGCGCTCTGCATTGGCCAGGATTGGGACGATGACGTCCGCGTCGTGCTCTTCGTCCGCCTCGCGGCCGGCGTCTCCCTGACCGAGGATCTGGTGAAGGCGATGAAGACCCGCATCCGCACCGGCGCCTCGCCGCGTCACGTGCCGGCCAAGATCATCGCGGTTGCCGATATTCCCCGTACGAAATCCGGCAAGATCGTCGAGCTTGCGGTGCGCGACGTGGTTCATGGCCGGATGGTAAAGAACAAGGAGGCGCTCGCCAACCCGGAGGCGCTGGATCTCTTTGCCGGGCTGGAGGAACTCAAAAGTGAAGACGGGCCTTAAAACTGAGGGGCAAACGATGACCCCCGTTTGGTAACCCCGCGTTAAGACAGCTTGGTCAAAGGTAAAGGCCAACTTGAGACCGTTCGCATGAGCTGGAGCGGATTGGAGCTGCCCTTGGCTCCCGAGACATGAAGTTCACCGACTCGAGCTTGTTTTCGACAGCATAAACTTCAAAGGCAGCGCGATTCGCTGCCTTTTTTTCGTTTCGCCGCGCGCGAAGATGCGTCTGCTCTGTACATTGGCGCTTTGAGCAAGTATGTGCACGCCTGAAGAAGAGGCTCGCGACGTGCGAGCCACGATGATCGCCGCCTTTTGGCGTGCGAAGAATTCCGAAAGACAGATGATGACGGATTTCGAAGGCATCGCTCCTGCGATTGCCCAGGCTTTGGCGAAGCGTGGTTATGAAACGCTGACGCCGGTGCAGAAGGCCATGCTCGATCCGGGCCTGGCCGGCAAGGATGCGCTTGTCTCGGCCCAGACCGGCTCGGGCAAGACGGTTGCCTTCGGCTTGGCACTGGCGCCCGGCCTGCTTGACGGTTCGGAACGTTTCGGACCCGCCGGAGCGCCGCTGGCGCTGGCGATCGCGCCGACCCGCGAGCTGGCGCTGCAGGTCCAGCGCGAGCTGGAATGGCTCTACGGCCTGACGGGGGCGACCATTGCCTCCTGCGTCGGCGGCATGGACATGCGCACCGAACGGCGGACGCTGGAACGTGGCGCTCACATCGTCGTCGGCACGCCCGGCCGCCTCTGCGATCACATCCGCCGCAACTCGCTCGACATTTCCGAACTGCGCGCCGTCGTGCTCGACGAGGCCGACGAGATGCTCGATCTCGGTTTCCGCGAGGATTTGGAATTCATTCTGGAAGCCGCGCCGTCCGAGCGCCGCACCCTGATGTTTTCCGCGACGGTGCCGCGCTCCATCGCCAAGCTTGCCGAAAACTACCAGCGCGACGCCGTTCGCATCGCCACCGCCTCCGAAGCCAAACAGCATGTCGATATCGATTATCGCGCGCTGACCGTGGTTCCGAGCGACCGGGAAAACGCCATCATCAACGTGCTGCGCTATTATGAAGCGCGCAACGCCATAGTCTTCTGCTCGACGCGCGCCGCCGTCAATCATCTGACGGCGCGGTTCAACAATCGCGGCTTTGCGGTCGTCGCTCTCTCAGGCGAACTCAGCCAGAACGAGCGCACGCACGCCCTTCAGGCCATGCGCGATGGCCGCGCCCGCGTCTGCATCGCAACCGATGTCGCCGCTCGCGGTATCGACCTGCCGGGTCTGGAACTGGTCATTCATGCTGACCTTCCAACCAATCCGGACACACTGCTGCATCGCAGCGGCCGCACCGGCCGCGCCGGCAACAAGGGCGTGAGTGCGTTGATCGTGCCGCTCAGCGCTCGTCGCCGCACCGAGCGCCTGCTGGAGGCCGCCCGCATCCGCGCCACCTGGGCAAAGCCGCCGTCGGCCGACGAGGTAAGCCAGCGTGACGACGAGCGTCTTCTCGCCGATCCGGTCTTCACTGCTGCGCCCGCCGAGGACGAACAGTCGATCGTCCAGCAACTGCTGGAACGCCATGGTGGCGAGCAGGTTGCGGCCGCATTCCTGCGGCAATACCGCGCTGGCCATTCCGCGCCCGAGGAATTGCAGGACGTGCCCGCCGAAGGCGAGCGCAGAAAGCCTCGCCGCGACGATTTCCCGGTCACGCCGCGCGATGAGGGCTCGTCTGGGGGACGCAACGATTTTACCGACGGCGTCTGGGTTTCGCTTTCCGTCGGCCGCAAGCAGAATGCCGAGCCGCGCTGGCTGATCCCCATGCTCTGCCGCAACGGCAACCTCACCAAGCGCGATATCGGCGCCATCAAGATGCAGCCCGAGGAAACCTTCGTCGAGCTTGCGCCTGAGGGGGCGGAGCGCTTCCTCTCGGCCATCGGCCCGGACAAGACCCTCGAGCGCGGCATTCGCGTCAAGCAGCTTGCCGGCATGCCGGATTTCCAGGCCAAGCGCGAAGGCGGCTTCGCCAAGAAGAAGCCTTTCGCCGACAAGGGCGCGCGTTCGAACGATGCCCCAAAGCCGAAGTGGAAGGCCGATCGCAAGCCGGAACGGGCGCATACGGGCGAGGGCGGCGTCTCGGAACGGTCCGACAAGAAGCCCTGGGCAAAAAAGCCCGGCAAGCCAAGCTTCGCCAAGAATGACGGCGGCCCACCGAAAGGCGGCCAGCCGAATTCGAGGGCCGCACGCAAGGCTGCGAAGACGAGGGGCGAGTGATCCATGGCAGCCGCGCTGAAATCAGTGCGGCACGTCCACTGGCGTTGTCGCTATCTTGCTTCAACGACCACACCGCAGGCAGCGAATGAGCCGGACAGGCGGCAGACGTTGAGAAAATGTCTGCTGCTAAAACTCGGCTGGGAAGATAGAAATCGGCGACTTTTGGAGTGCGTTTCACTTGATGCCGGATCTGCTGATACGTAGCCTTCGACCTGGCGATACCGACGCCATTGTCAACCTTTACGACGCAGCGTCCGCGCGAGATACGAATATCGGGCCGATTACGGCGGCCCAATGGACAGACTTCGTGCAGCGCCCTCACAATCAAGGCGGGCAGGATTTCCGGGTTGCCGTCCAAGACAATCAGCTCATCGGCCTGGCAGAGTCCTCCTTGCGCGATCAAGACGGCCGTCAGGTCCGCTTTTTCAAGCTGGTGATTGACCCTTCGAGGCGTCGGCAAGGTGTGGGAACGGCTCTCCTGAAGGAACTCCTGGCGCTGAATGCCCCCGACAGCGCTGTCTCGTTTCAGACATTGGCCGCGAGCGATTGGCCCGACGGCCTCGCTTTTCTGGAAAGGCTTGGCTTTCTGCATATCGAGTCCGAGATCACCATGCGGTGCTCGTCATTGTCGGCGCAGGCTCCTGCCTTATCCGATGGAATTGTCGTTGAGCGGAGCGCAACGCCATTGTATCTCGCGACTGACGTCGCTCGTCTCCACAATGCCGCCTTCGCCTCGGACGTCGCATTTCGAAGCTACAGCGTCGCCGAGATGGAGCAGATTCTGGCGGAAAAGGGCCAAGTGCTTTGGGTCGTCAGGGACCGCTACCGCATCCTGGGTTATTGTCGAATGGAATGCGAACCGGGGCTGATCTGGCTTGAGCAGATTGCCATTGATCCGAACCATCAGAGCCGGGGTCTCGGGATGGCGCTCGCCTATGGGGCATTGCAAGCTGCCGGGGTTGATCGTGGTCGCCCTGCCGGCCTCAATGTTTCCAGTGTTAACGGCACGGCTCGATCAATGTATCAGAAACTTGGCTTCGCGATCCGCCGGGAGGTTCGTCGATACAGCTTATCGCAGTTGGATCTGATAGGGCGCATGGCGATAGCCCGATGACTTGAAGGCCGACGGCGCTCTTGCAAGGCTGCTCACTCGCGCGGAGAACAGCCCCGACCGCTTTGCTATGACGTGAAGCTGAGATCAACGGCCGGTTCATCGCCTCTGTTGGTCCAATAATGCTGGGATATGTTCCGACCATTTTCGAGGATGCTGGCGGCGATATCGGGATTGCCGCCCATAAATGTCTCGGGGTCTGCTCCGCACAACAGAAGGAAGAGCTTCTGATGTGCGACGGCGGCAAAATAGTCGTATGTCGGCGGCGTCTCCTGCGATCCGATGGATCGTAAGTCCTCGGTTGCTTGCCTGCTGGCGTCTTCGATCGCCTTATAGATCGTCGTCAACATGGCCCGTTCGGCCCGGTCCTGAATGCTCAGATATTGTTTCTCGGCCGGTGTCGGAACGGGACAGCTGTCGCTCACGATATGCATCTCCTGCGTGAATTCGCAGTACGCCAATGCCCCGAAATTGTGTCCGCTTTGGGTCGCCGGGAAGGGCCATCGCAAGCAGCTTCGCTGCCTCACCTGCGCGATGTCAGCCATACCCCCACCAGCGTCACCGCCAGCCCCGCGAACATCGCCGTTGTCAGCGGTTCGGAAAACAGGGCCCAGGCCCAAAGCATGGTCACGGGCGGGCTGAGATAGATGGCCGCGCTGACCTGCGCCACCGGGAAGAGGCGCAGGCTGGTGTAATAGACCGAATAGGCGACAAAGGTTGCAATCAGCACCAGCCATATGACGCCGATTGCAAAACCGCGGGTCATCGGCGGCGCAAGATTCCCCTGCATCGTCGCGCAGATGCCGAACAGCACCGAGGCCGTCAGGGTATGGATGCAAAGGCTTTGATGGATGGGCATATGGCCGGTCCGGCGGCGCTTGTGCAGCACCGATGCGAAGGCAAAGACGAGCATGGAGCCGACGGTCAACCCATAGGCCCAAAAGGGTGCTGCGCCGAAACTGAGGCTGTCCAGCGACACGATCAGCACGCCTGTCACGGCGATTGCTGTTCCCAGCCATTGGCGGCCGCTCAGCCGTTCCCCAAGGACCGGCTGAGAGAGAGCCGCGATCGCCAGCGGCAGCAGATCGGAGATCAGCGCCACCAGCCCGGTCGGCACCCGTTGTTCGATCGCGAGCGCAAAGCCACCGAGATAGAGGAAGACCGACATAACGCCGAACAGCATCTGTTCGGCTACCGCACGCAATCGCATCCGCGGGCCGATCGCCAGGGCAAAAGGCATCAGGATCAAACCCGACAGAAGCGTGCGCCAGAACAGGACCAGCATGACGCTGGCCTCCTGGCTGGCGTAGCGAATGCCGATGAAGCCGGAACTCCAGCTGACGATCAGCAGCGCGGCCATCAAGGGCCAAAGGAAACGGCGTTCGTTCGGCGCGGGCCGGGATAGGCTTTGGTCTGTCATCAGCTTCTCGATCGAATGTCCCTCACGGCTCAGCCATAGGCGAGAATCGGCTCGATGACGCATGACAAATATCGATCACGGCATGACATTTCAGTCTCGATGCTCATGATTATTTGCCAATTGATGGCAAGCCATGCATTCTCTCTGCTGGATTATCATCTGGGCTGAATCGCCATGACCGAATTGACAAGCCGACGTTTGGAAATCGATGCCCTGCGCGCGCTATGGGCGATCCGCCATCACGGCGGCATCACCCGCGCGGCGGAAGCGCTCGGCCTGTCGCAATCCGCCGTCAGCCACAAGATCAAGCGGCTTGAAACGAGCCTCGATTGCGATCTCTTGAGCCGCAAGCCCGGAGTGCCGACGTTCACCGCGGCGGGCGAGGATCTGCTCGACTATGCCGGGCGCATCCTCGGCCTGCACGACGAAGCGTTGCTGAGCCTGTCGAAGACATCGCTTGCCGGCCGCGTCGCCCTTGGCCTGACCGAGGATACGACCTGCACCGACCTTGCCCGCATCCTAGGGCGTTTCCGCCGCCTGCACCCGAACGTCTCCGTACGCACCAAGGTTCGCATGAGCCTGGTGCTGCGGGGAATGCTGGAGCGGGGAGAGCTTGACGCCGCCATCATCCAGGTTTTCGCCCATGAAGTCCGCCCGACCGATGTCGTCCTCTTTTGCGAACACTTGCATTGGGTCAAGCATCCGGACCTGTCCCTGCCGCCGGACGAGCCGGTTCCGTTCCTCTCCTTCGACGATGAATGCTTCTATCGTCGTTGGGCGCTCGACATCGGTCAGGATGGCGTTGTCGTCCTTGAAACCGTATTCGAATGCACCAGCTCGGCGGGCATTGTCGCGGCGGTCAGCGCCGGCTTGGGCGTAGCGCTTCTGAACGGTCGTCACCTGCAGCCCGACATGGAGATCATCACCCAGGACCTGCCGGCGCCACCTGCCTTGGCCTATGTGGTACGCCGTGGCCGCAAGGTAAGAAATCCTGCGCTCGATACGCTTGTCGGAGAGATCGAGAGCGAAATCAGCCGCTATGGCGGCTTGGCTTTGGCAAGTTGAGGCTTGTCCAAGGTCAGGCTAGGGGTCGATGTCGTCGAGATCAGATACAAAACAACGCACTCGTTTGTTGTAACCAAAGGGTGCGCACCACACGGAAACCCATTGCCTCCTTGGTCAAATTTCCTATCCTGCCGCCAGCTTCGCCATCGGCTTGACCATGCTCATGGATATAGAATTGCAGGTAGAAACTCCGCGACTGCTGCTCCGCCCCTCAAGGCTCTCCGATGCCCCCGCTCTGTTCGAGTTTCTTGGCGACAGGGATGCCATGAGGCACACTCACGCAGATGAGACGCTGGCGAGTTGTCGCCGTAGAATTGCTGTTCATGAGTGGCGGCGTCGACGCGATGGATACGCGCCTTGGACTGCAATCAGGAAGGTCGACGGAAGAGCTATTGGTTGGGGCGGTCTCTATGATGATCCGTTTGAACCCGGTTGGGGTTGCGAGGTTGGATACTTCTTTCACCCGGACGCCTGGGGATGCGGATATGCGTCGGAATTGGTCTCCGCCGCTATGAATTTGGCGGATGAGGAGTTGAAGCTTCCTGAAGTCCGGGCTTTTGTACATCCTGACAATGGCGGTTCACGGAAAATCCTGGAGACCGCGGGTTTCAAAGTCATCCGCTTCATTCCTGAAATGAATCGCTTCTTCTTTTCCAGACCTCGACGCCAAGATGGTGTGATTGGCTAGAGGCTACTCGTATTTCCTCGGAATTTGCAGACATTGCACGACTGGCGCAGAATGTTTTTCGACCAGATAGCCGGATGGAGTGGCTTACCCATGCTGATCGGTTCATGCCATTGCGGCAAATCAGGCTGGACGCTCGAAGGTGATCCGGGCTCGATCACGGCCTGTAACTGCACGCTCTGCCGGCGCTATGGCGCCCTATGGGCCTATGACTACGAGGGAGAACGGATTTCCGTGACCGGACCGACGGCCTCCTATGCCCGCACGGAAAAGCAGCCTTCCCTCGAAATATTGTTCTGCCCATCCTGCGCCAACGTCTTGAGCTGGCGTGGCCTGCGGCTTCAAAGGGATGGCCGCCGACGCATCGCCGTGAACCTGCGTCTTGCGCCGCCGGATCTCGTCGCCGACCTGCCGATCGATCATTTCGACGGCCTGGACACATTCGAAGACCTTCCGTCCAAGGGGCGGTGCGTACGCGATCTCTGGTTCTAAAAATAAGCTAGCGCTTTCTCAGTTCGCCAGCACCCTCGGCGAGGGAAAGGTGATCTCGACCAGCGTCCCCTCGTTCGGGGCCGAGTTGATCGAGAAAGTCGCCCTGTTGGCATCGACCATCGCCTTGGTCAGCGGCAGGCCGAGGCCGGTGCCGTCGCCGCGCTTGCGGGAGTTTGTCGATACCTGCCGGAAGGGCTTCATCGCCTGTTCGAGTTCCGAGCGCGTCATGCCGACACCCGTATCCCTGATGCGCATCACCACGCTGCCGTTGCCCTCATAGGCTGTGGACACGACGATCTGGCCGCCCGATGGCGTGAAGCGGATGGCGTTCGAGAGGATGTTGAGCGCGATCTGCTTGATCGAACGCAGGTCGGCCACGACATTCGGCACCGCTTGCGACAGCGCCGTGCGAATGATGACGCGCTGGCTGTTGGCCTGCGGCTGCACCAGCGACACCGCTTCGGTGATCGCTTCGTTGAGGCCGACGGAGGCGAAATCCAGGTCCATCTCGCCGGCTTCGATCTTCGAAATGTCGAGGAGATCGTTGACGATGTCGAGTACGTGCCGGCCGGAGCGGCCGATATCGGTCGCATATTCGACGTAGCGCGAATGGCCGATCGGCCCGAAGCGTTCGCCGGCCATCATGTCGGAAAAGCCTATGATAGCGTTGAGCGGCGTGCGGATTTCGTGGCTGACGCGGGCCAGGAAGTCCGTCTTGTGGGCATTGGCGGTTTCGGCGGCGCGCTTGGCGTTGCGCAGCTCTTCCTCGGTCCGCTTCCATTGCGTGATGTCGCGGATGACGGCGCAGTAGCCGTTCGAGGAGTTGAGGCGACCCATGGTCATGAAGAGCGGCACGAAGCCGCCGGATGCCTCGCGACCGATCACTTCGCGGCCGTCGTTGAGGACGCTGGCGACGCCATGGCCCGAAAGGCCGCCGAGATAATCGAGCACCGCCTTCTGGCTCTCATGCGCAAACAGCATGACGAAGGGTTTGCCGCGCGTTTCCTGGTCGTCATAGTTGAAGAGGGCGCTCGCGGAGCGGTTCATCGAGCGGATCTCGCCATCCTGGCCGATAATGATGACGCCATCCGTCGCCGTCTCCAGCGTCGAGCGCAGCTCCTCGATCTCGACCTGCAGTTTGGCGACCTTTTCGAGGATGCGCTCCGGTCGCGCTTCCTCGGGGACTGGCTGCGGCGGCGGTGCCGGCGGTTCGCTCCGTTCCACCGGCATCAGCGCCAGCATCAAGGCCGTGCCGTCTTCCCAGCGGATCGACTGCAGCCGTGCCGTGACGGGCACCAGCGCATCGTCGGCGCGCACGACCATCATCGTGCCGGGCTGCTCGGTCTTGCCTTCGAGATCGTTGCGCTGCAGCAGCGCATCCAGACCGCCGACCTGTTCTAGCTCGTCTAGGCTGTCATAGCCGGTCAGCCGCAGGAATTCCGGATTGCCATGGATCAGGCGATCGCCGGCATGGACGAGAATGGCGAGCGGCAGCTGATCGACGATATCGGACGACAGACCAGTGCGCATTTTCACGCGCGGCGGAATGGCGTTGTTCAGAACATCGAGCGGATCGAAATCCTCTTCCGGCTCGGCCGACGCCGGCGAAGCTTCGTCACCTGTTTTCGCGCTGTCGCCATCCGTGGTCTCGACGAGCTTCACGACCGGCGCGGATGCTTTTTCTTCCGCGTTTGGTACTGCCCCCTGCTGATCGTCGGAATGGTCGCTTCCGTCGGTCGTCTCGGAGAGGATCTCGTCGGCCGCATTCGGCAGCGGAGGGGTGTCGCCACCGTCTTCGTGCTGCTCGTCGTGGGGCTGCTCCGCAGGCGGTTCGGTGCGCTTGCCGAAGGGCTCGAGCTGGCGGGCGATCTCACGGAAAGCGGCCTGTTCGCTGAGCGAAAGCGCAGCCTGCGTCAATGTCCGGCGCTCGTGCAAACGGACGACCTTGTCCGATTCGCGACGGTTCGGCGTCTCGGAAATCCGCAGGGCAGGGGGTTCGTAATGGACGGCCGGGCCAACTTCTGCGATATCGTGGGCGGGGCTTTCGATCTCTTCTGCCGCCGGCGAGGTTTCAGCCTCGGCAATGGGCTGCTGCTCGTTCGATGCGGCTTCCGCCTGCGGGGCCGGCTCGGCAACGGCTATGGTTTCATCGGCCGCTTGCGTGCCGAGAGCCATGCCGCGCCTCATCGGGTCCTCGATGGCATCCGCCAGACGGACGACGCCGAAGCCCCTAAAACCGTCGAATTCACGGCTGCGCGTATAGGTCGGCAAGGCGGCAAGATCGACCGGCACGGTCAGGCTCGTGCCCTCCACCGGCCAGTAGATCGTGCGGCCGGACCATGTATCGCGCCGCGCCAGCAGTTCCGCGATCTTGCCGTCCGGATCAAGGTTGAAGCGGCGGGCGACATCGGCAAAGGCAGTGCCGGCAATCTGGGCGGCGTGCGGTCCCACGGCATCGGCGAACTCGCGGGAAACTTCGCTGAAATGGCCGGCGGCATCGATCTTCCAGACAAAGCGGGTGGCACGCCCGTTGCGCTTGAAAATGAAGCCGTCCGCGGCCGTGCTTTCAGTATCTGTGTGATTTTCCAGCGGCGGCGGCTCCGCTCCCGTCGTCGTCTCCAAGACGGTATTTTGTTCATCGCCTGTCGCAGCTTCCGGCTGATGCTCGTTGGCGCGAGGCTCCGTCTCAGTCGTTGCCTCGGCAGCGCTATCCGCATCGGCCACCGCTTCCGTCGCCGCTTCGCTTGAGTTTCCGGCGGCCGGGGCCACCTCCTGCTGCTCGTCGGCCTGATATTCCGGTGTCTCGTCCAGCTCCTCGATGCCGGCCACGGCATCGATCACGTCGCCGAAGGGTGCGGTCGGGGTGGCTTTCGGTTCCTCGTCCGCGGCGGCGGCTTCCAGTTCCTTGCGAGCTTCTTCGGCCTGCGGCTCCACGGCTGCAGCCGGGCGCGCCGCCTCGGCAAGACTTCCCGTCGGGTCGAGATGGCCGAGCACTGTCTCCACGACGAACAGCAGATGCAGGGCGGGAATTTCGGAGAGCTTGCCGATGGCGGCAGGCAGATAGCCGTGGCCGGTCGAGATCGGCCGCTTGATCAGCCGGTCCGGCTGCGCGCCCGCCATGGTCGTCAGCATCCGCGCCGTCTGCGGCGTTACGCCGAGCGTTCCGAAACCGGCAGAGGCGGTAACGATTTCGCCGTCGCGACCGATGACGGCGATGTGGGTATCGGGATCATCGAACCCGTCGATCATGCGCCTTGCGCATTCGGCCGATGCGAGCGGCTTTGACGAAACGGGCGAAGAAAACAGCACGGCCTCTTCGCCGGCCTGAATGCGGATGAGCTCGACGGCCGCATTGACGACGGCTCGCTGGAAGCCCGAGGCCATGCGGATCAGGAATGTGCGCTGGTCGCCGACCGCGCCGAGACCGCGCGCCGTCGCCTCGATCTGGCGGAACGAGACGTCGCCGGATTTCGGCCCCTGCTCGACAAAATCGTAAATGACGTCATAGCCGAAAAGATTGGCGCCGGCGCCGTTGGCCCAGAGCACGCGATCCATGCCGGTCGAGAACATGACCATGGCTTCACCGCGCGCGAAACGCTCCCGAACGCGCGGATGCACGGCAATGTCAATGAACGGATATTGAATTGCGGGCATTTTCCAACCTGTTTTGCGGGCGTGACCGCCTCTCTCGATTTAACGGTTTATTAATAACGGCGCCCGGCTTTTCGGTCCAGCGAAGGGCCCATCTTTCGGCCGAAAAGGTTAACGCGTTGTGCGGCGCACAAATATGTTGCATTGCACAATATTTTATATTATATAGGCCTCACACAGGTTCACGACGGGCGCCTCAGAGAGGGCCCTTTTAGGAGCGTAATCATGGCTACTGTAAAGAAAGACGACGTTTTTTCAACGGCTGCATTCGATCCGTCCAAGTTCTCCGAATCCTTCCGCGACTTCGCGGAAAAGGGCGCGACCCAGTCCAAGGAAGCCTTTGCCAAGCTGAAGGCTGCGACCGAAGAAGCCGGCAAGACGGTTGAAGCAACCGTGCAGACCGCACAGGCTGGCTCTGTCGAAATCGGCCTCAAGGCCATCGACGTTCTGCGCACCAATGCCGAAAGCTCGCTGGCTCACATGGAAGCCCTGCTTCGCGTCAAGTCGGTTGCCGAACTCTTCGAACTTCAGACCGCTTTTATCCGCAAGCAGGCCGAAGTCACCGTCGAGCAGGCCAAGTCCATTCAGGACACCACGAAGAAGGTGGCCGAAAAGCTGGCAAAGCCTGCCAAGGACGCCGCTGAAAAGGCAATGTCCTCCTTCAAGGCCTAATCTACTTCCGATAAGCCTCCCAAGGCACGAACGTCCCGTTCCCAGGTGAAAACCTGGGGCGGGACTTTTCATTTCGGCTGCCCGATGGGTTTTGCCTCGACGAATGTCGGCGCATCATCGCTTGGATATCTTCGAAGCTTTTTCATATTGCGGGGAGATAGGACTTGAAATAATTTTAAAGTCCTCGTATGTCACCCCCGTTCGCGGCGACGCGAGCATGTGCGGTTGTAGCTCAGTTGGTTAGAGCGCAGGTTTGTGGCACCTGAGGTCGGAGGTTCGAGACCCCCCAACCGTACCATTCCCTCCCCGATAGATCCATTGCAAGACGCCTGCGCCTCTGGCCTCGGGGCCTATTTCTTGTCTTCAGGCTTCTTCGACACATGGCCCGGCGAGATCGGGTCGCTCGCCGGGAAAGTCTCTTCCAGCGCTTCTTCCAGATAGTCGTCCTGTTCCTTGTGCTCTTTTTCGCTTGGTTTTTCCTGCTTCTTGTCGCTCATGGTCCTGGCTCCCTGATCTCTCCTGAAATACTAGGCTTCGGCCGGCCTTTGTCCAGCAGCAACGGGCCGAACGGGTAGGCGTGGGGGCGAATATGGCCGCGTCTGCGTCGTGTGATGAAATTATCTTGGAACCGTCCGTATCGCTCATCGTTGTGTTCCTATCGGCAACGAGACGAAAGGAGCTGGCATGTCTTTACCGAACGAGCCGGTCCCCGACACGCCACCAATGCCCGATCCCGGCTGGATACCGAGGCCGCCGGTCGAAGAGCCGGAGCCGGACAGGCTGCCGGATGAAATTCCCGTCCCCAATCCCGACGAGAACGAGGAGCCGCCCAAGCACGCCGAGGCCGCAGCACTGCCGCATCCCCCATGCTGGTGGAGCTGCCTGATGCCATGACGTTCGCGGATGCTACAAAAACATCCGCCGTTCTTCGCTGACCAGTTCCTGCAGGAAATCCGCGACGGTGCGCACCCGCACGAGATCGCGGGCGCTTTCATGATAGGTCGTCCAGTAGGCCCGCTTGATGGAGACATCGGGCAGGATGCGTGTGAGTTCGGGGAATTGCCTGGCGATGTAGTCGTGCAGAATGCCGATCCCCGCCCCAGAGCGAACAGCTTCCGTCTGGCCGATGGCGGTGGAGATTTCGAAGGAGGCGTCCCAGCTGCGCATGATTTCGCCGGAAAAATTCAGCGAAGCCGTGAAGATCAGGTCTTCGACATAACCGACGCGTGGATGCAGCTTCAGCGCCTCGACGCTGTCGGGCAGTCCGGCCCGTTCCAGATAGGTTTTAGAGGCATAGAGCCCGAGCGTGTAGTCGGTCAGCTTGGATGAGACCAGTCGGCCCTGCTCGGGGCGCTCCAGCGTAATCGCGATATCAGCCTCGCGCTGCGACAGCGAAAACGAGCGGGGAACGGGCACGAGCTGGATGCGCAGTTCCGGATAGCGGGCGATCAGCCGCCCGAGCCTGGGCGCCAGGAAGGAAACGCCGAAACCATCAGGCGCGCCGATGCGCACCGTGCCTGTGATGGCGCTGTCGAGATGGCCGACGCTTGCCTGCGCGCGCAGCATCTCGGTTTCCATGCGCTCCGCCGCATGCAGGAAGATCTCGCCCTCCGCCGTCAGGTCGCAGCCGTTGGTGCGCCGCACGAGCAACCGCGTCTTCAACCGCTCCTCGAGCGTCGTCACGCGGCGGGAGAGGGTGGCGTGGTTGACACCGAGGCGTTTCGAGGCGGCCAGGATCTGCCCAGTGCGCGCGACGGCGAGAAACATGCGGACATCGTCCCAATCCATTTACACTACCCGTTTGCACATCTAGGACTTTAATTTTTGCACAACGGTTGCTTATAGCAGCTCATTGATTTGTGCAAATTGAAGTGCCATCCTGTAGCCATCCAAGAAAACGAGGAGGCACATCCATGCGTGAGATCGGTCATTTCATCGGCGGCAAGCATGTCGCTGGCACCAGCGGACGCACGAGCAATGTCTACAATCCGGCAACCGGCGAAGTGCAGGCGACCGTCGCGCTCGCCAGCGTCGATGAACTGCGCGCAGCGGTCGCAAACGCCAAGGCCGCCCAGCCGAAATGGGCCGCCACCAATCCGCAGCGCCGCGCCCGCGTCTTCTTCAAGTTCGTCGAGCTTCTGAACCAGAACATGGACGAGCTGGCGACCCTGCTCTCCACGGAGCATGGCAAGACGGTCGAGGATTCCAAGGGCGACATCATCCGCGGCCTCGAAGTCTGCGAATTCGTCTGCGGCATTCCGCACCTGCAGAAGGGCGAGTTCACCGAAGGCGCCGGCCCGGCGATCGACATGTACTCCATCCGCCAGCCGGTCGGCGTTGGCGCCGGCATAACGCCGTTCAATTTTCCCGGCATGATCCCGATGTGGATGTTTGCCCCGGCCATCGCCTGCGGCAATGCCTTCATCCTGAAGCCGTCCGAGCGCGATCCGTCCCTGCCGATCCGCCTGGCCGAACTCATGATCGAAGCCGGCCTGCCTGCCGGCATCCTCAACGTCGTCAACGGTGACAAGGCCGCCGTCGACGCCATCCTGACCGATCCGGACATCGGCGCCGTCTCCTTCGTCGGCTCCACGCCGATCGCCCGCTACGTCTACGGCACGGCTGCCATGAACGGCAAGCGCGCCCAGTGCTTCGGTGGCGCCAAGAACCACATGATCATCATGCCCGATGCCGACATGGATCAGGCCGTCAACGCGCTCATGGGCGCCGGCTACGGCTCGGCCGGCGAGCGCTGCATGGCCGTATCGGTCGCAGTCCCGGTCGGAGAGGACACGGCCAATCGTCTCGTCGAGAAGCTGGTGCCGAAGATCGAGTCCCTGCGCATCGGCCCCTATACCGACGACAAGGCCGACATGGGCCCGCTCGTCACCAAGGACGCCTACAACCGCGTCAACGGCCTGATCGACCGTGGTGTCGAGGAAGGCGCCAAGTTGGTTGTAGACGGCCGCGGCTTCAAGCTGCAGGGCTATGAGGACGGTTATTTCGTCGGCGGCACGCTGTTCGACCACGTCACGCCAAGCATGGATATCTACAAGACCGAGATCTTCGGACCGGTTCTGTCGCTCGTTCGCGCCAAGAACTATGAGGAGGCGCTCGACCTGCCGATGAAGCACGAGTACGGCAACGGCGTCGCCATCTATACCCGCGACGGCGATGCGGCCCGCGATTTCGCCTCGCGCATCAACATCGGCATGATCGGCATCAACGTTCCGATCCCGGTTCCGCTTGCCTACCACTCCTTCGGCGGCTGGAAGGCTTCGAGCTTCGGCGATCTCAACCAGCACGGCACGGACTCGATCAAGTTCTGGACGCGCACCAAGACGATCACCGCCCGCTGGCCGTCCGGCATCAAGGATGGCGCCGAATTCGTCATGCCGACGATGAAGTAGGCCTTATTGCTTTGACAGTATCGACCGCCGTCCGGCATTTCCCGGGCGGCGGTTTTTTGTTGCGTTTGTTTTCGATAGAGTCATCTTGCCTGGGCCGCCGTTTTCATCTAGAACAAAACGAGAACAACGGGAGGGCCGCGTTATGCCCGCGACATATCAGATCGACTATCTCGAATTTCCGTCGAAGGACGGCCTGAAGACCCGCCGCTTCTTCGAGGAAGCTTTCGAGTGGAGCTTTGTCAGCTACGGACCGACATACCATGTCATCGAGGCCGCCGGGATAGATGCCGGCATCGACGGGAGCGCAGGGGAGGCGGCTGGAACGCCGCTACCCGTGGTGCGGGCCACCGATCTGGAAGCCGCCCAGCGCGCCGTCGAGTTTGCCGGCGGCATCATCACCCGTCCTGCCTTCGATTTTCCCGGAGGTAGAAGATTTCATTTCCGCGAGCCGGGCGGCTGCGAAATGGCGGTGTGGGTCTCTGTGCCATAGGCGGGCTGAGATGGATCAGGCAGATATCGACAGGGCTGGGTGGCTGTGCTTTCGAGATAACGTGAATATGAATTTCATATTTTGGAATTGTTCAAAACTGAGAAAGCCACTATATACGGGTCCAGCCCCTAAGCAGCCTTGATTCCAGGAGATCGGCATGCGCTTGACGAAGCAGACCAATTACGCAGTGCGCATGTTGATGTATTGCGCCGCCAACGATGGCCATCTGAGCCGTATTCCGGAGATCGCCAGGGCGTACGGCGTTTCCGAGCTTTTTCTGTTCAAGATCCTGCAGCCTTTGACCAGGGCAAGCCTTGTGGAAACGGTGCGCGGCCGCAATGGCGGCGTGCGCCTTGCCAAGCCGGCCGCCAATATCAGCCTGTTCGACGTCGTTCGCGTCACCGAAGACAGCTTCGCCATGGCGGAATGCTTCGAGGATGGCGTGGTGGAATGCCCGCTGGTCGATAGCTGCGGCCTCAATTCCGCGCTGCGCAAGGCACTCAACGCCTTTTTCGACGTTTTGACGGAATATTCCATCGACGATCTGGTCAAGGCGCGGCCGCAGATCAACTTCCTGCTCGGGCTCACCGATGCCGATCACAAGGCGATAGCCAAGAAGCCGGCGATCTCCGCACCCGCGGCCTGATCGCTCTCCACGAATTCGATCGCATTTCCGATCCGCAGTTGCCTCCGGTAGCTGCGGATTTTCGTTTGTGTTGCCTCCTATCCGGGCAATATAGGGTTTGCGGATTGTGAGGAGAAAACGTCAAATCGTTCTGAATATAATAAAAAGATGCAAAATTTTGCCAGAATCTTACCAATTCAGAGGTCTTTTTGTCCAAAAATTTCCAAACTCTACGATTTGGAAGAATTTTAGGCGGCGCTTGTTGCTTTCAAACTTAAAATAAAGTTCCATCGGCGCGATCCGGATGGGAACCTCTGGTGGTGTCCACGGCTTCAAAAGAATAACAAATCTGGGAAACGATATCATGAAAAAGATTTCTGTCCTGCTGGCAGTGACAGCCCTGGCTTCGGTCATGGCAACGTCCGCCTGGTCAAAAACGCTTGTCTATTGCTCTGAAAGCTCGCCGGAAGGTTTCGATCCGGGTCTCTATACGGGCGGCAACACTTTCGACGCCTCGTCGCGCACGGTCTATAGCCGCCTCGTCGAATTCAAGCATGGCAGCACCGAGATTGAGCCGGGCCTCGCTGAAAGCTGGACCGTGTCTCCGGACGGCAAGGAATACACCTTCAAGCTCCGCAAGGGCGTGAAGTTCCAGACCACCGATTTCTTTACGCCGACGCGTGACCTCACTGCCGACGACGTCATTTTCTCGATCACCCGTCAGCTGGGCTCGGACAGCCCGTGGGCCAAGTATGTCGCCGGCGGCTCCTATGAATACGCCGACGGCATGGGTTTCCCGAAGCTCATCAAGTCGATCGACAAGGTCGACGACCTCACCGTCAAGTTCGTGCTGAACCGTCCGGAAGCTCCCTTCCTCGCCGACCTGGCCATGGACTTCGCCTCGATCCTGTCGAAGGAATATGCAGACAAGCTTCAGGCCGACGGCAAGATGGAGCAGATGAACCAGCAGCCGCTCGGCACTGGCGCATTCACCTTCGTTGCCTACCAGCCGGATGCCGTCATCCGCTACAAGGCCAACGAAACCTACTTCAAGGGCAAGGAAAAGATCGACGATCTGGTCTTCGCGATCACGCCGGATGCATCCGTCCGCGCGCAGAAGCTGAAGTCGGGCGAGTGCAACATCATGCCTTACCCGAACGCGGCCGACATCAAGGATCTGAAGGCTGACAAGAACCTTAAGGTTCTCGAGCAGGCCGGCCTGAACGTCTCCTACCTCGCCTACAACACGCTGGTTGCTCCGTTCGACAAGGTCGAAGTGCGCAAGGCGATCAACATGGCCGTCAACAAGCAGGCCATCGTCGACGCCGTCTTCCAGGGCTCGGCCAAGGTTGCGACGAACCCGATCCCGCCGACCATGTGGTCCTACAACAAGGAAGTGAAGGACGACGCCTTCAATCCGGAAGAAGCCAAGAAGATGCTTGAAAAGGCTGGCGTCAAGGATCTCAGCATGAAGATCTGGGCGATGCCGGTGTCGCGTCCGTACATGCTGAACGCCCGCCGCGCTGCCGAGCTGATGCAGGCGGACCTTGCCAAGATCGGCGTCAAGGTCGAGATCGTCACCTATGACTGGGCACAGTACCTGAAGCTTTCCGCTGCCAAGGACCGCGATGGCGCAGCCATCCTCGGCTGGACCGGCGACAACGGCGACCCGGACAACTTCCTTGACACGCTGCTCGGCTGCGATGCCGTTGGCGGCAACAACCGCGCGCAGTGGTGCAACAAGGAATTCGACGATGTCGTGAAGAAGGCCAAGCAGACGGCTGACATCAAGGAGCGCACCAAGCTCTACGAACAGGCCCAGGTCATCTTCAAGCGCGAAGCACCATGGATGACCATCGACCATTCGGAAGAGTTCATCCCGATGACGAAGAATGTCTCCGGCTACCACCAGGACCCGGTCGGCGTTCACCGCTTCGATGGCGTCGATATCGCCGAATAACGAAAAATCTGTGAGAATGCCCGGCTAAGACCGGGCGACCCGGCGGTCAGACACTCTGTCTGGCCGCCGGAAAAATTTGGACATCTACCATGTTGCGATTTCTTTTCAGCCGCCTTGCAGTGCTGATCCCGACATTCCTGGGCGTATCGATCGTCGCCTTCTCCTTCATTCGCCTGCTTCCCGGCGATCCTGTCATGTTGCTGTCGGGCGAACGCGTCATGTCGCCGGAGCGCCATGCACAGATTTCGCACGATCTCGGCTACGACCAGCCGATGGTTGTCCAGTATGGCAAGTACATCTGGAACGCCTTGCACGGCGATCTCGGCACGTCGATCACCACCAAGCGTGACGTGCTGACCGACTTCTTCACCTTCTTCCCGGCCACGCTCGAACTGTCGATCTGCGCCATGATCCTGGCGATCTGTCTTGGCATCCCGGCCGGCGTTTTCGCCGCCGTCAAGCGAGGGACATGGTTCGACCAGAGCGTCATGGGCGTCGCCCTCGTCGGCTATTCCATGCCGATCTTCTGGTGGGGCCTGCTGCTCATCATCGTCTTCAACGGCTATCTGCACTGGACGCCGGTTTCCGGTCGCATCGGCCTCATCTATTTCTTCAAGCCGATCACCGGCTTCATGCTGATCGACAGCCTGCTGTCCGGTCAGAAGGGCGCTTTCTGGTCCGCGTTCAATTCGCTGATCCTGCCGACCGTCGTTCTCGGCACCATCCCGCTCGCCGTCATCGCGCGCCAGACGCGTTCCGCCATGCTGGAAGTCCTCGGTGAAGACTATGTCCGCACCGCCCGTTCCAAGGGTCTGTCGCCGCTGCGCGTCGTCTCCGTGCATGCGCTGCGTAATGCGATGATCCCCGTCGTCACCACGATCGGCCTTCAGGTCGGCGTGCTGCTCGGCGGCGCCATCCTGACGGAAAGCATCTTTTCCTGGCCGGGCATCGGCAAATGGATGATCGACGCCGTCTTCAAGCGCGACTATCCGGTGGTGCAGGGCGGCCTGTTGCTGATCGCCGGCATCGTCATGCTCGTCAATCTCGCTGTCGACTTGCTCTACGGCTTCGTCAATCCACGCATTCGTCACTAGGAGCGGTCCATGAGCACGGTAAGCGTCAAATCCGACCGTCCTTCCGCTCTCGCGGAGTTCTGGTACTACTTCTCTCGCAACAAGGGCGCCGTCATCGGCCTTGCGATCTTCCTCTTTGTCCTGTTTCTGGCGATCTTCGCCGGCATCGTGGCGCCCCATAATCCCGATGTCGCCTATGGCAGCGACATGCAGCGCCTGCCGCCGGTCTGGTCGGAAGGCGGCAACAGCAGCTTCCTGCTCGGCACCGATGCCAACGGCCGGGATCTCCTGTCGCGCCTCATCTACGGCACGCGGTTTTCGCTGTTCATCGGTCTCGTGGTCGCGTCGCTTTCGGCGATCGCCGGCATTCTGATCGGCCTTGTGGCCGGCTATGTTCGCGGTCGCACCGATACGATCATCATGCGTATCATGGACATCATCCTTGCCGTCCCGTCGCTGCTGCTCGCCCTGGTGCTGGTGGCGATCCTCGGGCCGGGCCTGACGAACGCCATGATCGCGATCTCCATCGTCAATCAGCCGCATTTCGTTCGCCTGACGCGCGCCTCGGTCATGACCGAGCGTGACAAGGAATATGTCATCGCCTCGCGTGTCGCCGGTGCTGGTCCACTGCGGCTGATGTTCAAGACGATCCTGCCCAACTGTCTGGGGCCGCTGATCGTGCAGGGCACGCTTGCGTTCTCGTCGGCCATTCTCGATGCCGCCGCTCTCGGCTTTCTCGGCCAGGGCGCCCAGCCGCCGACGCCGGAATGGGGCACGATGCTGGCGGATTCGCGTGAATTCTTCCAGAGCAACCCCTGGCTCGTCACTTTCCCCGGTCTCTGCATCCTGATCACGGTTCTCGCCATCAATCTGATGGGCGACGGCCTGCGCGATGCCTTCGACCCGAAGCTGAAGAGGTCGTAATGGCACTTCTTGATATCTCCAATCTCACCGTTGAATTCCAGACCTCGTCCGGCCTGTTCCGGGCCGTGGATAGCGTCTCGCTTACCTGCGACAAGGGAGAAATCCTGTCGATCGTCGGCGAATCAGGTTCCGGTAAATCCGTCTCTATGCTCGCCATGATGGGGCTTTTGCCCTGGACGGCGAAGATATCAGCCGACCGCATGACCTTCGACGGCAAGGATCTGCGCGGTATCTCTCCGCGCCAGCGCCGCAAGATCATCGGCAAGGACATGGCGATGATCTTCCAGGAGCCGATGTCGAGCCTCAATCCGTGTTTCACGGTCGGCTTCCAGCTCGGCGAAACCCTGCGCATCCACATGGGCCTCGACCGCAAGGCGCGTCGGCAGCGCTCGATCGAACTTCTGAATCTCGTCGGCATCCCGGCGCCGGAAGATCGCCTGTCGAACTTCCCGCACCAGATGTCCGGCGGCATGAGCCAGCGCGTCATGATCGCCATGGCGCTCGCCTGCAATCCGAAGCTGTTGATTGCCGATGAGCCGACCACCGCGCTCGACGTGACGATCCAGGCGCAGATCCTCGACCTGCTCGTGCGCCTGCAGCAGGAGCAGGGCATGGCGCTGGTGCTCATCACCCACGACATGGGCGTTGTCGCTGAAACGGCAGAGCGCGTGCAGGTGCAATATGCCGGCCAGAAGGTCGAGGAGCAGCCGGTCAAGGAACTGTTCCGCGATCCGCATCACCCCTATACGGCAGCGCTTCTCTCGGCACTACCGGAACGGGCCGTGGTCGGAGAACGCCTGCCGTCGATTGCCGGCGTCGTTCCCGGCCAGCACGATCGCCCAACAGGCTGTCTCTTTGCGCCACGTTGTTCCTTCGCCACGCCGGAATGCGACAAGGGCGTCACGCGCCAGGGTGGCGAACTCGGCATGACGCTTTGCAACTATCCGCTGGAACATGGCAAACCGCTCGGCCACCCGGGCATTGCCGCCGCGCAACGAGCAGGAGGTGCCGCATGACTGGCGCTGTTCTCGAAGGGCGCGATCTCGCCCGTTTCTACTCCGTCAAGCGCGGCAGCTTCAAACCGGAGGCGACCGTCAAGGCGTTGAACGGCGTCAGCTTCAGCCTGCAGTCGGGCCGCACGCTCGCCGTCGTCGGTGAATCCGGCTGCGGCAAGTCGACGCTTGCCCGTCTGGTGACGATGATCGAACATCCGACGGCCGGCGAACTGCTGATCGATGGCAAGCCCGCCAAGCTTGGCGACCGCAGCCTGCGCAGCGCCGTGCAGATCGTCTTCCAGAACCCCTATGGCTCGCTCAATCCGCGCCAGAAGGTCGGCTCCATTCTTGAAGAGCCGCTGAAGATCAACACGGATGACGACGCCGCCACCCGCCGCCGCAAGGCCGAGGAGATGATGGCGCGCGTCGGCCTTCGCCCGGAGCATTATGATCGCTACCCGCATATGTTCTCCGGCGGCCAGCGCCAGCGCATCGCCATTGCCCGCGCCCTCATGCTTAGGCCGAAGGTGCTTGTTCTCGATGAGCCGGTTTCGGCGCTCGACCTGTCGATCCAGGCACAGGTGCTGAACCTGCTGATGGACCTGCAGAAGGAGATGGGCCTGGCCTATCTCTTCATCTCGCACGGCCTTTCCGTCGTCCGCCACATCGCCGACGACGTGATGGTCATGTATCTCGGACGCCCGGTCGAAACCGGCACCGCGGATGAAGTCTTCACCCGGCCGCGCCATCCCTACACGGCCGCCCTTCTGTCGGCGACGCCGATCGCCGATCCGGAACGCGAGAAGAACCGCATCCGCCTGCAGGGCGAGTTGCCGTCGCCGCTCAACCCGCCGAAGGGATGCCACTTCAATCCGCGCTGCTGGCGCGCCCAGGATCAGTGCCGGCAGGTCGAGCCGGAACTGGCGGGCGAGGGAACGCATAAATTTTCCTGTTTCTTTCCGCTGGATTGATCCAAGTTGCGAATCGGGCATGGCTGAAGAGCGGTCATGCCCGATTTGAAATCAATCATTCCGGACGGGCCCATGCGCGATAACCAAGACACCCCCCTTGCCATCATCGTCATGGGTGTGAGCGGCAGCGGCAAATCCTCGATCGGCGAGGGTGTCGCGGCTCGGCTCGGCGTGCATTTCATTGAAGGCGATGCGCTGCATCCGGCCGCCAATGTCGAAAAGATGAGCAAGGGCATTCCCTTGACGGACGAGGACCGCTGGCCCTGGCTGGAAAAGATCGGCGAGGTGATCACGGCGAGCCTTGCCAAGGGCGAAGGGATTGCCGTTTCCTGCTCGGCCCTGAAGCATGTCTATCGCGAGCGCCTGCGGGCATCTGCCGGCGGCCATCTCTATTTCATCTATCTCGATGGCTCCAAGGAACTGCTGACCAAGCGCATGGGTGAACGCAAGGGGCACTTCATGCCGGCCTCGCTGCTCGAAAGCCAGCTTCAGACGCTGGAGGTGCCAACCGGCGAGCCTGGTGTCGTCACCGTCGATATCGACACAACGATTGAGGCGATTGTCGACGCTTCCGTCAAAAGCCTCAAAGCAATTCTCTGAACCAATAGCTCAGGGCGCAAACCGGCCAGGAGCATAAGCCAAAATATCGATGAACGGCTTCTCGCCGGTGATGAGCTCGGCGAGCACGCGGCCCGTCACCGGCCCGAGTGTCAATCCGTGATGGGCATGACCGAAGGCGAACCACAGGCCATTGTGGCGTGGGGCCTTGCCGATGATCGGCATCATGTCGGGGGTGCAGGGGCGCGCACCCATCCAGGGTTCCGGGTCGAGCCGCTCGCCGAGCGGGAAGGCGGCGCGCGCGACGGCCTCGGCCCGGTCGAGCTGCACTGGCGTCTTCGGCGCATCGCGCAGAGCGAATTCGGCGCCGGTCGTCAGCCGAATGCCACGGCTCATCGGCGCCAGCAGATAGCCGCGCTCGGCATCCAGCGTCCAGTTGTTGAGGACTGCATTGCCTTCGGCCGCATAGTGCATGTGATAGCCGCGCTTGATGCCAAGCGGAAAGGCATAGCCGAAGCGTTTCGTCACGATATCGGCCCATGGGCCGAGTGCGACGACGACATCCTCCGCCTCGATCGACCCTTCGGCCGTCACCATTCTCCAGGCCTTGCCGGCCATGCCGAGCGAGACGGCATCTCCCGTCGTTACGTGGCCGCCGATGCTTTCGAAGTAGCGGCGGTAGGCCGCCGTCAGTCCGTGCGGGTCGAGCACCGACCAGGGATCGCGCCAGCGCAATGCGCCGGAAAAGCTGCCTCTGAGATGCGGCTCGGCGGTTGCGATCTCCACGCTGCTCAACGCGTCGTAACCGATCCCGAATTCGCGGTTGAGGCGCTCGGCTTCGGCAAACTCCGCGTCGCGCTTCTCGTTCGAGCGGAACAGCTCGACCCAGCCGTTCTTGCGAATGAGCTCCCCGGCATGGGAGGCCTCGATGAGGTCGTTATGTTCGCTGACGGAATGCGCGATCAGCGGCGCATAGGCGCGCGAAATCATCTCGTGACGCTTCGTATTGGAGTTCCACCAATAGCGGGCGAGGAAGGCGATCTGCGCCGGTAGGGCGCGCAGATGGTAGTGCGCGTCGATGCGATTGTTGAAGGCATAGCGCAGCAGCAGGCCGAATTGCTGCGGAAACCCATAGGGCACGACGCCCTCGCGCTGGATAAGGCCGGCATTGCCGAAGGACGTTCCCTGGCCCGGTGGCTGCCGGTCGACGAGGACGACCTGTCGCCCCCGCCTCTGCAGATGGATTGCCGTCGAAACGCCGACGATGCCCGCACCGAGAACGATTGCGTCCTTTGTCATCTTATCCTGCTATCCGCATGCCGATTGCATTCTCGCGCGATCCCCGTCATTGACCGTAACGCGCACTAAGCATCGAAAATGCCTGCCAAATTTCAGCGGCGCAATGGAAAAATGTGGATCAATTCGCAGCCTGTCTCAGGCAGGCGTTTTCGGCACGGATGCGGATGGCGAGAATGATGCCGTTCAACACCGAAAAGACCGCGGCGTAGATCGGCATGCCGAAGGCGAGCGGTAAGACGGCGATCTCGCCGATGACGACGGCATAGTTCGGATGGTTGAGCAGGCGATAAGGACCTTTGGTCACGAGTGCCGCGCCGGGCAAGACGATGATGCGCGTCGTCCAGCGATCTTTCAGTGTCGCCAGCACCCAGAGACGCAGCCCCTGCAATACCATGAACAGCAAGAACCAGGCGGGATCGACCGGCCGGCCGATGGCGAAGAGCCACAATCCGATCAGCCAGGCCGCATGCAGCGCCACCATGAAGGGATAGTGCTCCGGCGCATGTTCCCCGGCGCCGCGGGCAAGCAGGGCAGCGGTATTGTGCCGGGCATAAATGAGTTCCGCCAGCCGCTGCAGCGTGACGAAGGTCAGAAGCGCGATCGATGGCCGGAGCATCATGCGACCCTCTTCAGCGTGATGCAGCTTGCCGAGAAACCCGGACCCATGGCGAGCAGGGCCGAGCGATGCGGCAATCCGGCGGCGATCACCCACTCCAGCACGAACAGCACGGTGGGAGAGGACATGTTGCCATAGTCGCCGATCACCTGACGCTCGATGTCGAGCGAGCCTTCTTCGAGGCCAAGTGCGCTTTCGAGTGCTGTCAGCACCTTGGCGCCGCCGGGATGGCAGATGAAGCGGTCGATATCCGAGAGCAGGAGCCCGGATCGTTCGAGAATGCCGGCAACCGCGCTCCTCAGATGGGTTTCGGCAAAGACCGGCAGAGATTGTTCGAGCACGATACCGAAGCCGGTATCGTCGATCTTCCAGCCCATGATGCCGAGACTGTCGGGAAAGAGGTGTTCGCCCGTTGATTCGATCTCCGCGATGCCGCCGCCGCCGGCCCGCAGCACGCAGGCCGCAGCGCCATCTCCAAACAGCGCCGTCGCGATGATGTTTTGCCGGGTCAGTTCATCCAGACGGAAGGCGAGCGAGCAAAGTTCGATCGCGATGAAGAGCACGACGGCGCCTGGCCGGCTTTTCGCCATTCTCGTCGCGACGGCAAGGCCGGATATGCCAGCAGCGCAGCCGAGCCCGAAGATCGGCACGCGCTCGATATCGCAGCGGAAGCCCATCTCGCCGGCAAGCCGAGCCTCCAGGCTCGGCGTCGCAAGCCCGGTGGACGATGCTGTGACGATGCAGTCCACCTCGCCGGCCTCCAGGCCAGCTCGCTTCAGCGCCGCGGCTGCCGTGCGACGGAAGAGCTCGGAGGCAACCTCCGTATAGGCGGCCATGCGATCCTGCCAGCCATGCGGCTCTTCGAACCAGGAAAGCGGCCTTGCTACATGGCGCTTGCGAATGCCTGTGCTCTCGAACACGCGGGCGAGATATTTGAAGTCCTGGAAGCGGTCCGAGAACAGGCGGCTTGCCGTCTCGGCCGCGTCGGTCTGGAGGATGATGTTATCGGGCGTCGCAACGGCAAGGCTTAGAAGTTTGACGGTATCGGTCACGGGTTTCTCCTGTGCCCTTGAGGGGCATATGGCGGAAACACGCGATGACATCTGTCTATTCGATGCCGGAGCGGTCACGAAAGAGTGACGGCATTCGAAAATGGGTTTGCTCAAAAAAGTTCTGAACCTGTCCGAATAAAAGGTGCCGGCGGTGTGTTCTCCCCTCGCAACGTTCATTTTGCCAAGGAGACATCCCATGACGACCAAAGCATTTCGCCTGGCTTCCATCGCCCTCGGTGCAGGCCTGACCCTCGGCGCCTTCGCCGTTCCGGTCTTTGCCGCCGGCGACGATTCGAGCACGACGCCGACCTGCAAGAAGGGCGAGATCTACGATCAGAAGGCGAAGAAATGCGTCAAGCAGCAGAGCGCCAACGTCACCGACGAAAACCGCGCCGACTATGCCTATTCGCTGGCCAAGAAGGATCATCGCTACGAGGAAGCCCTGGCGGTTCTCGATACGATGAAGAACCCGAATACGGCTGAAGCGCTGAACTATCGCGGTTACGCCACCCGTAAGCTCGGCCGCACGGATGAAGGCATTTCCTACTATCGGAAGTCCGTTGCCATGGACCCAAAATATACGCTGGTCCGCGAGTATCTCGGCGAAGCCTACGTCATCAAGGGCCAGATGGATCTCGCCAAGGATCAGCTGAGCACCATCAAGACGCTCTGCGGCAATACGAGCTGCGAGGAATATCGCGATCTTCACGCCGCTATCGTGAACCCGTCCAGCCTTTGAGGGCAGTCGGGGGCGAAGGTGAAGCGTAAGCAGGGAGCTTTGCGAGGGATATGGGAGTGATGCCGGTCGCTCGTGGCGCGATTTCTGCTTATAGTCTGATGGCAACGGAGCCGCCGAAAAGGTCGGCGGCTCCCGGACGTGCTGATGTCGCGGAGGATGCCATAGCGAGCGAAGAGGATATCAGGGCAGGCCTGTCCCAGCACCTGACGCGGCTGTGGCGCTACGGCGTGGTGCTTTCGCGCCAGCGCGACGTGGCCGATGATCTCGTGCAGGCGACCTGCGTCCGGGCTCTGGAGCGGGCGGCGCAGTTTACCGCGGGAACGAGGCTGGATCGCTGGCTGTTTGCCATCCTCCATTCGATATGGCTGAACGAGGTCCGTTCGCGCCGGGTACGCATGGGGCAGGGCTTCGTCGATGCCGATCAGACGCTGGTGTTCGACGGCGTGCAGGAGACCGAGACGCATATTCTTGCCGGACAGGTGCTGGAGCGTGTGCAGGCATTGCCGGAGGCACAGCGCACCGCCGTGTTCCTGGCCTATGTCGAAGGGCTTTCCTATCGCGAGGTGGCTGACGTGCTTGATGTGCCGATCGGCACTGTCATGAGCCGGCTGGCCACGGCGCGGGCGAAGCTGGCGGATGGCATGGGACTGGCGGCTGACGGCAAATCGTCCGGAGGTGGGCGACTGGGGAATGGAAATGAGTGAAGTGAATAAAGGACAAATGCCCACGGACGAGCAGCTCACCGCCTTCATCGATGGCGAGCTGGACGCCGCCGACTGCGAGCGGATCGAACGATTGATCGCCGACGACGAGCGCGTGGCGGAACGTTTCGATTTCCTGTCGCGCAGTGCGCTGCCCTTTGCGGAGGCATTCCAGCCGATGCTCGCCGAGGCCCCGGCTGCGAAGCTGGACGCCATGCTTGCCGCTATCCCCTCGGCAAGGGAGAACAAGACCCGCGCCGCCGGCATCGGTCGTCGCGGTTTCCTGACAGCGGTTGCTGCGAGCTTCGTGGCCGCCATTGCCATCGATCGCGCTGTGATCGGCATTGGCCATCGGCTTTCGAAGCCGGATGAAGATAGCGAGTGGCGTGCCGTGGTTGCCGAATATCTCTCGCTCTATACGACTGATACGCTGAGCGCGCCGGCCGGCGATCATGCGCAACAGGTCGCGCAGTTGAACGGCGTGGGCGCCAAGCTGGGGCTTTCGCTGGCGCCGGAAGCCATCGCCATGCCCGGTGTCGAGTTCAAGCGCGCCCAGATCCTGAATTATGATAGCAAGCCGCTCGTCCAGATCGCTTATCTCGATCCGGAAAGCGGCCCGATGGCGCTTTGCATCGTTCAATCCACCAAGGGCGCGGCGGCGCCGGACATGGAAAATCGCCGGGGCATGAATGTCGTCTATTGGTCGAGTGCCACCCACGCCTTCATGCTGATCGGCCATGCGCCGATCGACAGGATGCAGCAACTTGCGGCTGATATCAGGGCGCGGCTTGTCGCCTGAGGGCTGTTCTGAACACGTCCAAACTGGCGCGATTCAAAAAGAATTTGGCGAAAACCCATCCTGCTGGTATTCTTTGCCCAACGAAAATCGAACGAGCGCCAGCAGCATGCCTTAGGGCCTTGCGCGGCGCGGTGGAAAAGATACGTGAGTGACCCCGACAGCGGCTCAGCGCCGCAAGCAGACGGGGCGTCGGAAGCAGAGCGCAGGAAGGGTAAATCCTCCCGGCGCGCGAAGCGTAAGCGTGGTCATGGCCGCCCGAACGCTCATTCTGCGGAAGCCAACCAGGCGGGCAAGTCCAGCCAGGTGGCGCAACGCCCAGCAGAGGATGAGGCCGGCTCACCGGCCAGAAAGCGCAAGCGTCGACGCCGCGCGCGTGGCGGAGCCCAGGGCGGCGCGCAACCTGCTTCCCCGGCACAGCAGCTTTCGGCACCGGCGGAACCTCGTGCTTCGCCGGATCATGGTCACGCATCATCGCACAAGAGCGGCAAGAATCGGCGCAAGCATCGCAGCAAGCGCGGCCTGCAGGGTCGACCGCTGGCGCATGAGAAGACGGCGCAGATCGTCGCTCCGGCGAACACGCCTGCGAACGTGCAGACCCATGACGATCCGCGTCAGAATCGGCAATCGCAGCCGAGGCGCGACGGACAGCACTATCACGCCGATGCCGATACGCGGCCGCTCGACCTCTATGCCGCCCTCGATCTCGGCACCAACAATTGCCGGCTGCTGATCGCGCAGCCGACCCGTCCGGGGCAGTTCCGGGTCGTCGATGCCTTTTCCCGCATCGTGCGCCTGGGTGAAGGGCTTGGAGCCAGCGGACGGCTGTCGGGCGACGCGATGGACCGCGCCGTGGAGGCGCTGCGCATCTGCGCGGCCAAGCTGAAGACGCGCGAAATCCGCCGCATGCGGCTGATCGCGACCGAGGCCTGCCGCGCCGCTGACAATGGCGAAGCGTTCCTTTCGCGGGTCACCGAGGAGACGGGATTGCAGCTGGAGATCATCGATCGCGAGACCGAAGCCCGGCTTGCCGTCTCCGGCTGCTCGTCGCTCGTGGGACCCGAGGCGCGCTCGGTCGTGCTCTTCGATATCGGCGGAGGCTCTTCCGAAATCGCCGTCATCCGCATCGGCGACAACCGCTCCAGCCGTCTTGCCAATCACATCACCCATTGGACATCGCTGCCTGTCGGCGTTGTGACGCTTTCTGAGCGACATGGCGGCCGCGACGTGACGCCGGAGCTGTTCGAGACCATGGTGTGCGAAGTTCAGCGCATGCTCGAGCGTTTCGATTGCCCGCCGGTCCAAGGCGCGGCGCGCGAAAGCGGCGATTTCCATCTGATCGGCACCTCCGGCACGGTGACGACGCTTGCCGGCGTCCATCTCGATCTGCCGCGCTACGATCGACGCCGGGTCGATGGTGTCTGGCTATCGGACGATGAAGTGAGCGCGATGCAGGCCAAGCTCTTGTCCTGGGATTTTGCCGGCCGCGCCGCCAATCCCTGCATCGGGCCGGACCGCGCCGATCTGGTTCTTGCCGGCTGCGCCATTCTGGAGGCGATCCGCCGCCGCTGGCCGAGCCCGCGCATGCGCGTTGCCGATCGCGGCCTGCGCGAGGGATTGCTGACTGACATGATGGCAGACGATGGCGTATGGCGGCGTGGCCGCTCGCGCAGGGGTCATCGACCGAGGGATATGAAGGGGCCGCAGACGTGACCAAGCCAACCATCGCCGGCAACCGCACGGGCCGCAAGCTCGGCCAGCGCGTCAAGAAAAAGAAGCTGAAGGCCTCGTCGCGTCAGTGGCTGCAGCGGCATATCAATGATCCCTATGTGCAGCGCGCCCAGCTTGAGGGCTACCGTGCCCGCGCCGCCTTCAAGCTGCTGGAGATCGATGAGAAGCACCAGATCCTGAAGGGCGCGCGCCGCATCATCGATCTGGGCGCGGCACCTGGCAGCTGGTCGCAGATTGCCGCCAAGGTGACCGACTCGACCGAAGAGGACATCCGCGTCGCCGCCATCGACTTCCTGGAAATGACGCCGATCCCTGGCGTGACAATCCTGCAGCTCGATTTCCTTGATCCGGATGCGCCGCAGCGGCTGATCGATGCGGTCGGCGGTGCGCCGAATCTCGTGCTTTCGGATATGGCCGCGCCGACGACGGGCCATCACCGCACGGACCATCTGCGGACGATGCATCTCTGCGAAGTTGCGGCCCATTTCGCTGTCGAAGTGCTGGCGGAAGGCGGGCATTTTCTGGCCAAGACTTTCCAGGGCGGCACGGAGCGCGAACTGCTCACCTTCCTGAAGCAGAGTTTCCGCCAGGTCGTCCATGTGAAACCGGGCGCATCCAGAGCCGAGTCGGTGGAAATGTTCCTGCTGGCGAAGGGCTTCAAGGGCCGGAAGCCGGATGGCGAGGCGGAAGAAGAGCAATCCAGCGCAGAGCGCTGAATCCGGCGATCCTCAATCGGTAAATCGATGAAGCCCTCGTGGCGCCTCGGCTTGGCCGAAGCGTCATGAGGGTCGTATCATCACTTCGCCGCCGGCTGCTGCACCTGTGGCTGCAGGGCGTCGACGCGCTTGAGGCCGGCCTTGTGGCCGGAGACCATGGCGCCGGCGCTGCGGTCCATCCGGATGAAGGGAATGGTGGCGACCACGGTCAGGATCGAGATGCAGAAGAAGGCGATGTGGAAATCGCTGACCTGTAGTTCCGTGCCACGGAAAAAGGTGGAGGTTTCCAGGATCATGGCGGCGACGGCGACGCCGAGCGCCAGGCTGATCTGCTGCATCACGGAGCTCATGGATGTCGCCTGGCTGGCCTGCTTGTCGCTGATATCGGCAAAGGCAAGCGCATTGATGCCGGTGAAGAAGAAGGAGCGCGAGAAGCCACCGACCAACAGGATGGCGATGATGATGAGGTGCGGTGTCCAGGGCTGGAAGAAGCCCGTGCAGATCGTGGTGATGGTCGTGATCGCCGCAGCCGAAAGCAGTGCCGTCTTGAAGCCGACGGCGGTAAAGACCCGGCGGGCGATAAACTTCGTCGAAATCGCGCCGATCGCGCCGGCAAAGGTGATGAGGCCGGACTGGAACGGATTGAGGCCGAAGCCGAGCTGCAGCATCAGCGGCGTCAGGAAGGGCATGGCGCCGATACAGATGCGGAACAGCGTGCCGCCGGTCACCGAGGCGCGGAAGGTGGCGTTTTTCAGCAGCGTGAGATCAAGGATCGGCGCCGGATGGCGGCGTGCATGGCCGATATAGAGAAAGCCACAGACAAAGCCGATGACGACGGCGGAGATGCCGATATAGGGCGGTAACGCCGGCAGGCTGATGACGGACATGCCGAAGACGACGCCGGATGCTGCAAAGGACGTCAGCAGGAAGCCGATGACATCGAGCTTCGGCGGCATGGTTGCCTCGACATCAGGCAGGAAGATCGACGACAGGATGACGCCAAGGATGCCGACGGGCACGTTGATCAGGAAGATCCAATGCCAGGAGGCATAGGTGGTGATGAAGCCGCCGAGCGGCGGGCCGGCGAGCGGGCCGACGAGCGCGGGAATGGAAAGCAGCGCCATGGCTGAAACCAGATCGCTCTTCTGCGTGGTGCGCACGAGCACCAAGCGCCCGACCGGCGTCATCATCGAGCCGCCGACGCCCTGCAGGAAGCGGGCGAAGACGAATTCCAGCAGGCCGCCGGAAAAGGCGCACATGATGGAACCGATGACGAAGACGCAGATGGCGATGCGGAAGATGTTCTTCGCGCCGAAGCGGTCCGCCATCCAGCCGCTGATCGGGATGAAGACGGCCAGCGATACCATGTAGGAGGTCAGCGCCAGTTTCAGGGTAATCGGGCCGACATGGAGATCGTTGGCGATGGCCGGCAGCGCTGTCGCGATGACCGTGGAATCCATCTGTTCCATGAAGAGGGCTACGGCGAGGATCAATGGAACGATGCGATTCATAGGCATCTGCCTTGATAGGTCTGTCTTCGGGAAGGCTGTCGCCCACTGCATAATTCCTCAAATCGGAATCGATTTGAGGAATTATGCAGCAGACTGAAAGTGCTACAGCGACCTTTGCGCGTCACATGTGACGCGCGGCGCTGTAGTGCGCGATCAACCGCTCTGTAGTCCCATGCGGTGCCGCTGCCAATCCCGGATTCTGCTCTATGACGGCTTGGGGATCACGTCTTCGTGATATCCATCGCCACATGCCGCGAAACGCAAGATTTGACATATGCTAAGAGCATGGAAATGCTAAACGCATAAAACGTCGTCCGGTCTATTAGCGGATTTGGATTGTCTTGTCATGACCAAAATTCCGGTCGAAGACGATGACTTTCCGGGCCGCTGCCGCCGGCGGCGACGATAGGCGCGGCTTACCTGCGCATCAGCACAAGGAGTGACACTATGACCGCTGTTCTGCCCCCGGACACGCACCAGTTCAAATTGGGTTCCTGCACCGTCACCGTCGTCAAGGACGGCGCCAATGTCATGGACAACCCCTGGGAGACCTTCGGCTCGAACCAGGCGCCCGATACCGTGCGTAAGCTGTTGGAGCAGAATTTCCTTCCGACCGAAAAGCTGGTGAACAGCTATGCGCCGGCCATCATCGACACCGGCTCCGACCTGATCGTCGTCGATACGGGTTTCGGTGCAGCCGGTCGTGCCCGCGGTATGGGTCGTCTTCGCGAGGGCCTGAAGGCAGCTGGTTACACGCCGGAGCAGGTCACCGTCGTTGCTCTAACCCATCTGCATGGCGATCACATCGGCGGATTGATGGAGGAGGGCGCTCCGGCCTTTCCGAACGCCCGCTACGTTACCGGCGAGATCGAATACGGCTTCTGGACCGACAAGGCGCGCGAGGGGACGCCGGCGGAAGGCGGCCACAAGGCAGTGCTTGCCAATGTCGTGCCCTTTGCTGAAAAGATGACCTTCCTCAAGGACGGCGACCATATCGTCAGCGGCATGACGGCCATGCTCGCGCCCGGCCATACGCCCGGCCATCTCGTCTTTCATCTGGAATCCGACGGCAAGCAGCTCGTCATGACCGGCGACACCGCCAACCATTATGTCCTGTCGCTCGGCCGTCCGGATTGGGAGGTCCGCTTCGATGTGGACAAGGCCCAGGCCGCAAAGACCCGCCGTCGCATCTTCGACATGATCGCCGCCGACCGCATTCCCTTCCTTGGCTTCCACATGCCTTTCCCCGCCGTCGGCTTCGTCGAGAAGCAGGCGGAAGGCTTCCGCTACATTCCGAAAACCTACCAGCTGGACGTTTGAGGGAAACGTTGCTTTTGTCTTTGCGGTAGAACAGTAGCTTGAGGGGCGGTTGCGAAAGAGACCGCTATCCTATCGCGCGACGGAACGGACGGCGTCTGCAAAGGCAGCAGGCGCCTCCTGCGGTAAGTTATGCCCAACTCCCGGAATGATGCGACGTTGGTAAAATGGCGTTTTGAAATGGCGCTCGGCATGGTCGATTGCACCAGGTGGATCTACGCCATCATCGGCACCTTGCAGGACGCAGGTCGGCACGCTGATATTCGGCTGCTCGGCTAGCTTTGTCTCGATGGACTGCAAGGCTGGGTCCCCAGGGGTGCCACCGAACCGATGCCGGTAGGAGTGAACGACGATTTCAACGAAATCGGGATTTTCGAACGCGTGATAGCTCCGCTCGAAAGTGGCTTCATCGAATGCCCATGTTGGCGACCATATCCGCCAGATGAACCGGCAGAGATCACGGCGATTTTGAGTAAGCCCGGCCCTGCCGCGTTCCGAGTGGAAATAGTATTGATACCAGTAACGGCGTTCTTCTTCCGGAGAGACGGGTTGTCCAGCCAAGGCGATATTCTGAATGTTGTATCCCGTTCCGCAACTCACCAATCCTCGAACGCGCTGGGGCCAAAGGGCGGCGACGATGCAGGCCGCACGGCAGCCCCAATCATAGCCTCCGAGCACGGCGGAAGGGATGGAAAGTGCATCCATGAACGCCAGCAGGTCTGCTCCGAGTGCTGCTTGCTCTCCGGAGCGGAAGGTGTGTTCTGACAGGAAGCGGGTTGGGCCGTAGCCGCGCAGGAACGGCACGAGGCAGCGCCAGCCCTCTGTTGCAAGCTGCTGTGCAACCTCGTCATAGGCGTGAACATCATAAGGAAAACCGTGCAGAAGGATGACCGGTTTGCCGTCGAGCGGTCCGATGTCCTCGTAGGCGATTTCCAAAACTCCGGCCGTGATGGTTTTCATGCCCGATCCGTCTTCCAATCAAAAGCTGCGCACCCAGGACGTCGCAGCATGGCAAAGCGATGCTTGGACGGCAATCGAAATTCTGGGCGCTTATGGCGGTTGCATGGCGGAGTGAAAGGGATGGTATTATCCACCGGGCGCTTTTGGGTATTCCCTTCCTGTCATAGACGTGTTACCAGCCCTCGCCAACTTCCAAGCAACACTTGCAAGATCGCCCGGTAGACGATTCGTTCCGGGCTTTCCTGTTTTTCACAGACGAAGGAATTGGCCATGGCACGCATCATTGAAACGTCAACCGGGTTGGATGCTCTGACATTCGACGACGTGCTCCTGCAGCCGGGACACTCCGAGGTCATGCCCGGCCAGACCAATGTCGCCACCCGCATCGCCCAGGATATCGACCTGAACCTGCCGATCATTTCGGCGGCGATGGACACCGTGACCGAAAGCCGTCTGGCGATCGCCATGGCGCAGGCCGGCGGTATCGGCGTTATCCACCGCAATCTGACGCCGGTTCAGCAGGCTGAAGAGGTTCGTCAGGTCAAGAAGTTCGAAAGCGGCATGGTGGTCAATCCCTTGACCATCGGCCCGGACGCAACGCTTGCCGATGCGCTCAGCCTGATGAAGGCAAACGGTATTTCCGGCATTCCGGTCGTTGAAAAGTCGCAGCGTCCCGTCGGTATCCTGACTAATCGCGACGTTCGCTTCGCTTCCGATCCCTCGCAGAAAATCCATGAACTGATGACCAGTGAAAACCTGGTCACGGTCACGGACGGCGTGCAGCAGCAGGAAGCCAAGCGCTTGCTGCACAAGCACCGCATCGAGAAGCTGCTGGTCGTGGATGCCGAAGGTCGTCTGGTCGGCCTGATCACCGTCAAGGACATCGAGAAGTCGCAGCTCAACCCGAACGCCTCCAAGGATGCGCAGGGCCGCTTGCGCGCCGCCGCCGCCATCAATGTCGGCGATGACGGCTTCGAGCGCGCCGAGCGCCTGATCGAGGCCGGCGTCGACCTTCTGGTCGTCGATACCGCCCATGGTCACTCGCAGCGTGTTCTGGATGCCGTCACGCGCGTCAAGAAGCTTTCCAACTCTGTCCGCATCATGGCCGGCAACGTTGCCACCTATGACGGCACGCGGGCGCTGATCGATGCCGGCGCCGACGCCGTCAAGGTCGGTATTGGCCCCGGCTCCATCTGCACGACCCGCATTGTTGCCGGCGTTGGCGTGCCGCAGCTTGCCGCCATCATGTCGGCGGTCGAGGCGGCGCAGGAACAGAACATCCCTGTCATCGCCGATGGCGGCATCAAGTTCTCCGGCGATCTTGCCAAGGCCATCGCCGCTGGCGCATCGGCCGTCATGATAGGCTCGCTGCTGGCCGGCACGGATGAAAGCCCGGGCGAGGTCTATCTCTATCAGGGCCGCTCCTTCAAGGCCTATCGCGGCATGGGCTCCGTTGGCGCCATGGCGCGCGGTTCGGCCGATCGCTACTTCCAGGCTGAGGTGCGCGACACGCTGAAGCTGGTGCCGGAAGGTATCGAGGGCCAGGTGCCTTACAAGGGCCTGGTGTCCGGTGTGCTGCATCAGCTTGCCGGTGGCCTCAAGGCAGCGATGGGTTATGTCGGCGGCGCCGATATCAAGCAATTCCAGGAGCGCGCGACCTTCGTGCGCATCTCTGGCGCCGGCCTGCGCGAAAGCCATGCCCATGACGTCACGATCACGCGTGAAAGCCCGAACTATCCCGGCGGCGGCGTCTGATCGATGACAGATCGCGCTCAGGGCAACGTCAGGTCCTTGCAGGGCCTGGCGGCGATCCTCGCAGCTCTTTCGCTGGCGCTCTTTGCCTGGATCTATGCCGGTTTCGTCAGGGCCTTCGGTGATGCCGCGGCCGGCCAGCAGATGCTCGATGCGCGCATCGGCGGCTACGAGCGGGAAGACGTCATCGCCATGCTGCTCTACCTCAGGGATCACCCCGATCCGGCCATGATCCTGCACTCCATGTATCTCGGGCCGGAGCTCATCTTTCCGCTGGTGCTGGCCGGGTTGCTATTTTGCCTGCTGCGGCTGATTGGCCCCGGCGGTTTCTTCTTCGGCCGTCCCATCCCGCCGGGCGCGATCGCGGTCATTTTCTGCTTGCCGGTCCTCTACGCGGCTGCAGACTATGCCGAGAATATCGCCGGCCTGATGCTCTACCCGCCGGCAACGCCATCCGATGCCACGGTATCGCTGCTTGCGAGCTTGCTGCCTGTTATCGTCAGGCTGAAATTCCTGACGCTGGTGGTGACGGTTATTCTACTGGCCCGTTTCGCGATTTTTCGCTACCTCTCGCCGGACGGCTCGAAACCGTCCTGATCGACCATTTCGGCGTTCGGAAATTCCAAAGGAGTTGGCGGCGTGACAGGCTATGAAATGTTCTGGCCCATGGTGGCGCATGCGGTGCTGGTCTTCATGCTCTACGCGCTGCTCGGATGGCGCCGCCGCGTGCTGGTGAAGACCGGCCGCGTTCGACCCGCGCAATTTCGCGAAAACCATGCAGCCAACGAGCCGGCCGAGAGCCTGGTGGTGCGAAACAGCATCGCCAATCAGTTCGAGCTTCCCTTGCTGTTCCATGCCTGCTGCATCGTGCTCTACGTGACCCAGGCGGATAATCTGCCGGCCGTGATCCTCGCCTGGGTCTTCGTCGTCACGCGCTACGCGCACGCCTTCGTGCATGTGACCAGCAACGACCTGCGCTATCGCAGCCCGCTCTTTGCCCTCGGCTTTGCCGCCCTTGTCTGCATGTGGGGCTGGCTCGGCATCTGGCTTGCTTTCTCCTAAAACGATCCAGGTTGCTACCCTAGGCGGCAACCAGCGGTAACGTGTTTGTGTTTTTCCTTGACCATTACGCTGCCACCCACTGACCTATCTTGTCAGCGGGTGGCTGGTCGTTGGGTGCCTGCTGCCGGGGAAACAGGGAGAACAGGACGATGAGCACGGAAAAGCCCGTTGTGACGCAGGCGATGATCAACGCCTATGACGAATATACGCATCTCACGCTCGACCGTCGGGGTTTCATGGAGAAGCTGACCAAGCTCGCGGGCTCGGCGGGCGCTGCTGCCGCCATCGCGCCGCTGCTTGCCGCCAACAAGGCAAGCGCAGAGGTCATCGCCGCCGACGATAACAGGCTGGAAGCGAAGGACGTCAGCTATGCCGGCAGCAAGGGTGAGATGAAGGGCTATCTTGTCCGCCCGAAGGATGCGGCCGGCAAGCTCGGCGGCGTCATCGTCATCCATGAAAACCGCGGGCTCAACCCTCATATCCGCGATGTCGCCCGCCGCATGGCGCTCGAAGGTTTCGTGGCGCTGGCGCCGGATTTCCTCTCGCCGCTCGGCGGCACGCCCGAAGATGAGGACAAGGCGCGCGATATGTTCACCAAGCTCGATCCGGCACTGACGGCCGCCAATGCCGAAGCGAGCCTAGCGTACCTTGCGAAGGTGGATGGCGCCAACGGCAAGGTCGGCGCCGTCGGCTTCTGCTGGGGCGGTGGTCTCGTCAATCGTTTTGCGACCGTCTCGCCGGAATTGAAGGCGGGTGTCGCCTATTACGGTGCTCAACCGCCGGCAAGCGACGTGCCTGACATCAAGGCTGCGCTGCTGCTGCATTATGCCGGCCTCGACGATCGCATTAATGCCGGCATCGATGCCTATCGCAAGGAGTTGCAGGCGGGCGGCAAGACCTTCGAGATTTTCGTCTATGACGGCGTCAACCACGCCTTCAACAATGACACGTCGTCTGCCCGTTACGACAAGAAGGCGGCGGACCTGGCCTGGGGCAGGACCGTTGATTTCCTGAGGAAGTACGTGTCCTAGAACGATACAGATCACGGATGCCGGCATATCGGCTATGCGGTTGATTACGGGGTCGAAACCATGTTTCTGCCCCGGTCTCGGAGTTTGTCTCCGGCTCCTAAGTGATGATTAAAATTGAACTTTTCCCGTTTACGCGCATTGAACGTGTCGGATGCCATAGCGTCAGGCGCGCTTGAGCGTCGTTCAGTATGATAATGAAACGGGTAAAGAATGAAGTCGAGAAACCCTGACCGCGTCACGTTCCGAAAAAGGCCACAGCAGGAGCGAAGTATCCAGCGTGTCGATGCCATCCTGTCGGTCGCGGCCGCATTGATCGCCGAGAAGGGCGTCAGCGCCATGAAGATGACGGAACTGGCTGCGGTTGCCACGATCCCGATTGGTTCCGTCTATCAATATTTTCCCGACAAGGCCGCGATCGTCGGGGCCTTGCTCGACCGCCATTCCAGCCACATCCAGCAAAAGGTCGGCGAAGCCTTTTCCAACGTGACATCGCTCGACCATGCCATCGAGTTGGTCTGCGGCATGATCGATTGGTACTACCGCGAGTTTCGCAGCGATCCCGCCTATCTCGGCGTCTGGCTCGGCACGGATATCGACAGGGATATCCTCCAGCTCAATATCCAGCACAGCAATCGCGTCGCCGAAATTTTCCTGGAGAGCATTCGGCCGTTCCTGCCGGCCGAAAGCCGCATCGACCTGAAGGCACGCACGCAGCTGTTCAGCCACCTGATCGGTGCATCCGTCCGCTTTTCCATCATGAGTGACGATGACATGGCGATGCGCATGCTGCACGAATGGAAACAGGTGATCCGCGCCACGCTGCTGGCGGAGCCAGCGCGGTAACGCCGGCCGAAACTGATCGGTTGGTGAGCTGCGAGCTCACCAACCCGGCAGAATGTGCCCGGCGCGCAACCTCGGATATTGGCGCGTATAGGTCTTCACCTCGCCATCGAGATCGTCATCGACGACAGCCGGCGTGATGTTGTCGAGGCAGGCGGAGATATGAGCGGTGATGGCGTTCATCAGCGATACGGAAAGGCCGGCCCGCTTCATGATGCCGATCTGGACCGGTGGCAGCGGTGGGAAGCCGTCGGCCTGGGTCAGCACCTTCATGCCGGTCCGAAGCGCCGATTCCGGCATGACCGAAACCGCCATCCCGGCCAGCACGGCGGATGCAACCACCGTGCAGGACCAGCTGGTGAACAGGATCTGGTAGTCGCGCCCGCCGGCATCGAGTGCCGAGCAGGCAAGCTGGCGCCACGGGCAGTCGCGCCGGCCTACGGCGAGCGGAATGGGTGCGTCGTCGCGCAGCGGATGGTTGGCCGAACCGACCCAGCAGAGCGGTTCCGTCCGCACGACATCCGACATTCTCTCGCGCGGATTATGGGTGACCAGCGCGATATCGAGCTCGCCGCGATGCATACGCTCGGCAAGATCGACCGAAGGTTCGCAGACGATATAGAGCTCGACGTTCGGATGCGTCTTGGCGAAGCGGCCGATGATCTCGGGCATGTAGCGGTCGGCGTAATCATCGGGCGTGCCGATGCGCAGCGTGCCTTCGAGCCGGTTGTCGTCGAACGCGGCCATCGCTTCATTGTTGAGGCGAATGATGCGGCGGGCGTAGTTCAACAGCTTTTCGCCTTCGGCCGTCAGGCGGTTGCCGCGACCATCCTTGATGAAAAGCTGTTTGCCGACGCGCTCTTCCAGCCGCCGCATCTGCATCGATACGGCCGATTGCGTCTTGAATACCCGGTCGGCTGCCTTGGTGAAGCTGCCGGAATCCACGATTGCGATGAAGGTCTGCAACTGATCGAGGTCAAGCGGCGCGGACATGGGATCACCTATAAAGGAGTTTGATAGTTATCATTAGAAACATTCGTTGGACTGATCAATAGGGCTTTGGCATCTTCTGAATGCAATTCAGCATACCAATCGAACAGAAACACTTGTCGAACTCCTCCCGGCCTACGCCCCTTTTCCGGATTACCGGGAAGGGGCTTGGCTCGCGTGTGCCCAAGCAAAGGAATACGGAAATGCGCACGACAGATCGGACCCTTGACCTCGGCCTTGCAACACCGTCGCCGTCGCTGACAGCGCGCCTGATGCTTGCTCTTGCCAATCTGGCCTCCGTCTGGCGCGCAATCCGAAATCGCCGGGAAATCCGCTATCTCAATGAACTGGACGACAGCCAGCTGCGCGATATCGGCCTGAGCCGCCAGGACCTCTGCAACGCGCTGACCACCTCGACCTTCTTCGAGGACCCGTCCGGCCATCTGACCCATTCCGCGCGTCGTCGCACGCGCCTCTCCGCCTTCAGCAGCCTTAGAGGCTGATGGCGGATGATAGTTTCCCCGCAGGGTGATAGCCAATAAGCCCTGCCTCTTTCCCGGTGTTCGGCCCAAGGGCCAACACCGGGTTTTTTCTTTCTGTAGATATTGCTTCCGCCAGAGATCACGGGGGCAAGTTGCCTCCGGCGACAACTGTCTTATCTTACAGCCTGACCGAAACAGCAGGGATGCGGCGATGGCAACGGTGATCTTCTTCCACTCCGTTTATGGTTTGCGTTCGCTCGAACATGAGGCCGTCGAGCGGGTGCAGGCGGCTGGGCACAAGGCTTTCGCGCCGGATCTCTATGAGGGGCTGATCGCCCGATCGATCGAAGAAGGCTTCGAATTCAAGGACGAGGTCGGCTGGCCAACGATTTGCGAGCGTGCGGAATGGGCGCTGGCCGGTCTGCCTGCCTCGACCGTGCTTGCCGGTTTTTCGATGGGTGCCGCCGTCGCCGCGAGCCTCTGGCCCAAGCGGGAGAAGACTGCCGGCATCCTGTTCCTGCATGGCCTTGCTTCCATCGCCGATAATGCGCGCAAGGGCTTGCCATTGCAGCTGCATCTTGCCGATCCCGACCCGTTCGAACCGGAGGAAGACGTTACCGCCTGGCGGCGGGCTGCCTCCAGGTCCGGGGTCGCGGCAGAGATCTTCCGATATCCGGGCGGGGGTGGCCATCTCTATACCGATGCCAGCCTGCCCGATTACGATGCCAAGGCGGCCGATCTCACCTGGAAGCGCGTCATCGACTTCCTGGATGCCATCGACGCCAAGGCTTGAACCAACCAGGCTTGAAACGAAGAAACTTGTCGCCTAGTCTATAAGCATCAGTGATTCAAACAGGACGTGTGCAGCAATGAAAATCAACCCGACCGCAATGCCGCTTAGCCTTGCCATCGGGGAAATTTTTGCTCATGCCCATATCCATCACTCTATCCAATCTTTCGTGGTCCACGCCTGACGGCCGGCCGCTTCTTTCCAATCTTGATCTGAGCTTCGGCGCCGAGCGCACCGGCCTTGTCGGCCGCAATGGTGTCGGCAAGACGACGCTGATCAAACTCGTCTCCGGTGAGTTGCAGCCGCAATCCGGCAGCATCGCCTTCAACGGCAGATTGGGAATCCTGCGCCAGAGCGTGCAGGTGCAGGCCGAAGAAACCGTTGCCGATCTCTTCGGCGCAACCGAAGCCCTTGGCGTCCTGAAGCGGGCGGAAGCCGGCGAGGCGACGAATGACGAACTCGCCTCGGCCGATTGGACGCTCGAGGCGCGCATTGCCGCAGCGCTCGACCGTGTCGAGCTCGACGTCACGCTGGAAACGCGGCTCGTCACTCTATCGGGTGGCCAACGCACGCGTTGTGGCCTTGCAGCTATTATCGTCGACGATCCCGATTTCCTGATCCTCGATGAACCCACCAACAATCTGGACCGCGACGGCCGCTCGGCGGTGATCGATCTGCTCGCGGGCTGGAAAGCAGGCGCCATCGTTATCAGCCACGACCGTGAGCTTCTCGATACCATGGACGCGATCGTCGAACTGACATCGCTCGGAGCCTCGCGCTATGGCGGCAACTGGAGCCAGTATCGCGAGCGCAAGGCGCTGGAGCTTTCCGCAGCCGAGCATGATTTCGCCGAGGCGGAGAAGCGCGTCGCGGAGGTGGAGAGAAGCGCGCAGGCAGCCGTCGAGCGGCAGGCGAGGCGGGACAAGGCGGGCCGCAAGATGGCGGCCAAGGGCGGTATCCCGCGTATCATGCTCGGCGGCTTGAAGGAGCGAGCCGAGATGACGGGCGCCGAGAACACCCGGCTTGCCGAACGGCGTCGTGGCCAGGCCATGCAGGACGCCGCCGCCGCCCGCCGGAAGATCGAGATCCTCCAGCCGCTGACCGTCAAGTTGCCGACATCGGGATTGCCGGCGAACAGGATCGTCCTGCGGATGGACGGTGTCAGCGCCGGCTATGATCGCGCGCGGCCGATCTTCCATGATTTCGATTTCGTCATCACCGGGCCGGAGCGCGTTGCCATCACCGGGCCGAACGGCTCCGGCAAGACGACACTGCTGGCGCTGGTTTCCGGCACGCTGGAACCCTGGAACGGGACAGTGCGGGTCGTCCATTCCGCCCTGCTGGACCAGCGAGTGAGCCTTCTCGACCCATCGCTTTCGATCCGCGACAATTTCAGACGGATCAACCCGGAGGCGGACGAAAATGCCTGCCGCGCGGCCCTGGCGCGCTTCATGTTTCGGGCCGATGCCGCGCTGCAGATCGTCTCCAGCCTGAGCGGCGGTCAGCTGCTGCGCGCCGGGCTCGCCTGCGTGCTTGGTGGCTCGGTACCGCCATCACTGCTTGTTCTCGACGAGCCCACCAACCATCTGGATATCGATTCCATTTCGGCTGTCGAAGCCGGGCTGCGGGCCTATGACGGCGCTCTTCTGGTCGTCAGCCACGACGAAGTGTTTCTCGATAATATCGGAATCGAAAGACGGCTCGAGCTGCCTGCCCGAGCCGTCTCGTATGGCTAAGTGATCGCGTCAGGCGTGGTTGGCGCTGGCGATGCGATCGAGTTCCGCGATCGCATCTTCCGGCAGCTTTAGCTCGACGGCCGCGACATTCTGCTTGAGGTGGGCCAGCGACGAGGTGCCTGGAATGAGCAGGATGTTCGGCGCGCGGTGCAGCAGCCAGGCGAGCGCCACCTGCATCGGCGTGGCTTCCAAACGGCTAGCGACATCGGATAGAGCCGAGGATTGCAGAGGCGTAAATCCGCCGAGCGGGAAGAAGGGCACATAGGCGATGCCATTGCGAGCCAATTCGTCCACCAAAGCGTCATCCGTGCGCTGCGCCAGATTGTAGAGGTTCTGTACGCAGACGATATCCGTGATCGTGCGGCCCTCGGCGATCTGGCTGCGCGTGACGTTGCTCAGTCCGACATGGCGCACGAGACCCTGCCGCTGTAGTTCCGCAAGCGCAGTCAGCGGCGCCTCGATCGAGCCGTCTGTCGGGTGAAACGGATTGATCATGACGCGAAGATTGACGACATCGAGCACGTCGAGCTGCAGGTTTCGCAGATTGTCATGCATGGCCTGTTTCAGCTCGTCGGCCGAGAAAGCCGGCAGCCAGGATGCATCCGCGCCGCGTCGCGCGCCGATCTTGGTGACGATGACGAGATCGTCGCGATAGGGGTGGAGCGCTTCCCGGATCAGCTGGTTGGTCACATGCGGGCCGTAGAAATCGCTGGTGTCTATATGGTTGACGCCGGAGGCGATCGCTTCGCGCAGAACAGCGAGCGCAGTGTCATGGTCCTTCGGCGGGCCGAATACGCCAGGCCCGGCGAGCTGCATGGCGCCGTAGCCGAGCCGTTTGACCTTGCGGTCTCCAAGGGTGAAGCTGCCGGATTGCTCGATACTGGACATGGCTGTCTCCTTTCAAGATGAAAGCAGAAATAGGCTCAGTCTCAATGTATGATAAGCGGGCGCAATGCGCACGGGCTGTGCGGAATTGCGAACAATCGATAGGGATCGAAAGTGACGACCCCCGTCGTCACTCTTGTTTGGGTGCCGGCTTGTCCTGCGTCTTCAAATAGCCGTCGAAGATCGCTTCCATGTTCTTCTGATAGTTCTTTTGCACTTCCAGGCCGCTGTCGAACATGGCGTTGAGCATGCCGGTGTAGGCGGCCATATCGACGCCGGCGGCTGGGTTGGCCTTTGCCTTGGGGTCTTCCTTCGGCGGTTCGGCCGGCATCGGGAAGTTCCGCATCATGTCCTGAAAGGCTTTGGCAAAGGGATTGTCGAGGAACGGATTCGCTTGCGCCGGCTTCTCGCGCCTGACGGCATCGGCGCCGAACATCAGCTCCATCGCCTGGGTGAAGGGATTGTCGAAAATGCTTGCCTGCGGGGTCGGCTGCTGCTTGGGCGCAAAGCCGATGCTCTGCAGCCAGCTCTGCATCATCGTGCCCATATCCGTATTGAGGAAGGGATTGGCCATCTGCGGGATCTGGCCGCTGGTTTCCTTGAACAGGCCACCCATCAACGTATCGGCCATGGCGGGCAGCATTCGCTTGTAGATCTCCTGGCCGATGCCGGTCATTTGCGCGGCTTGAGCCGCGATCGCGCGCGAGACGTCCTTGGAACCGAATAGCCGCGCCAACACATTATTGCCGTCGTTGATGCCTTCAGGGGTAAAGGCCTTGGTCATATCCTCGAAATATTTGGCATAGCTGCCCGAGGTGATGTCCTGCATCACGCCCATGAAATTATAAGGGTCGGTCGCGCTGCGTTTGAAGCCGGTGGAAAAGGCCGGCATCAGTGCCGCCATTGCCTTGGTCGCCTGCTCCTGGGCCAGATTGAACTGCTTGGCCATGGCCTCGGTGGCGGCGCCGTTCTGTGCCTGCATCATCATGTCGAAGAGTGGCAGCATGGAAGTCCCTTTCCCCGCTATGAGGCCGCTTCTGAATCAGGCGGCGCTTGATTCCGATAGTATAGCGGGAAAAAAGAGGGCGCATACCGGTTTTTGCCGTCATGCCGTCAAGGCGATGAAGGCCTGCGGCTCTGCTATCAGTACTGATATTCCTCGAAGATCGGCTCGACCGACTGGTTCCAGCGACCGTTGTAGAGCATCAGCAGATCGTCGGCGAGCGTGCCCTTCTTGGCAAGCACTTCGTCGAGCGGCGCAAGGAAGACGGTTTCGTCCTGCCCGTCGCCGTTCAAGCGGCCGCGGTTCTTCAGGCCGAGGCGGGAGATGCCGACCACTTCGCGTGCCACATCCATGAGACTATGGCCCTTGATCGAGGCTTTCAGGCCCTCCACCGGCACGACGTCGCGCAGCGCGTTGACCTCGTCGAAGCTCCAGTCCCTGGTCGCCTCGTCGGCCGCCGTCAGCGCCTCGTCGTCATAGAGCAAGCCGACCCAGAAGGCCGGCAGCGCACAGATGCGGCGCCACGGACCGCCGTCTGCGCCGCGCATCTCCAGGAAGCGCTTGAGACGGACATCCGGGAAGAGGGTGGAAAGATGGTTCGTCCAGTCGCCCATCGTCGGTTCCCAATCGGCGATTTCGCCTTTCAGCGCGCCGTCCATGAACTGGCGGAAGGTGACATGCGTACAGTCGTGATAGCGGCCGTCGCGAACGACGAAATACATGGGAACGTCGAGCGCCCACTTCACATAGTCTTCAAAGCCGAAATCGTCGCGGAAGGTGAAATCGAGCAAGCCGCCGCGGCGGTTGTCGGTGTCCTTCCAGATTTCGCCCCGCCAGGAGGAAAGCCCGTTCGGCTTGCCCTCGGTGAACGGCGAGGAGGCGAAAAGCGCCGTTGCCAGCGACTGCAGCTTCATCGATACGCGCATCTTGCGGCGCATGTCGTCTTCCGAGGAGAAGTCGAGGTTCACCTGGATCGTGCAGGTGCGATACATCATGTCGAGACCCTTGGTGCCGACCTTCGGCATGTAGCGGGTCATGATGTCGTAGCGGGATTTCGGCATGCGCGGCGTTTCGGCAAGCGTCCATTTCGGGCTGCCGCCGACGCCGAGGAAGCGGATGCCCATCGGCTCGGCAATCTCGCGCACTGTCGCCAGATGGTTGTTCGATTCCTTGCAGGTCTCGTGGATGGTTTCGAGCGGCGCGCCGGAGAGTTCGAACTGGCCGCCCGGCTCGATCGAGATCGCGCCCATGCCTGTCGGTTCGCCGAGCCCGATGATGTTGTCGCCATCCATGATCGGGTCCCAGCCGCTCTTCTTCTGCAGCCCCTTCAGGAGCGCGGAAATGCTGGCTTCGCCGAAATAGGGCACGGGGCTGTTGTCGGCGCGGAAGAACACGAATTTTTCGTGCTCGGTGCCGATGCGGAATTTCTCCTTCGGCTTGTTGCCGGCGGCCAGATAGGCCGTCATTTCCGAGACCGAGGAGAGCGGAGTCTGGTCGGTGGTATCGCGCGCCATGGTATTACCTTAGATCTCGGAAGGAGAACCCGCGCCAGCCGCAGGCCAATAGGAAGGGTGATTGACGCGGATTGAGGTACGGTGCAAGTGAATTTCTTTCAAGGGTCGTTCAAAAAAATAGGATTTTATGTCTCGCAAGTGCATCGCGGTGGTGCCAGCCATCGGCATATTTGCACAAGCGTTCAAGACATCCAGCTATTCACGCCGATAGTTTTGCTTCCGCTGACATCAAGCGGAGCATCTCGATGAACGATCCAAATGGCCTTTACTATCCCATGCTGACGTTGCTTCTGGCCGCGCTGGTCATCATGGGAAGCCCAGGTCCTTCGACGATCAGCGCGACGGCGATGGGGGCTGCCTATGGCTTCCGGCGGTCGCTCCGTTATGTCTTCGGCCTCATTGCGGGCACCGTGGCGGTCTTGCTGGCCGTGGCGGCCGGTGTTGTTGCGATCCTGCTCTCCGTCCCGCATGGCGCCTTGGTGCTGACGGTGGTTTCCGCTGTCTATATCCTTTATCTCGCCTTCAAGATCGCCACCGCGCCGCCGCTGTCGCGCCGCGACGATCAGGTCGCTGCCCCGGCCTTTTCCGGCGGCTTCCTGCTCGCCGTCGCCAATCCCAAGGCCTATCTCGCGATTGCCGCCGTCTTTGCCGGCGTCAGCCTGTTTCAGGATCAGCGGCTGCTCGACGCCGCCGTCAAGATCGCGTTGCTGACGGCGATGATTATCGCCATCCATATTCTATGGCTTCTTGTCGGTGCTTCGCTCTCGCGCTTTCTTCAAAATCCAAAGATCTCGCGGATCGTCAACATCTCGCTGGCGATCCTGCTGATCGTTGCAACCATTGTCGCTGTTATGGAGTGAAGGTCGGAGCATTTCCGGTTTGGGCGGAGCGGCGGAAATGCCCTGGCTTGAAAATCGCATTTGTCGTGATGGAGGCAGCCTGGAAGCGATGAGTCACTTCGCTCCCAGTCCGTTACAAAAAGCCTGCGTGCGCTTTAAGTCGCGCTCATGCCAAGCGCTATCGCGTAGCTGTCCTCATGCAATCGATAATGGGTGATCTGACCCTGATCGACGGTGAGCTCTATTACGAAAGGCGAGGGAACGAGTTTGCCGGTCGGGCGAAGGATTGAAGCCAAATCCCCTACGATGACGGCCATCGTGTCATCGGACAAAATTCGCTTTACCTCGAAATGGCGCGGCTCGACGTTCTGGCCGAGCTCGTCAAAAAAGGCTCTGATCGAGTCACGGGTCTGTCGCTTGCCCACCCACGGTACCAAAGCGGGATCTCCGGCAATGTACCAATTTACCTCAGTTGCAAACAAGTCTGCGATTGCCTCGCTTTTCGCGGGTTTGTCATCCGCGCCCCAGAAGGCGCCGACCCGCTTAAGATACAGCTCGGCCACTTCCCGCGGCGATAGTGCAGAATAGGACATTTATCTCTCCGATTGATCACGAAGGCCTGAAGATAGGAGAGATTTTTCCATCTACGTAGCCTATATAAGGCGATATAATGTATCGGTTATTGCAATATATTGAAGAGGGCTTATCCGTCGGCTGCGACGACAGTCACATCCGACGAGGCCGCATTTTGGTGAAGAACCATCGTTGGAAGCGATAAATGATCGATCCGGTTACCCTTGACCAGTTGCGCACATTCGTCGCGGCAGTAGACGAAGGCAGCTTTTCCGCCGCTGGTCGAAAGCTGGGACGAGCACAATCTGTCGTAAGCCAGACGATAGCCGGCCTCGAAATGCAGCTTCAAGTCACGCTGTTTGAACGTGTGGGTCGCTACCCCGTGCCGACGGAAGCAGGGAACACGCTCGCCGGCGAGGCCCGCGCCGTGTTGCAACAAGCCGGTCAATTCAAGGCCCGCGCGCAGGATCTTGCTCGCGGCATCGAGCCGGAACTTGCGATCGCCGTAGACGCGACATTTCCGACGCATATTCTGACATCGGCTGTAACGGACTTCCAGACAATGTTTCCAGACACGAAGCTTCGGGTTTATGTCGAGAGCCTTGGGGGAGTTATTCAACCGGTACTCGAGAGGCGTTATTCGTTTGCCGTGTCGGGTGTTGCGCCGTTATTTTCCGATGAGTTACAGCTGGAACGCCTTCACAGCTTCAAGCTGATCATGGTGGCTGCGGCATCGCACCCGCTCGCGACTTTGGAATCGCCAGTCCGCCGCGAACAACTTTCTCAACATGTACAGCTGGTCCTCACCGATCGATCAGATTTGACGGTGGGAAAGCAGTTTGGCGTTGTCGGGCAAAAGCATTGGCTGCTTGCCGATCTCGGCGCCAAGCACGCTTTTCTGCTGGCAGGGCTTGGCTGGGGTGGAATGCCGGCTTGGATGGTGGGCGCTGATATTGCGTCTGGAAAGCTCGTCGAATTGGACGTGGACCCTGCCGCGTGGTCAGACGATGATTTGATTACTGCTTACACCTTGCACAGACGCGACACGCCCCCCGGCCCTGCGGGACGATGGCTGATGAATTGTTTGGGTAAACACTCAGCCGATGCCTAGGACATGTAACATGCCCTTCCGCGTCGCTCAAATCGCCTCGCTTCAAGAATGCCTCCTGAAAGCAGCCTCGAAGCGGGTTGGACCAAATTGTGAGCCCATTTTGTCAACACGGCCTCAGTTCCAGTCGCCGATCGCGGCCTGGATCACCGCCATGGCGGCAACGGCGGCCGTGTCGGCGCGCAGGATGCGCGGCCCGAGCGGAATGGCGGTGACGAAATCGAGGCTGCGCAAGAGGGCGCGTTCCTCCTCGGAAAAACCGCCTTCGGGGCCGACCAGCAGCGCCAGATGCTTCTCTTTGACCTTTGCCAGCAGCGGCAGGGGATTCTGACCGGCGTCTCCTTCGTCGCAATAGATGATGCGCCGCTCGCGCGGCCAGTTCGCCAACAGGTCGGCAAGCCTCACCGGTTCGGCGACGTCGGGAATGCCGAGGATGCCGCATTGCTCGGCAGCCTCGATGGCGTTGGCCTTGAGCTTGTCCAGATTGGTGATCTTGCCCTGCACATGCTGCGTCATGACCGGCTGAAGGACGCCGGCGCCCATTTCGACGGCCTTCTGCACGAGATAGTCGAGCCGCCCGACCTTTAAGGGTGCGAAAAGGTAATGCAGATCGGACGGGGTCGGCTGGGGCCGCGTTTCCTCGATCGGTGTCAGCAGAATGCGCTTGCGGGAAGGGAAGGAGACGCTAGCTTTCCATTCGCCGTCGCGGCCGTTGAAGACAAGCAGTTCGGCGCCGTCCTCCATGCGCAGGACATTGGCGAGGTAGTTGAACTGGTCCTGATCGGCCTCGATGGTGATGCCTGCCTTGATGGCCGACGTCACGAACAGCCGCTGCATGCGGAAATTGGCGCGCATGGATTACCCCCGGAATTGCTTAGAACAATGAGATGGAGCGGCTCGAAGATCCGGCGAGAAGCCGAACCGCTCTAAATGAAGAGCGCGACCATAACCCAATATACGGCGGCGGCAAGCAGGGCCGCGACCGGTACGGTGATCGCCCAGGCGCCGATGATGGTCATGAAATGGGAGCGGCGCACCAGACGCCGGCGATGGACTTCGTCGGGATTGCGCTCATCCGTGGTTTCCGGCTCGTGCCAGGGAATGCCCGCGGCTTCGGCTCTCTTGCGCATATAGGCGAAACGCCGTTTCGAGCGCGCGGTAGACCATTCGCGGAAGAAGCCGACCCCGAAGACCGCGCCGACGGCGATATGGGTCGAGCTCACCGGAAAGCCGAACCAGGCGGCGATGATGACGGTAAGTGCCGCCGACACGGCGACGCAATAGGCCCGCATCGGATTGAGCTTGGTGATCTGTTCGCCAAGAAGGCGAATGAGCCGCGGCCCGTAAAGCAGAACGCCTACGGAAATGCCGCAACCGCCGATCATGACGACCCAGAAAGGCGCCTTCTGCGTTGTCGTTTCGGCCAGCACGTTGAGCGAGCCGCCAATCCCGATATCGCGCACGATCGCGGCCAGTGGTCCGATGGCGTTGGCGACGTCGTTGGCGCCATGCGCGAAGGACATGAGTGCCGCCGAACAGATCAGGGGCAGGCGAAAGAGCTTGCGCAGCGAGCTGTTCTTGTTTTCGAGCCCGACCGATTGCGCCGCCACCATCGGCCGCGCGCCAAGCCAGGCGATGATGCCGACGCCGATGCCGATCGCCAGGTTTAGGAGATTGGGGATGGTATCCTTGGGTTCGAGCTGGACGACCAGATAGCCCGAGAAAGCGCCGGCCATCAGCCCGATCAGGATGGGAATCCAGTATCTGGCGGCGGCGATCTTGTCATCGCGATAGATGATGCATGTCTCGATGAAGAACAGGATGCCGGCGGCGATGGCACCGCCGAGAAACGGCGTGATCACCCAGCCCGCGGAAATGGCGGCCAGCACGTTCCAGTTCACGAGTTCCGGACCCACGGCGGCAGCGCCCGCGCCGACGACGGCACCCACGATCGTATGGGTGGTCGAAACGGGGGCTTTCAGCCAGGTGGCGAAATTGATCCAGAGTGCCGCGGCAAGCAGCGCCGCCATCATCAGCCAGGCGAGCTTGCCGATGCTGATGATGCGGTTGGTATCGACGATATGCGTCGAGATCGTATTGATGACCGGGCCGCCGGCGATCGTCGCGCCGAGGATCTCGAAGATCGCCGCCATGATGAGCGCCTGCGTCATGGTGATCGCGCGCGCGCCGACCGCCGCGCCGACATTATTGGCAACGTCCTTGGCGCCGATGTTCAGGGCCATATAGCCGGCCAGGGCAACGGCAGCGAAAATCAGCGTCGCGCGCGGCTGGTCGAGCACGTAGATGCCGGCAAAGACCATGGCGAGGCCGAGGAAGATCAGGCCGATGCCCGGCGCCACCAGACGCCTCGCGACGTGATGGGTCGCGTCCTCGACATAGGTGAATTTGTCGAGGTCCTTGTCGAGCGTCCTTTTTACTGGTGTGGCCGGTTGGTCGGGCATGCAATTCTCTGAATCAAAACTCACCTATTGCGCCGCCCGATAGGGCACGCAACATCCACCACGCATACTGGCACAGTTTTTTGTGAGTAATGTGGCTTACTTCGCCTGCGCTGCCGCGGGAGCGGCCGCCATCCGTTGCGCGAAGGCGAGAATGAGATCACGCAGCTCCGGCTCGCGCACGCGCTCGGCCGCCACCTCGCAGGAGACCCACTCCAGCGAGCGTTCGCCCTTTTCCTTGAAATGCTTTGCGAGCTCGTTGACTTCGAGAGCGTAGACCTGCACGCGGCACGGCACCTCAATGCCGTCCTTCAGCACCTTGTCGTAGCCGAACGAGCCGAGCGGCTCCGTCTCCACCGTGCCACGTACGCCGGCTTCTTCATAGGCTTCGCGTGCCGCAACCTCATGGGAGAGCTTGCCCGGCATCGGCCACCCCTTCGGAATGACCCAGCGGCCGGTGTCGCGGCTGGTCAGCAGCAGCACCTCGAGGTCACCCGTCTTCTTCTTCACCCGATAACAGAGCGCAGCATATTGCTGTCGCGGCGGACGCCGAAACATGAGTTGCACATCATTTGCTATGCGGGTCAGAAAGGCCAATTGTCGGTTCACCTTTTGGGAGTTGGAGTGAAGGATCGATTCTATATTATCATCGTGTGGAAAAATTTTGCGCTCCATAGAGCGCTATATGGTATTTCCCCACAAATTTATTGAGTGCTGCTTAGATAAAAATGCGAAGATTTGTCTTCTGATATTCGCCAGTGATTGCGCTGAAAGCGACATTCAACAGCATTTTCGTGCCGCAGATGGCGCAATTGCTTGTGCGTGGCCGTTTTCATTCTGGAAAGAAAGAAAAGACCCTACCATGTCCGGACGCATCCCGCCTCGACGCCTGCCGCCTTTGAACGCGCTTCGCGCCTTCGACGCCGTGGCGCGGCGCGGCAGCATCCTCAAGGCGGCCGACGAGCTCGGCGTCGTGCGTGGCGCCGTCCGGCAGCAGCTGAACCAATTGGAAGCCCATTTCGGCGTGTCCTTGTTCGATCGGGAGAATGGCAGGCTGGTGTTGACGGCAAAGGGCAGGGCGTTTGCCGATTCCGTCGGCGTCGCCTTCGGCATCCTGACGCGGGCGTCGGCAGAGCTTTCGATCGGAGGCCGGCGGTCGATCCGGCTCGGGGTGCCTTCGGCCTTCGCCGTTTGGTGGCTGATGCCGCGCGCCGCCGCGTTGCAGGCAGCGCTTCAGGATATCGATATAGACATCGTGCCGATGGCGATGGTGGAGCCGCTTGCCAAGCGCGCCGACCTGGAAGCCGTCATCATGGGCGGTGAATACAGGCCGATGCGCGATATCACCGCCATTCGCTTCATGGAGGATGAATTCGGCCCGGTCGCGACGGCTCATGCTGCCGATCGCCTTGGGCTTGCCGCCGGCGTTTCGGCGCTCGCCGGGGCCGTCGCTCTCGCAAGTCGTTCCGCCCCGAGCCTGTGGGAGGATTGGTTTGCCGAAAGCGGTCACGCGCCTATCCACTTTGCCGGCAATCGCGAATTCGAGGATCTGCTGCTGGCGATCGGTGCCGCTCGCTCTGGCCTCGGGGTTGCCATCGCGCCGCGCACCGCCATCGGCGAGGATATCGATCGCGGCGAACTGGTCGCGCCCTTTGGCTTCATCCGAAGACCGGCGGGCTACAGCCTCAGTATTCGCAGCAGCGATGTCAAGGACCCGGCTCTCGTCCGGCTGGCGGATTGGCTGAGTGGAGCAGGCGCCGAACAGGTTTAGCGAAGCATCCGCCCGGTGGATGCACATGGCAGATTTTCTGCCATGCAACGCATTGCAATGTCCATCGACACGCCCTTTGCCACCATGCGAGATCGCTAGACCGAACAAGCCGGCAGGAGCGCATCATGGATCAGTCTTCTTCTCTTTCCCGTATCGACTGGGTGGCGCGCAGCTGCCGCCTGCTCGCTGCCACGGTGGCGGAATTCCGCGACACCCGACCCTTTGCCGGTCTGACCATCGGCACTGGCATACATCTGGAGCCGAAGACGGTCGCGCTGCTGATGACGCTGCGTGCCGGCGGCGCGGGTCTCGTCTGTACCGGCAATCTCAACAGCACCCAGCCGGAAACCGTCGACTATCTGCGCGCCCAGGGCATCAAGGTCTTTGCGACGCAGACCCGCGATGCCGAGGAGCATGGTGCCAGCCTCGACGCGATCCTGGCGGAAAGACCGGACCTGCTGCTCGACAATGGCGGCGATCTCTTCGCCCGCGCAGCCGACAAGCCCTATGCCAACCTGCTTGGGGGCACCGAGGAAACCACATCCGGCCGCACCCGGCTGATCTCTATGCGCGACAGGCTCAACATGCCGATCCTCGTCATCAACGACAGCCCGATCAAGCAATTCGCCGAAAACCGGCATGCCGTCGGACAGAGCATGTTCGAAAGCTATCTGCGCTTCACCAATCGCTCCACCAATGGCAAGCGCGTCACCGTCTTCGGCTACGGCGCCTGCGGCAAGGGCACGGCGGCGTGCTTTCGCAATGCGTTTTCCGCCGTCAGCGTCGTCGATATCGATCCGGTCACGACGCTTGAAGCGCATCTCGACGGCTTCTCGACGCCGCTGCGTGAAGCGGCGATCCGTTCCGCCGATGTGCTGGTCACCGTGACAGGCTATGCGGATATCGTCACCGTCGCCGATCTGCCTTTAATCAAGGACGGTGCGATCCTGATGAATGGCGGCCACTTCCCGTATGAGATCGATGTCGAAGCATTCCGCAGCAGCCCCGATGTTATCGGTGTCGACCGCTACGAGGCTGAGCAGATCGAGACTGTCCACATGCGCGATGGCCGCGCTTTTCACATTCTGGGCAGTGGCCATATGGCCAATCTGGCCGGCCCGCGTCCGCTGGGGAATACCGTCGAATCCATGGATCTCGGCTTTGCGCTGCAGGCCCGATGCCTGGAACGGGTCGCCAAGGGTGGCCTTGGGAAGGAAGCCTGCGTCATCCCGGTTCCCTCTGATATCGATGCCTTGGTCGCCTCCGCCTATCTTGATCTGGCGCGCTAAGCGTCAGGTTTTGGCCAGAGCCTGCGGCAGCAATCGATCGTAGAGCGCCGCCATCTCGTCGCCAAAGCAGCAGAAGATGATCTCCTCGAAGGCAGCATCCCTGCTTTCGGCAAGGGTAGTGCGGATCGCGATCCCTGCAGCCGGCTCGGCGGGAAAGCGGTAGATGCCAGTGGAGATCGCGGGAAAGGCAATGGTCTTCATACCGTGCCGCCGCGCAAGACCGAGGCTGTTGCGATAGCAGCCGGCGAGCAGCTCTTCTTCGCCATGGTCGCCGCCGTTCCAGACGGGGCCGACCGTATGGATCACATGCCTTGCCAGCAGGCGATATCCGCCTGTCATCTTTGCCTGCCCGGTCTTGCAGCCGTTCAACGTCCAGCATTCCGCGACAAGGTCCGGCCCGGCGGCGCGATGGATCGCGCCATCAACGCCACCGCCTCCGAGCAGGCTGCTGTTGGCGGCGTTGACGATGGCATCGACCCTGAGCTGCGTGATGTCGCCGAGCGTCACGGTGAAGCGCATCTTCGAATTCGGGTCAAGATCCGAACGGATGGTTTCAGGCGCGGACATGATGGTCTCCTCGAACCTCGAAAGGGCTCTCATCGCTCCCAATAGGGAACAGGGCCGTAAAGTTCCGCCAGAAAATCGATGAAGACGCGCACTTTTGCGGGCAGGAACTGCCGGCTGGGATAGACGGCCGAGAGCGTGACATTGTGCGAGCCTTCATAGGCCGGCAGGACCTGCACGAGGCGGCCGTCGTGCAGTTCCGGACCGATATCCCAGGTAGAGCGCAGCGCGATACCGAGGCCGGCGATGACGGCTTCGCGCACGACCTCGCTGGAATTGGTGATGAGCCTGCCCTCCGGCCGGAAGATCAGGCTGCCCTTCGGCCCCTCCAGCCGCCACGGGTCGAGATTGTGCGCCGGCAGGCAGATATGCCGGCGCAGATCATCGATATCATCAGGCATGCCGTGCGCGCCGATATAGGCAGGCGAAGCGCAGAGCACCCGGCGCACCGGCGCAAGCCTGCGGGCGACGAGGCTCGAATCGGTGAGTTCGGCGATGCGGATGGCAAGATCGAAGCCGCCGCCGACGATATCCACGAATTCGTCGCTCAGCACCAGATTGAGCGCCAGTTCGGGGTGTGCCTGCATGAAGGATTTCAGATGCGGCGCGATGTGCAGACGGCCGAAGGATGTCGGGGCGGAGATCTTCAGCGTGCCGTGCATCTGGGAAGAGCGCCCGGCAATATAGGCTTCCGCCTCTTCCAACCCGGCGAGGATGGCAAGCACGCGGTCGTAGAAGCCCTGGCCTGCCTCCGTCAGCGAAATCTGCCGCGTGGTGCGCTGCAAAAGCCGGGTGCCGAGCTTGTCTTCGAGGCGCTTGATGCGTTTGGAAATGACGGCGGGCGAAAAGCCGAGCGCTCGGCCGGTCAAGGACATGCTGCCGGTCGCAACGACGCTGGCGAAGATTTCAAGATCCCCTAAATTGGTCATGCACAATTATTTCCTGTTTTGGAATAAATGCTTATCATTTGCTCCAAAGTTGGGAAAGCGCTAAGCCTGTAATGAGCTAAAAGGGGCTGCGTCCGCAAACGGATGCAGGAGGAGGACGGCATGGCCGAGGCCATTTCATTTCTGGAGCCGCGTGCGGATGTTCTGGCCCGCCGCGGCGCGATCGTTGCCGATCTGACCGATCTTTTGCCGCCGGAATGTCTGATCCACGAGCCGCGCGAGCTCGTGCCCTTCGAAACCGATGCCTTCGTATCCTATCGCCGCCTGCCGCTGGCTGTCGCCCTGCCGCGCTCGACGGCGGAAGTCGCGGCCGTCATGAAATATTGCCACCGCTACGGCATTCCTGTCGTGCCGCGCGGCGCCGGCACCTCGCTGTCCGGCGGCGCGATCCCGCAGGAAGATGCCGTCGTTCTCGGCCTTTCCAAGATGAACCGCATCCTCGACGTCGACTATGCCAACCGCACCGCGACCGTGCAGGCGGGGGTGACGAACCTGCATATATCCGAAAGCGTCTCGGCCGACGGTTTCTTCTATGCGCCGGACCCGAGCTCGCAGCTCGCCTGCACCATCGGCGGCAATATCGGCATGAATTCCGGCGGCGCACACTGTCTGAAATACGGGGTCACGACGAACAATCTGCTTGGCGTCAAGCTGGTGCTGACCGACGGCGCCATCATCGATCTCGGCGGCAAGGCGCTGGATGCTGCGGGCTACGATCTGCTCGGCCTCGTCTGCGGCTCGGAAGGCCAGCTCGGCATTGTCACCGAGGCGACGGTGCGGCTCATCGCCAAGCCGGAGGGCGCCCGGCCGGTGCTCTTCGGTTTCGACAGTTCCGAGGAGGCGGGCGCTTGCGTCGCCGATGTCATCGCCGCCGGCATCGTGCCCGTCGCCATCGAATTCATGGACAAGCCGGCGATCGAGATCTGCGAGGCCTTTGCCAAGGCCGGCTATCCGCTTGATGTCGAGGCTTTGCTGATCGTCGAGGTCGAGGGGTCTGAGGCGGAAATGGACGATATGCTCGGCAGCATCGTCGCAATCGCCCGTACTCACAAGGTCAAGACGGTGCGCGAATGCCAGTCGGCGACGGAGGCTGCCCTGATCTGGAAGGGTCGGAAATCCGCCTTCGGCGCCACCGGCCGCATCGCCGATTACATCTGCATGGACGGCACGGTGCCACTCAGCCAGCTTTCCTATGTGCTGAAGAAGACGGCCGAGATCATCGACGGCTACGGTCTGCGCGTCGCCAATGTCTTCCATGCCGGCGATGGCAACATGCATCCGCTGATCCTCTTCAACGCCAATGACCCTGAGGATGCCGCCAAGGCGGAGGCGGCCGGCAACGACATTTTGCGGCTCTGCGTCGATGCCGGCGGCTGTCTCACCGGCGAGCATGGCGTCGGCATCGAGAAGCGCGACCTGATGCGCCATCAATATGCCGATGTCGATCTAGCACAGATGATGTCGGTCCGCGCCGCTTTCGATCCGGGCTGGATACTCAATCCTTCCAAGGTCTTCCCGCTCGACGGGCGCAACCCCGCATGACCGAGTTTCATCCGAGGACCGAGGCGGAAGCAGCCTCTATCATCAGCGATCACGCGGCGCGCGGAGCGGCCCTTGCTGTTGTCGGCGGCAACACGCGATCCGGCTTCGGTAACGCGGTCGCATCCGAATCGGTTCTGTCCTCGCGCGATCTTGCCGGTATCGTCGCCTACAATCCGGGCGAGATGGTCATGACCGCCCGCGCCGGCACGCCGGTCGCCGAGATCGAGGCGGCTCTTGCCGACGGCGGCCAGATGATGGCCTTCGAGCCCATGGATCATCGGCCGCTGATGGAGACGCAGGGCGAGCCGACGATCGGCGGCATTTTCGCCGCCAATATCTCGGGTCCGCGCCGGTTCGTCAGCGGTGCGGCGCGCGACAGCCTGCTCGGCGTCCGCTTCGTCAATGGCAAGGGGGAGATCGTCAAGGCCGGCGGGCGGGTGATGAAGAACGTCACCGGCCTCGACCTCGCCAAGCTGATGGCCGGTTCGCACGGAACGCTCGGACTTTTGAGCGAAGTGACGTTCCGCGTGCCGCCGCGACCGAAAACGCAGGAGACGATCGTCGTATCCGGCCTCAACGATGCGGAAGCCGCCAATGCCATGGCTGCGGCCATGGCGCTGTCGCTCGAAATATCGGGGGCTGCCCATTTGCCCCTGACGGTCGCCTGGTCCTTCCTGGACGGCAAGCTGCCGCAGGGAGAGGCGACGGTGTTGCGGATCGAGGGCCTTCCCGGCTCCGTCTCGGCCCGAGGTGAGAAGCTCGCTGCCGCGATGAACCGGCTCGGGTCCGTGAAACGTCTCCAAGAGGAGGACAGCCGCAGGCTCTGGCGCGAGATCCGCGACGTGAAGCCTTACGCGGATGCCACCTCGCGACCCGTCTGGCGCGTATCTGTCGCGCCCGGTACGGGCCACCAGCTTGTCGCGGCCCTTCGCCTGGAGGAGGGCGTCGATGCCTATTACGATTGGCAGGGCGGGCTTGTCTGGATGCGCATGGAAGCCGGGCCGGAGGGTGATATGCTCAGGCGCTACATTCACGCGCTCGGCGGCGGACACGCGACCTTGCTGCGCGCCACCCCGGCCCACCGGGCGATGACACCGGCCTTTCAGCCGCAGCCCGAGACCGTGGCGCTGCTTTCGGCGCGCGTGAAGGAAAAGTTCGATCCGGCGGGGATTCTCAATCCCGGCAAAATGGCGTGAGGGGGCTGTCTGATGCAAACCAATTTCACGCCCGCACAGCTTGCCGATCCGCATGTGGCCGAGTCCGAGGCGATCCTGCGCAAATGCGTGCATTGCGGCTTCTGCACCGCCACCTGTCCGACCTATGTGACGCTCGGCAACGAGCTCGACAGCCCGCGCGGCCGCATCTACCTCATCAAGGATATGCTGGAAAACGGGCGGGCGGCCGATGCCGAGGTGGTGACGCACATCGATCGCTGTCTCTCCTGTCTTGCCTGCACGACGACCTGTCCGTCCGGTGTCGACTACATGCACCTGATCGACCATGCGCGCGCCCATGTCGAGAACACCTACAGGCGCCCGCTGATGGACCGCCTGACCCGCAATGTGCTGGCGGCCGTCTTGCCCTATCCGGTCCGTTTCCGGCTGGCCCTTAAGCTTGCGCGCCTCGGGCGGCCGTTCAAGGGCTTGTTGAAGCGTGTTCCGGCCTTGAAGGCCTTTGCCGCCATGCTTGATCTTGCGCCTCGGAGCATCCCCGCGCCGTCGCCCTTTGCCAAGCCGGGGGTGCATGCACCGCAGGCGGCGCGGCGCGGCCGGGTGGCGATCCTGACGGGTTGCGCCCAGCCTGTCCTTGATCCGGAGATCAACGCGGCCACCATTTGCCTTCTGATCCGCCTCGGCGTCGAGGTCGTGGCGCCGGAAGGGGAGGTCTGCTGCGGCTCGCTGGTCCACCATATGGGCCGCGAGGAACAGGCGCTTGCTGCAGCCCGCGCCAATGTCGATGTGTGGATGCGCGAGATCGATGCCGGAGGGCTCGACGCCATTGTTATCACCGCATCGGGCTGCGGCACCACGATCAAGGACTACGGCCACATGCTGCGGCTCGATCCGGCCTATGCCGAAAAGGCGGCAAGGGTTTCGGCGCTCGCCAAGGACATCACCGAATATCTCGCAAGCCTCGAGCTGCCGTCGCATATGCCGCGCGGCATCACGGTCGCCTATCATTCCGCCTGTTCCATGCAGCACGGGCAGAAGATCACCACGGCGCCGAAGCTGCTGCTGAAGGCAGCCGGTTTCACGGTGCGCGATCCGGCGGAAGGGCATCTCTGCTGCGGCTCGGCGGGCACCTACAACATCATGCAGCCGGAGATTTCAGCGGAGCTGAAGGCGCGCAAGGTCAGGAATATCGAGGCGACGAAAGCCGATATCATCGCCACGGGCAATATCGGCTGCATCACGCAGATCGCCACGGGAACAACCATTCCCATCCTGCATACGGTGGAATTGCTGGATTGGGCCTATGGCGGCGAAGTTCCGGCCAAGCTGAAGGGCCTGCGGCCGTCCGGGGGCTAATGCAGCTTGTCCGGCGTAGGTAGGCGGTATGCGTGCCATTCGCCTTCGAATTTGTCTGCTGCGATGCGCGTCATGCTGATGCGCTCCTGGCCCTCTTCGAAGAAGATGCCGTCCACCAGTCCGGCGACGCCGTCGTAAAATGAGCCCTCCACCAGGCTGGTCAGGCGTTGGATGTCGTGTCCGCGCACGGAAATATCGGCAACCGACATGCAGTGTCGGCGGCCATCGGCAAACACATCGATGAGCCGCGGGACATCGCCGGCGACATCGACCTCGTAGTAGACGATGGTCGGCTCCTCGCTTTCCGGATGAATCCAGTCACATCTATAGTAGAAGAAGCTCATGTGCTGGATGATAGCACACAATCCCCCTGGCCTGAACCGGTTTGGGGGATTGATTGCGAAGGTCGGGCGAATGATCTTCAGAAGTTGAAGGAGACGCCGAAGTTAAGCGCGTGCGTGAAGACCCTGGTCTTCAGCGTGTCGCCGCTGTCGATCGAGACATCGTTCACGAAGTTGTAGTTGCCCTTATATTCGACGAAGGTCGACCAGTGCTTGGCAAACTGATAGCTGACACCGGCCTGTGCCTGCAGCGAAGCGCCGCCAAACTGGTAGTCGAAGGTCGTGCCCGAGGCGCGTGTGACTTCGACATGCGGCACGTTGATGCCGGCGCCGAGGCCGACATAAGGCGTCCAGTTACGGCTGGGGTCCTGGAAGCGGTAAAGCGCGTTTAGCGTCAGCATGTTCAGGCCGTCGGTGAATTCGAAATGCGACCAGCCGGGCGTATTGCCGAGATCGCCATAGACCTTCGCATGGGTGTAATCGAGCGACACGCCCCAGTTCGGCTTGTCGAACTGATCAAGCCACCAGATGCCGCGGAAGCCGAAATAGGGCGGCATCTTGAAGGACTTGCCCGACCAGTTCGGGTCGAAATCGGCCCCGTCCGAAGTGGTTACGTTGCCGCCCGTCGCGCCCTGTATGCCGCCATAGGCGGAAAACTGCATTTCCGCCGAGGCAGAGCTGGCGGCAAGTATAAATGCGGAAGTCGCAAGCGCGGCGAGTGCCGGCTGCCTGTTGTGAAATGCACGATACATATGAAATCCCCGGATGCCAAAGTGCTGCCATCTAAGCGCGCTTCCGTGACACTTCTATTGCAGTCACCGGTAGCCAGGCACGGGTTAGGCGCGAAAACTGTCGGCAAACTGAAGGGAATCGCCTCTTTTGCGAAGGGTCGGCTCGATAAATTGCAGGCTGTAGCGCTGGCGCAACAGCGGTCTTTGCCGGGACCTGTGCGGAACAAGCCATTGCAAGGGATGCGGGCGTTCCCGTCCAGCATGAATGGTGCCATGCCATGGTTCGGAACGCCCGCTTTTTATGCCTGATTCGAACCAGACAAATGCCTATGTCTTCTCAGCCGCCGAACAGGGTTCTCAGCACATCGACGCCGCGATCCTGATAGCTGACCTCGCCCTGTTTGTTGCCGGGGCCGACGACGATGACCTTGGTGCCCACGGGAACGCGATCGTAGAGATCCGTGACATCCTTGTTCATCATGCGGATGCAGCCGGACGACATGTTGAGGCCGATGCTCCAGGGCTGGTTGGTGCCATGGATGCGGAAAGCGGTGTCGTTGCCGTTGCGATAGAGATACATGGCGCGTGCGCCGAGCGGATTGTCCTCGCCGCCTTCCTGGTAGGCCGGCAGCTTGTGGCCCTTCTTGGCTTCGCGCACGCGCATTTCCGGCGGTGGCGTCCAGCCCGGCCACTCCGCCTTTCGGCCGACCTTGACGACGCCGGACCAGCCGAAACCGTCGCGGCCGACGCCGATGCCATAGCGCCTTGCGCGATTGTTGCCTTCGACGAGGTAGAGATACTTGTTGTTGGTATCGACGATGACGGTGCCCGGCTCCTCATTCGTCGCAAGCCGCACCATGCGCCGCTGGAACTGCGGCTTAACCTGGCCTTGCGGCTCCATCGCGACACGAACCACGTCGCCGCGTGTAGCCGGTGCCGTATAAGGTGCGGAAGCGGTGAAGGCGGCTGCATTCGACGCCGCAAGAAGACACGCCGCAACGACGCCTGTCGTCACGATCGATAATGCTGCTTTCATAATGGCATTCCCCTCGTTGAATTCGGTAGGAAACTACCGGAACCGGCGAGGGGATCAAGATCAAAATGCCCGGTGGGGAGAACTGCCTGGAAGAACCATCCTCTGTTCTATCGAAGATCAGACTATAGTCTGAATTATAGTCGAGGGCTTTCCGGCGCGGCGAAGACTGCCCCTTCGACGGAGTAGTATCGCCGCGCAGGCCCGAAAGCTCTTCGGGATTACATGACGGTGACGCGGGTGCCGACCTTGACGCGATTGTAGAGATCGATGACGTCTTCGTTGCGCAGGCGGATGCAGCCGGAGGAGACGGCATTGCCGATGGTCCAGGGCGCATTGGTGCCATGGATGCGATAGAGCGTCGAGCCCAGATACATCGCGCGCGCACCGAGCGGATTGCCTTCGCCGCCGTCCATGCGTGCCGGCAGATAATGACCCTTGGCGGCTTCGCGCGAGATCATCTCGGCGGGCGGCGTCCAATCCGGCCATTCCTGCTTGCGGGTGACGGTATGGGCGCCGGCCCACTCGAAGCCGGGCTTGCCTACGCCGACGCCGTAGCGACGCGCCTTGCCGCCATCCATCACCAGATAGAGGAAGCGGTTATTGGTGTCGATGACGATGCTGCCGGGTCTTTCCTTGGTCTGGTAGTCGACGATCTGCGGCAGGAACTGCGGATCGATCTGGCCGCGGATTGCCGGATATTGCGGACGGGCCATGGCGACCTGCTGCACGACGGGGCGCGAAAACAGTCCGCGCGGCTGCACGACCCGGCGCACCTGCGGATTGGCCTGCTGTTCCATTCCGGGATCGGCAGCGCGGCGCGCCATCGGGCGGGGGTAGACGACCGGCTGCACATTGTCGCCGCCGAGCTGCATCACCCAGGGGGCAGTCAGATCGGGGCTGACGATAACGGGCGGACGCGACTGGTAGCGATCGTCGGCAAAGGCGGTTGACGCAAGCAGGCTCAGAGCGCCCGCGGCACACAGAACGGCATGTTTCATCATCGGACAAACTCTCTACACATGGGCCGAGGATGGGCGCAAAAGCGCCCGGTCGAGACCATGGTGCCACTTGCACGCGAGCGAATGGTAAACATCTGTTCATCAAAATGCCGCGAAACCGATAAAGCTTTGTCAGGGTTACCGCCCGGTTTTGAAAGATGGTTTGCAAATGGTAAATCATGAATCGGAATGCGCGGTCGCCGAAATCAGCTTATGAATTTAAGCATTTGATTGATCTGGTTTTATCCGGTAGTTGCTTACTGGTTTCCGGTAGCGCGCGCTGAAATGGGGGACGAATCGCGAAAATGGCCGAAACGGGCATCATCACCGGCGAAGACGGCAAGGACCGCTGCTTCTGGCACGGCAACCTGCCGGAATATCAGCGCTATCACGACGAGGAATGGGGCCGCCCGGTCGTCAACGATATCAGGCTGTTCGAAAAGATCTGCCTGGAGGGCTTTCAATCGGGTCTCTCCTGGCTGACGATCCTGCGCAAGCGCGAGAACTTCCGCGCCGCCTTCGCCCGCTTCGATTTCGAGAAGGTCGCCGAATTCGGCGAGGCCGATATCGAACGCTGCCTTGCCGATGCCGGCATCATCCGCCATCGCGGCAAGATCGTCTCCACCATCAACAATGCCAGGCGCGCCATCGAGCTGCGTGACGAATTCGGATCGCTCGCCCGCTATTTCTGGAGCCACGAGCCGCCCGTTGCCGAGCGCCCCGAGCTCTTCGACCTTGCGCATCTTCGCGCCAATCCGACGACGCCCGCCTCCACCCGGATTTCGAAGGATTTGAAGAAACGCGGCTGGACCTTTGTCGGTCCGACCACGGTTTATGCCTTCATGCAGGCCATGGGCCTTGTCAACGATCACATCGAAGGCTGCTATTGCCGGAAAGAGGTGGAGGCGATGCGCAGTGCATTGGTGCGACCGTGAGGGCTGCGCTTCTCGGCCTTTCCCTGGCGATATCTGCACTGTTTGGCGCTGCCGCCGCCCAGGCTCAAACCGATACCCAGCAACAGCAATTGCCGCAGCTCGATCGCGGTGAAAAGCTCGAGAAGATCGCCTTGCCGGCGGTTCTGGAGAAGCTGACGGGCTGGACGAAGTTCGGCAAGGGCAAGGTCTACATGCTGCCGCTAAAGAAGGGCCAGCATGTGCGGATCACCTTCAGCTCGAAGAGCAAATACGCCTACATGGCGATCTTCGATCTATCGTCGAACGATGACGAATCCTTCTTCGGCACGGACGAGGACGGCAACACGGCCGACGTCACCGTCAACGAGGATACGACCTGGCTGATCAAGCCGTATTATTCGCGCGTCACCCGTCGCCGCGGTCTCGGCGCCCCTTACGAAATCCTCATCGATCCCAATCCGCCGGCCGCGCAGCAGCCTGCCGACCAGCAGAAGGATCAGGGGCCGATGCTGTTTCCTCCGCGCTCCAAGCAGGGACAGTAACGCTCAGGACAGCGCCTCGATGATGCCGTGCAGCTCGCCAAGATGGCCGATCTTGCGGAAACGCGGCGCCTCGCTCGGTTCGGCGACATGTTCGAAGGACCATGTCAGCTCGTGCGGTACGAAGACGCCATAGCTGCCGGCCGCGAGCGCCGGCACGATGTCCGATTTCAGCGAATTGCCGATCATCATTGCCCGTTCCGGCCCGTCGCCCACCTTGGAAAAGATGCGGCGATAGGTGGATGCATTCTTGTCGGAGACGATCTCGACGGCATCGAACAGATCGCCAAGCCCCGATTGGGCAAGCTTGCGTTCCTGATCGAAGAGATCGCCCTTGGTAATGACGACAAGCAGGTATTTGCCTGAAAGCGCTTCCAGCGTCTGGCGCACATGCGGCAGGGTCTCGACGGGATGGGCGAGAAGATCGCGGCCGATATCGAGAATCTGCGCAATGACGTTCGACGGTACTTCGCCCTCGGTGATCTCGATCGCCGTCTCGATCATCGAAAGGGTAAAGCCCTTTATGCCGAAGCCGTAATGGCGGAGATTGCGTTTCTCCGCCTCCAGCAGCCGCGCGGAAATGGTATCGCTTGCGGCGTGATCGGCGAGAAGGTCGGTAAATTGCAGTTCCGTCAGCCGGTAGAACTGCTCGTTCTGCCAAAGGGTGTCATCGGCATCGAAGCCGATCGTGGTCAAGGGGCGGTGCGTCATCGGTGTGTCCGTTCTGCGCATGACATGAAGGCCGGAGTCTAGTCCGCGCCCAGCTGGACGCAAGAGCAAGAGCCGGTAACCGCATCGTGATCGACCCGGGGTCTCGCGTTGAAATTGGTTTCCGGTGCATTATGTCGTTGTTGTCTCGATCGCCGCGGAGCCAGAGCCGCGCCTCGACGACTGTCCTATGACCTCTCCAGGGCAGCGCTTGCCGTGCCGAGGCCAAATTATAGCCAAGAGAATATGAGTCCACCGGCCGGAAGTATCTTCCGGCTGATCACAAGGGAATTTCTCCTATGCGTTACAATCAACTCGGCAATACCGGGCTGTTCGTTTCCGAACTTTGCCTGGGCACGATGACCTTCGGCGAAGCCAATCCCAATACTCCTTGGGGCTCGATCGCCGATGTCGATCAGGCGCTGGCCGACAGGATCGTCGAAGGCTCGCTGGCCGCGGGCGTCAACTTTATCGACACCGCCGACGTCTACTCGCTCGGCAATTCCGAAAAATTGCTCGGCCAAGCGCTGAAGAATCTCGGCGTTCCCCGCAAGGATGTCGTCATCGCCACCAAGGTCTACGGCGTCATGGGCGACAAGCCGAACGACCGCGGCGCCTCGCGCGGCCATATCATGGATTCCGTGCAGGCAAGCCTCGATCGCCTCCAGACCGATCACATCGACCTCTACCAGATCCATGCCACGGACACGGTGACGCCGATCGATGAGACGCTGCGGGCGCTGGACGATCTCGTTTCGCGCGGTCTGGTTCGCTATGTCGGCGTGTCCAACTGGCAGGCCTGGCGCATCGCCAAGGCGCTCGGCATTTCGGAGCGCCGCGGTTTCGCCCGCTTCGAGACGGTGCAGGCCTATTATTCCATCGCCGGCCGCGATCTCGAGCGCGAGATCGTGCCGCTGATGGCAGAAGAAAAACTCGGTCTCATGGTCTGGTCGCCGCTCGCCGGCGGTCTGCTGTCGGGCAAATATGGTCCCGGCGCTCCCGGCAACGGCGAAGGGCGGCGCGCGAGCTTCGATTTCCCGCCCGTCGACAAGGACCGCGCCTGGGCCTGCGTCGCCGCCATGCGCCAAGTGGCGGAAAAGCACGGCTCCAACGTCGCCACGGTGGCGCTTGCCTGGATACTGGCGAAGCCCTTCGTGACATCAATCATCATCGGCGCCAAGCGTCTCGACCAGCTCGATCAGAATCTCGCGGCCGTCAAGCTGAAGCTCGATGCCGACGACATGGCCAAGCTCGATGAAGTCAGCGCGCTTACGCCCGAATATCCCGGCTGGATGCTCGCCCGCCAGGGCGCGCTGCGCGTGCCGCAGCCGTTCGAGCCGAAGGCCTGAGACATGCAGAAGCCGGGCCGCCGCTAGAAGCGGCGGCCCGGCTGTCATTATAGCTCGATGACGATCTTGCCGAACGGGCCGCGATCGAGATGATCGAAGGCTGCAGGCACCTCGTCGAGAGCATAGCGATGGTCGATGACGGGCTTCAGGCCGATGCTGTCGACGGCGCGCACGAAATCTTCCAGCGAGCGGCGGTGGCCGACGCCGATGCCTTGCACGGTGGGAGACTTCAGCAGCAGTGGTCCAGCCGGACCGGAGATGTCAAATCCTTCGAGGACGCCGATGACGGAAATCCGGCCGTGAGGTGCGACCGCCTTCAGCGATTGGCCGAAATTCGGCCCGCCGGCGATTTCGATAATGTGGTCGATGCCACGATCGTTGGTGAGGCGATAGACTTCCTCCACCCAATCGCTCGTGTTGCGATCGATGCCGTGATGGGCTCCAAGCGCCTTGGCGCATGCGAGCTTTTCCGGTCCCGATGAGGTTACGAAGACCTCGGCGCCCTGTGCTGCGGCGATCTGCAGGCCGAACAGCGCCACGCCGCCCGTTCCCTGTACCAACACGCTGTCTCCGGGCTTGATCTTGCCACGCTCGACGAGCGCGAACCATGCCGTCAGGCCGGCGCAGGGCAAAGTGCTTGCCTCGGCATAATCGAGGCTCGTCGGCGCCGAGACGAACCAGTCTTCCGGCACTGCGATATATTCGGAGAGCACGCCGGGATAGAAGCCGCCAAGCGTCTTATAAGGAGGATTGCGGGCATCGCCGAGCGGCTTGCCGTCGATCCAGCCTGGATGGAAAGTGGAAATGACCCGATCGCCGACTGAAAATCTGGTGACATCGTCTCCGACCGCTTCGACCACGCCTGCCATGTCGGAGGCTGGCACGAAGGGAAACTGGATTTGCAGCCCCATACCGGTCTCGCGAACGAGCTTGTCGCGATAGTTGAGCGAAACGGCTTTGACCCGCACGAGGACTTCGCCGCGCGCAGGCGTCGGCACAGCCGTTTCAGTCAGGTTCAAGGGAGCGCCGACACTGATCGTCTCTAGGGTCCAGCGCTTCATGGTCTTCGTCATCATCATCTCCTGGGAGGAATGGAAGCAGAAGATGACTATATCGTTGCCTAAAGGTCGCCAGTGGCGATATAAATTCCACTAACTGGTTCCCTGAAGGAAGCAATTGCGATGAATGACATGCTCAACGGCATTCCGGAATTCGTGGAAGCGGTCGAGGCCGGCGGCTTTTCGGCGGCGGCGGCGCGTATGAACCTCTCGCGCTCGGCGATCGGCAAGACGATCGCGCGGCTGGAGCGCCGTCTGAACGTCCGCCTTTTTCACCGCACGACCCGCATGCAAAACCTGACGGATGAAGGCCAGGCCTTCTACGAGCGCTGCCGCCGGGCGCTCGACGAGATACAGTCGGGCGAGGCCATGCTCGAATCGGGCAAGCGCGAGGTCACGGGGCGCCTGCGCATCTCCATGCCTGTGCTCTTCGGCCGCTGCTGTGCGGCGCCGCAGCTGTTGGAACTGGCGCGCATCCACCCCAAGCTTGAACTGGACCTGTCCTTCAGCGATCGTGTCGTCGATCTGTTCGACGAGGGCTTCGATCTTGCCATTCGCAACGGGGTGCTACGGGACGAGGCAGGTCTTGCCGCCCGCAAGCTCACCTCCACTCGGATGATACTTTGCGCGTCTCCCGGCTATCTTGCCGCCAGAGGCACACCCCAGATCATAGCTGACCTCGGCAATCATGATCTGATTGCCTACGCGCGGTCCGGCGAGGTGAAGAAATGGACCTTCCTGCAGGACGATGGCTCAGCCGCCGAATATCTTGCCGCAACGCGCCTGCGTTTCGACGATCTGGAGGTGCTTGCGGCAGCGGCGGCGTCCGGAATGGGGATCACATGGCTGCCCTGCTGGCTGGTGCGTCAATACCTGTCTGCGGGAACACTCGTGCCGGCAATGAGGAATATTTCCAGCCGGGCCGTGGATATCTATGCGGTCTGGCCACAGACGCCGCAGCTTTCGCTGAAGATGCGCGTGGTCATCGACCTCTTGGCCCAACGACTGCCTGCGATCATGGATTGATTGCTGTGTGGAAGGCTGAAAGGCGCGCCATCCGTCACATCGTCACTTGAGGAGCACGCCCTCGGTGAACACCCGGTTCCATGCGAAAATCTGCACTGTTTTCCGGAGCCCGGCCGCCCAGAATGGATCTTCCTTCACCAGCCGGTCGACATCATCTGAGGTCCGCGCCTCGACAAGCCACAGGCCGCCGGCGAAAGCGTCACCCTCCCGGCTGAGCGGCCCCGCCGTTCTGATGGAAGCGGCATTCGCCTTCAGGAAGGCGAAGTGGCGTTGCAGATAGTCCTTGCGGATGGCGGCGGCGTTTTGCCGGTCGTCTTCGAACAGAACTGCAAATAGGGTCATGGTCATCTCCTGGCTGGATATTCTCAGTCTATGACTGTAATAATGCCGCCACACGCGGTGAATTTGCCGTCTGGAGCTGCAAAATTGCACGATATCGATTGGAACGATCTGCGTCATGTGCTGGCCCTTGCACGGGGCGGTTCCTTTGCCGCAGCCGGCAGGGCGCTTAGGACCGATGCGACGACGGTCGGCCGCCGCCTGCGCATTCTGGAGGAGCGGCTCGGCACCCCGCTGTTTTCGCGCGATGCAGGCGGCGCGATGTCACCGACGCCGACCGGCGAGATCGCGGTGGCGAAAGCCGAGACGATCGAGGCGGAAGTCATGGCTTTGTCCGGCGCATTGGACGCGGCCGATCCGATGGCGCTCGGCAGGGTGCGCCTCACGGCGGCGCCATCCTTCCTCAGCCGGTTGCTCATTCCGGCCTTGCCCGGTTTTCTGGCACGCCACTCCGGCCTGCAATTGGAACTCATAGGCGATGCCCGCAATTTCAGCCTGACCCGGCGCGAAGCAGACATGGCGCTACGTCTTGCAAGGCCCGCCGACATGGCAAATGGCAGGGTCGTCGCCAGGCGGATTGCGACCCTCGATTATGCCGTCTACGTCGCAGCCGGGCAGGAAAGTCACGCGGAAGATCTGCCCTGGATCGTCTATGAAGACGCGATGATGCATCTGCCGCACGCCCGCTGGATTGCCGCGCAGGCGGAAAAAACAGGCCGTACCAGCCCGCTTGTCGTCAATGACGCCGAAGCTCTCCTTCAGGCGGCGGCTGCAGGATTAGGGCGCGCGCTGCTGCCGAAAATCCTGGCCGAGAGTGCAGAAGGTATTTGCCGCGTCGATAGTGGCGACCGAAATCCGCCTTTGCGCGAAATGTGGCTGCTCACGCATGCCGAGCTTCGTCAGCTCGTCCGCATCCGCGCCGTTTCCGATTGGCTGGATGGGGTATTCCGCCGGCCGCATTCCGGTCGTTGAGAGAGGCGGCATGGATGCCGCCTCTCTCACTGGAGATGATTTACTTGCCGTGCTTCTTCAGCCAGGCCTTCATTTCCTTGATCTCGGCTTCCTGCGCGGTAATGACGCCTTCCGCCAGTTTGCGCAGTTCGGGGTCCTTGCCGTATTTCAGCTCGATCTTCGCCATGTCGATCGCGCCCTGATGGTGCGGGATCATGCCGCGGACGAAATCCGCATCGGCATCACCGCTGTAGGTGATCATCATGTCCTTGTGCATCTTGCCCATGGCGTCGTTGTAGGCCTTGCTGGAAGCGCTCTGGTCGCCCATGGGCTTGCTCATATCCATGCCCTGCATGTCGTCTGCATAGGCAGGAAGGGCGATGGCAAAGGCGAAAGCTCCGGCGAGGATTAGCGATTTTGACGTAGACATAGGTATTCTCTCCGTTTCTGGACGGTATCTGGATCTAAGCGGCAGCCGCTTGTTGATTGAATGCGGATGGTCGTCAGGCGAAACGGGGAGGCGGCGCCGTCGGCTGCGGCCGCGAGCCGGCAAGGCGCTGGCCCGGCGCAGGCACCGGATACGAGAAAAGATGTTTGCCGCCTGCGGCCGTAAGTGTCGGAGTCAGGGCGAGGCAGGCGGCACAGGACGCCACATGCGCCATACCGCCGGCGCAAGGGTTCTCCGGCTTCTTCTCCTGATGTTGTGCCATGTCGCGATCGCCGGACATGCCAGGCATATCGGCCATGCCTTCGTGCATGGTCATGGTCAATGCCACGGGCATTGCCATGGCGGAATCGCAGACAGGGCAATTCGCCAGCGCCGGCATGGCACCGTAGAGCAACCAGGCAATCAGCATTGTCAGGATCGCAAGCACGCGCATGAACAGAAACCTAGCCGTGCAGCCCGCGAAGGCAAGCGCGAATTGCATCGCTTGAACACTGAAAGCCGATCAAGGCCGCAATTTGACTTCTTTCAGGATTTCGACCGGTGGAAAGCTGATGCAGTCCACCACATCGAAGGTGAGCGTAAATCGGGCGTCCGTTCTAGCCGCCCATGTCAGCGCCTGGTCCGCAGAGCTCGCGGGGATCTTCATCGCGATCGTGCAATGCGGCTGCCAGCGATCCGGGCGGGAATGCTCGTGGCAGAGGACAGGGTCGATCTCGTCGTGAACGGCACGGTGTATCTCCCTAAGGACTCGATCGTCCGTCGGACGCGCCCAGAGCACCAGCATCTCGTTTGGAAAATGGCCGATACCGGAAAATTCGACTGTTAGCGGCGGCATGTTTGCGAAAGTCTTCCGAGCCGCGGCGAAAAGCGAGGATACGGCGATCTCCTGATAGACGGCAAGCGTCAGATGCGGCGGATAGTTCAGCGCCTGCATCGATGGAGCGGTTTCGAACCTGCTGGCCTCCTGCCAGAGATCCATAACCGGCGCGGCGGTATCATTCGCACATTTCAAAACGATCGCGTATGGCATGATATCTATGTCGCTCTCTTCCGCTTTTGTCGGTTTTGGTGGCCGCTAACATATAACAATCCTTGCCGCATTCCGCCCAATCCGCTAGTTAACCGCCACTGTTCCCGTACCGGATTACCCTACAGATGAGCGATAAGCAGAAGAAACCACAGAAGCTCAAGGCCCGCTTGCCGCGTGGCTTTGTCGACCGTTCGGCCAGCGACATTCGCGCCGTCAACGAGATGACCGCAAAAATCCGCGCGGTCTATGAGCATTATGGTTTCGATCCTGTCGAAACGCCGCTGTTCGAATATACCGATGCGCTCGGCAAGTTCCTGCCCGATAGCGACCGGCCGAACGAAGGCGTGTTTTCGCTTCAGGATGACGACGAGCAGTGGATGTCGCTGCGCTACGACCTGACGGCGCCGCTCGCCCGTCATGTCGCGGAGAATTTCAACGAGATCCAGCTTCCCTATCGCACCTATCGCGCCGGCTACGTTTTCCGCAACGAGAAGCCGGGCCCGGGCCGTTTCCGCCAGTTCATGCAGTTCGATGCCGACACCGTCGGCGCGCCGGGCGTTCAGGCCGATGCCGAAATGTGCATGATGATGGCCGATACGCTGGAAGCCCTCGGCATCAAGCGCGGCGATTATGTGATCCGCGTCAACAACCGCAAGGTTCTCGACGGCGTGCTGGAAGCGATCGGTCTCGGCGGCGACGACAAGGTCGGCCAACGGCTGAACGTGCTGCGCGCCATCGACAAGCTCGACAAGTTCGGTCCTGAAGGCGTTGCACTGCTGCTCGGTCCCGGCCGCAAGGATGAGTCCGGAGACTTCACCAAGGGCGCCGGCCTCGATGCCGGGCAGATCGACAAGGTGCTCTTCTTCGTCGGCATCAAGGACTATGCCGAAAGCGCCGCGCAGCTCGCCGAGCTGGTTGCCGGCACCTCGAATGGCGGCGAAGGCGTCGAGGAGCTGAATTTCATCGGCAGCCTCGTCACCAGTGCCGGCTATCAGTCGGATCGCATCAAGATCGATCCCTCCGTCGTGCGTGGCCTCGAATATTACACCGGCCCGGTCTACGAAGCCGAGCTGCTGTTCGACGTCACCAACGAGAAGGGCGAAAAGGTCGTCTTCGGTTCCGTCGGCGGCGGCGGTCGTTATGATGGCCTCGTCTCGCGCTTCATGGGCCAGCCGGTGCCGGCCACGGGCTTCTCCATCGGCGTGTCACGCCTGATGACGGCGCTGAAGAACCTCGGCAAGCTCGGTACGGAAGAGGTGATCGAGCCCGTGCTCGTCACCGTCATGGACGGCGATGTCGAGGCCATGGGTCGTTACCAGCGTTTCACGCAGCAGCTGCGCGCCGCCGGTATTCGCGCCGAGATGTTCCAGGGCAACTGGAAGAAGTTCGGCAACCAGCTGAAATATGCCGATCGTCGCGGCTGCCCGATCGCCATCATCCAGGGCGGCGACGAGCGAGCCCAGGGTGTCGTCCAGCTCAAGGACCTGATCGAGGGCAAGCGTCTCTCCGGCGAAATCGAGGACAATGCCAGCTGGCGCGAGGCGCGCGTAGCGCAAGAAACCGTGCCGGAAGCCGATTTGGTTGCCAAGGTACTGGAAATACTGGCGGCGCAGGCGGAAGATCGTAAGAGGGCAGGCTGATGCCCCTGATCAACCTTCCGGATTTTGCCGGCGATCTGCTGGATGAATTTACCGGCCGCCGGACGGAGAGGGTGGATACGCCCATCATCCAGCCGGCCGAGCCGTTTCTCGATATGGCCGGCGAGGATCTGCGCCGTCGCATCTTCATGACCGAAAGCGAGACCGGCGCCAGCCTTTGCCTGCGCCCGGAATTCACCATTCCGGTCTGCCTGCGCCATATCGAAACCGCCACCGGCACGCCGAAGCGCTATTCCTATCTCGGTGAAATCTTTCGCCAGCGCCGCGAAGGCGGCCATGAATTCTATCAGGCCGGCATTGAGGATCTGGGTGATGGCGACACGGCCAGCGCCGATGCCCGCGCCATCGGTGACGCCATCGGTATCCTGAACCGGATGGTGCCTGGCAAACCGCTCTCGGTGACGCTTGGCGATCAGGCCGTGTTCGAGGCCGTGGTCCAGGCGCTCGGCTTGCCCACAGGCTGGCAGAAGCGCCTGATCCACGCCTTCGGCAACATGATGCAGCTCGAAACCCTGCTGGCGCGTCTGGCAAGCCCGCAGCCGGTCACCGGGCTCGATCCGCATGTGTTCGACTTCCTCAGCCGTGGCGACGAGCAAGGGTTGGTCAAGCATATCGACGCCACCATGCACGCGACCGGCTATTCCACCAACGCCAGCCGCTCGCCGCAGGAAATCGCCCGCCGTCTTCGCGAGAAGCTGGTCCTGTCCGAAACCCGCCTCGACGATGCAGCCTTCGGCGTGCTGGAGGAGTTTCTGTCCTTGAGCGTGCCTCTGGTGGACGCCTCCGCCGCACTGGCCGGCTTTGCCGATGCGGCGGGACTGAATCTTGGGAGCGCATTGAAGAGCTTCGATGCGCGCGTCAAGGCGCTGGCCAAAGCCGGTGTCGACGCCGCGAAGATCGACTATCGCGCCGCCTTCGGCCGCCCGCTTGACTACTATACCGGCCTCGTCTTCGAAGTGACGGTGGAAGGATCAAGCGCCGTGCTTGCCGGCGGTGGCCGTTTCGACCGGCTGATGACCCTGCTCGGCGCCAAGGATCATATTCCGGCCGTCGGCTTCGCGCTCTGGCTCGATCGCATCGAAACCGCGAGGGCAGCCTGATGACCATTACCATTGCGCTTCCCTCCAAAGGCCGCATGAAGGACGATTGCGCCGCGGTCTTCGAGCGCGCCGGCATGCCCATCGTCGCCGTCGGCAATGACCGCTCCTATCGCGGCCGCGTCGAAGGCTGGGATGGTGTCGAGATTGCCTTCCTGTCGGCCTCGGAGATCTCGCGGGAGATCGGCAATGGCAGCGTCGATTTCGGCATTACCGGTGAAGATCTCGTGCGCGAAGGGATGGCGGAAGCCGATCGCCGCGTCGAATTCTGCGCAAGGCTCGGCTTCGGTCAGGCCGATGTTGTCGTCGCCGTGCCGGAAATCTGGCTCGATGTCGACACCATGGCCGATCTCGGCGATGTCGCCGCGGATTTCCGCACCCGTCATGGTCACCGGCTGACGGTTGCCACCAAATACTGGCGGCTGACGCAGCAGTTCTTCTCCAGCCAGCACGGCATCCAGCTCTACCGCATCGTCGAAAGCCTCGGGGCTACCGAAGGGGCACCGGCAGCGGGCTCCGCCGACATCATCGTCGACATCACCTCCACCGGATCGACGCTTAGGGCGAACCATCTGAAAGTCCTGTCGGACGGGATCATCCTGCGTTCTGAGGCTTGCCTGGTGCGCGCCCGCAAGGAAAGCCACGACGGCGATCCGATGGTCCAGCGGGTCATTTCGGCGGTGCGCGGCGCGCTCTGATCGTTCCTGTTTCTTATCGACGCAGAAAGGCCCGCCGGAGTTCCGGCGGGCCTTTTGTCTTTAGGGGATATGCAGCAATCAGGCGGTTGCGTATGCACCGCGGCGTGCGTCGACCGAGTACACGCCTGCGCCGTTGGTGGCGAGCATGATGTAGGCGCCAGCGAGCGTGATGTTCTTCAGGAAGTTGACGAAGTTCAGGCCGTTGATCCAGCCGTTGGCAGCAGCCGGGAAGTCCGGAACGTTGACGGTCGGCAGGTGGAAAAGAACGCCGGTGAAGACACAGAAGGCGGCGAGCAGCCAGCCGACGATGCGGACCTGGAAGCCAATGAGAACGCAGACGCCGGTGACGAATTCAAACGTGCCGGCAAGGTAGGTCAGCAGCGTTGCGGCCGGCATGCCGGCACCGGCGATCATGCCGGCAGTGCCTGCCGGATCGGTCAGTTTGCCGAAGCCGGCGAAGATGAACATGAAGGCGAGCAGGATGCGCGCCACAAGGATGATGATGTTGTTGGTGTTGGACATTGCGGTCTCCAATGGAAGCGGTTCGGTTTGGTGGCGACAAATTCTGGAGACAGATATCTGTGATTTTTGGGAGGCTGAAAAGATAAACAACTGCGCACAATTAGTTCACAATCATTGAACAATGGGCGTTTCGATCACTCTTCCCATGCAGGCCGTATCGGCTATGGTGGCGCCAAATCAGTCGTCAAATCATGGTTTCAGGAGCAAGCCCATGGCCGATCTTTCGTCTTTTCCGATCACGAAGCGCTGGCCCGCCAGCAATCCGGACATTATCCAGCTCTATTCGCTGCCGACGCCGAACGGCGTGAAAGTCTCGATCGCGCTGGAGGAGCTTGGATTGCCTTATGAGCCGCATCTGATCTCTTTCGGCACCAACGACCAGAAGTCGCCGGAATTCATATCGCTGAACCCGAATGGCCGTATTCCCGCGATCATCGATCCCAATGGTCCCGGCGGCAAACCGATCGGCCTGTTCGAATCGGGCGCGATCCTGGTCTATCTCGCGGAAAAGACCGGCAAGCTCATCCCGAACGATGCCGCCGGACGTTACGAGACGCTGGAATGGGTTTTCTTCCAGATGGCCGGTGTCGGCCCGATGTTCGGCCAGTTCGGCCATTTCTTCAAGTTCGCCGCCGAAAAGGTTGCCAATAACCCCTATCCGGTCGAGCGCTACCGCGATGAGGCCAAGCGCCTTCTCTGCGTGCTGGATGAACGTCTGAAAGGGCGTCAGTGGATCATGGGCGATGAATATACCATTGCCGACATCACGACCTTCCCTTGGGTTCGCGGTGTGGATGTCTTCTATGGCGGCCGCGAGGTTCTGGAGTTCGAAAGCTTCCCCTCTGTGATGGCCTGGCTGGAGCGCGCTCTTGCGCGGCCGGCAAGCCAGCGTGGCCTCAGCATTCCGAAGCGGGATTGATGATGCTTTTTGCGGAGGCGGTGGCCAGGCGCTGCCGCTAGCGCATTTCAAATCACTGCCGGGTCGCCAACTGGCTGCCCGGTTCTAGCTTGAAGCGCGGAAACAGGAAGACGCCGACCATGCTGCCGGCATGGTGTTTGTCCGCAGCAACGGATTCGCCGACGCAGAAGACCGGCTGGCGATGGCCGCCCGTGCCGAGCGTCGTCGAGGAATAGCAGAAGGAGGAGTTGGCGGTTGCCGCCTGCTCGAAGAGATCGAGAATACGCACCCGGTCATGCAGGTCATAGCAATGCATGAGGCTCAATAGGCCGCATTCCGAGGAGCTCAGCCCGTGCAGCATCGTGCTCCATTGCCCGAGCTTGATGATGCCGCTTGAAAGATCGCCCGTCCATCCCTCGGAAACACAGAACTGCGCCAGAAGATCCGGATTATGGCCTTCGAACTCCAGCGAGCCGGGTGCAAATGGTACGGAAAAATTGGCTCTGGCAATCTTGAACAAGATGATCCCCACATGAGCGCATGGTCCCCCCGCGCGCTTCACTTGAATTCCTTACCCCTCCAGATGGATGGCCTCCCTGCATTTCACGCCGCTACAAATGTGCAGAGACGTTGGCTCTGCTGATCCGTGTCGGCAATGCTTTTCGGGATGGTGCTCCAGTCTATGAAGTCATTTCAAGTAATAAATTCGAGCAGCGCTCATGCTCAAGGTCATGGCCACGCCGGGCCGCAGGTTAAGCGCGTTCAAAAGAAGTAAAAATTACGTGTATTACAGCTAACTCTCCAAAATCGCTGCGCTGCGAGTTATAGGGGCTTTTCTGAAAACAGCAATGGGCAAGTTGCAAAATTTGTTATGCCGGGAAACCTTGCTGCTACCGCAGCTGTATCATTTGGGCGCAATTAAAAAAGGGCGGCCCGAGAGCCGCCCTTCGTCAATTCCGGATGCCGGAATGAACAGTCGCAATAAGGCTAATGCCCTATTACATCATGTCCATGCCGCCACTTCAGGCCGCTTGGCGGCCTGAAGCACTAAAGTGCATGGGCGAAGCTTTATGGACATTTCTGTAATTAGGCCGTTGGCCTATCACATCATGTCCATGCCGCCCATGCCGCCCATGCCGCCAGGCATGCCGCCAGGAGCGTCCTTCTTCGGCAGCTCGGCGATCATGGCTTCGGTGGTGATCAGCAGCGAAGCAACCGAAGCTGCGTCCTGCAGAGCCGTGCGAACGACCTTGACCGGGTCGACGATGCCCATGGCGATCATGTCGCCGTAGACGCCCGTCTGAGCGTTGTAGCCGAAGTTGTCTTCGTTCTTGTCGAGGATCTTGCCGACAACGATGGAGGCTTCGTCACCAGCGTTTTCAGCGATCTGGCGGCAAGGAGCCTGCAGCGCGCGGCGAACGATGTTGACGCCGGCTTCCTGGTCGTCGTTTTCACCCTTGACGGTGATCTTGACGGAGGAGCGCAGCAGAGCCGTGCCGCCGCCCGGTACGATGCCTTCCTGAACAGCAGCGCGCGTCGCGTTGAGAGCGTCGTCGATGCGGTCCTTCTTTTCCTTGACTTCGATTTCCGTCGAGCCGCCGACGCGGATAACGGCAACGCCGCCAGCGAGCTTTGCAAGGCGTTCCTGCAGCTTTTCGCGGTCGTAGTCAGAGGTGGTTTCTTCGATCTGAGCCTTGATCTGGGCAACGCGGCCTTCGATGTCGGACTTGGCGCCAGCGCCGTCGACGATCGTGGTGTTTTCCTTGGAGATCGAAACCTTCTTGGAACGGCCGAGCATGTCGAGCGTAACCGACTCGAGCTTGATGCCGAGGTCTTCGGAGATGACAGTGCCGCCCGTCAGGATGGCGATGTCTTCCAGCATGGCCTTGCGGCGATCGCCGAAGCCCGGAGCCTTGACGGCAGCGATCTTCAGGCCACCGCGCAGCTTGTTGACGACGAGGGTCGCAAGAGCTTCGCCTTCGACGTCTTCAGCGATGATGAGGAGCGGCTTGCCGGTCTGAACGACGGCTTCGAGAACCGGGAGCATGGCCTGCAGGTTCGAGAGCTTCTTCTCGTGCAGGAGGATGAACGCGTCTTCGAGGTCGGCGATCATCTTTTCCGGGTTGGTCACGAAGTAGGGGCTGAGGTAGCCGCGGTCGAACTGCATGCCTTCGACGACTTCGAGTTCGGTTTCGGCGGTCTTGGCTTCTTCAACCGTGATGACGCCTTCGTTGCCGACCTTCTGCATGGCTTCAGCAATATCGAGACCGATCTGCTTTTCGCCGTTTGCCGAGATCGTGCCGACCTGTGCGACTTCTTCCGACGTGTTGATCTTCTTGGCCTTGGCCTGGAGATCCTTGACGACTTCAGCAACGGCGAGATCGATGCCGCGCTTCAGGTCCATCGGGTTCATGCCGGCTGCAACTGCCTTGGCGCCTTCGCGAACGATGGCCTGGGCAAGAACGGTTGCGGTCGTGGTGCCGTCGCCGGCGATGTCGTTGGTCTTCGAAGCAACTTCGCGGACCATCTGGGCGCCCATGTTTTCGAACTTGTCTTCGAGTTCGATTTCCTTGGCGACGGTGACGCCGTCCTTGGTGATGCGCGGAGCGCCGAAGGACTTGTCGATAACGACGTTACGACCCTTCGGGCCGAGCGTGACCTTCACTGCGTCAGCGAGGATGTCGACGCCACGAAGCATCTTTTCGCGGGCGCTGCGGCCGAATTTTACTTCTTTAGCTGCCATGTTTGAAACTCCTGAATTCGCGTTTTCCGGGCTTTTAAGGCCCGTCAGCTGTATCGGAAAAGGGAACCGGCTTGATTAGCCGATGATGCCCATGATGTCGGCTTCCTTCATGATCAGAAGGTCTTCGCCGTTGAGCTTGACTTCGGTGCCCGACCACTTGCCGAACAGAACGCGATCGCCAACCTTGACGTCGAGTGCTACGACCTTGCCGGACTCATCGCGAGCGCCGGAACCGACGGCGACGATTTCGCCTTCCTGCGGCTTTTCCTTGGCGGTATCGGGAATGATGATGCCACCCTTGGTCTTTTCTTCCGACTCGACGCGACGAACGACGACACGGTCATGAAGGGGGCGGAAATTGGTGCTTGCCATTGTCTAATCCCTCGATCAAATGACATTCACGGATCAGCGGGGGATCCGTATGGGCTGTGTTAGCACTCAGCATTGGCGAGTGCTAGCGACCGTGATTTAGGGGTGGCTTCCGGACGAGTCAAGGACAGCACTGTGAATTTTTTGCGGCGCGCATCCGCTTGTTCCGCTGATGATTAACGGCTGCGGGCATGGCTCGGCATATATCGCCGGCAGCCGCTGTCCGAAGATGGCATGATGTGTTGAAGCGGCAAAATGATGTCCGGCGCGATCCGCCGACGAGTATGGGAGTAACGGCTTTGGGGATCGCACCGGAAAGAGATGACCACAACGGCCGCGTTTCGGCGTTCGATCCGGTCGGCAAGCCTTTGCTTTCAGAAGCTACGCGCGTCTGGGGAAAGATCGGCTTGCTGAGCTTCGGCGGCCCGGCCGGACAGATCGCTCTCATGCATCGCATGATCGTCGACGAGAAGCGTTGGGTCGACGAAGAGCGCTTCCTGCACGCGCTCAGCTATTGCATGCTTCTGCCCGGGCCGGAGGCGCAGCAGCTCGCAACCTATATCGGCTGGTTGCTGCATGGCTGGCGCGGCGGATTGATTGCCGGTCTGCTCTTCATCCTGCCCGGCTTTTTCGTCATTCTGGCGCTTTCGGCCTTCTATGCCCTTTTTCACGACACCGGTCTGCTCGCGACGATCTTCTTCGGCATCAAGGCGGGCGTGCTGGCGATCGTGCTGCAGGCGTTGATCCGGTTGGGCAACCGCGCCCTCAAGACCCGGTTCCATGTGGTGGTGGCGATCGCAAGCTTTGCCTGCCTCTTCTTCCTCGATCTGCCGTTTCCCCTGGTCGTGTTGCTGGCCGGTTTTACCGGCTACGGACAGGTTCTTTATTGCGCATGGGGCAAGGAGCGCCGGCGGCCGCGATTATCGTTCCCGGCGGCATCGGCATTTCGCTTCGGCTGGCTCGCAAGCCCCCAGGCTCGCTCCTCTCTGTTGACGATCATATGTTGGATACTGATCTGGCAGGCGCCACTGTTGCTGGTGCGCAGTTTGCATGGCCCGCAGGATATCGTGGCGGAGACGCTCAGCGGGCAGGCGAACGTGTTCGGCGCCATCTTCTCCTTTTTCTCGCGCATGGCGGTCGTCACCTTCGGTGGCGCCTATGCCGTTCTTGCCTATGTGGCGCAGACGGCGGTGCAACACTACGCTCGGCTGAAGCCGGGCGAGATGCTGGATGGCCTCGCGCTTGCCGAGACCACGCCCGGACCTCTCGTCCTGGTCCTGTGTTTCGTCGGCTTCATGGCCGGTTTCCGCAACCCTTTCGGCTTCGATCCGCTGTTCGGCGGCTTCGTCGGCGCGAGCCTTGCGGCATGGGCGACCTTCGCGCCGAGCTTTCTCTTCATCTTCGCCGGCGCGCCCTACATTGAGAGGCTGCGCGGCCATGCGGGGCTTTCCGCGGCTCTCGCCGCCATTACCGCAGCCATCGTCGGCGTCATGGCGAACCTGTCGATCTGGTTCGGTCTGCACGTGCTGTTTGCGAATGTCGAGCGGCTGGTGCTGCTGAGCCGCCGCGTCGCGCTCCAGGGCGGCGAATTCGTCAATGCGCCGATCGCCGGCATGGCGTGGCCCGATTGGAGCAGTCTTGATATCTCGGCCTTTCTGCTGTTTCTGCTCGCAGCGGTGCTGGTCTTTCGCCGGCGTGCCGGCGTTGCCATCGTGCTCACCGTATCGGCCTTGGCGGGTTCATTGCTCCGGCTCGCCGGCTGAGCTTGTGCGGCGCAAAAACCTTGCACGCCGCTCTTGTAATTTGCCGGCCGGTTTGCGATGTCAGCCCGTGATTTATTTGACGTGAGGACGGCATGGGCAAGCGTATCGAAAGCTTTCGCGAGATCGGCGGACTTTATGACGTTGCGCTCTGCGATGTCTGGGGCGTGCTGCACAATGGTGTCTCCGCGTATGAAGAGGCGTCTCTCGCGCTGCAAGCAGCCCGCGGCGAAGGCTTGACCGTCGTGCTCATCACGAACTCCCCGCGTGTTGCTCCCAAGGTGGTCGAGCAGCTGCGGGCGATCGGTGTTCCCGATAGCGTCTACGATCGCATCATCACGTCGGGCGACGTCACGCGCAAGCTGATCGCCGACGGCCCGAGGAAGGTATTCCTGCTCGGCCCGGAGCGCGATACCGGCATCCTCGAAGGGCTGGATGTCGTGCGTGTCGAGGCAAGCGAGGCCGAAAGCATCGTCTGCACCGGCTTCTTCGATGACGAGACGGAAACGCCTGACGATTACACGGACATGCTGACGGCCTGGTCCGCCCGCAACGTGCCGCTCATCTGCGCCAACCCGGATCTCGTGGTCGAGCGCGGTCATCGCATGATCCCCTGCGCCGGCGCCATGGCCGCCTATTACGAGCGGCTCGGCGGCCAGACGCGCATCGCCGGCAAGCCGCATCAGCCCATCTATGACGCAGCGATTGCCGCCGCCCGCGAGGTCAAGAGCGAATTTCCGCTATCGCGTGTTGTTGCCATCGGCGACGGCATGCCGACCGATGTGCGCGGCGCGCTCGATTACGGTCTCGATCTTCTTTATATCAGCCATGGCATCCACGCCCGCGAATATGTCGTCGACGGGCATACGGATGAGGCCGCGCTCGGCGCCTTCCTGGCACGCGAGCAGGCTTCGCCGAAGTGGTGGATGCCGCGCCTTGTCTGAGGGGAGTGGCAGTCGATGACCGTTTTCCATCGCAACGAGACCCGTGAGCCGCTTCCCGATGCCTTGAAGGGCGGGGTGGTCGCCATCGGCAACTTCGACGGCGTGCATCGCGGCCATCAGTCTGTGTTGACGCGGGCATTGGAGATCGCCAAGGAGCGCGGCATTCCGGCCTTGGTGCTGACCTTCGAGCCGCATCCGCGCACCGTATTCAAGCCCGATCAGCCTGTCTTCCGCCTGACCCCCGCACCGCTCAGGGCGCGTCTTCTGGAAGCGCTCGGTTTCAACGCCGTCATCGAATATCCCTTTGATCGCACCTTCTCGCAGCGTTCGGCGGATGAATTCGTCCATTCGATCCTGATCGACTGGCTGCATGCCTCCGAGGTTGTCACCGGCTTCGATTTCCATTTCGGCCATGATCGCCAGGGTGGGCCGGCCTTCCTGATGAATGCCGGCAGCCACAATGGCTTCGGCGTGACGCTCATCGATGCCTTCCGCGACGAGAATACCGAGGTCATCTCCTCCAGTCGCATCCGTACGCTGCTGGCAGACGGCGAGGTGGCACAAGCCGCCGGCCTGCTCGGATACCGCTATACCGTCGAGGCGCCGATCATCGGCGGTGAGAAGCTCGGCCGCACACTCGGTTTCCCGACGGCCAACATGCAGTTGCCGCCCGAGATATCGCTGAAGGCCGGCATTTATGCCGTGCGCTTCCGCACCGCCGACGGTGTCATCCGGGATGCCGTCGCCAGTTACGGCCGGCGCCCGACCGTGACGGACAATGGCGCCCCGCTGCTCGAGACTTTCGTCTTCGATTTCAGCGGCGATCTCTACGGTCAGATCTGTTCCGTTTCCTTTTTCGGCTATCTCCGCCCGGAACTGAAGTTCGACGGTCTGGACCCGCTCGTCGCCCAGATCCGCAAGGACGAAGATGAGGCGAGGGCGCTGCTCGCCGGCGTCCAGCCGCTCGGCGAGCTTGATCGGGTCATTGCGTTCGACTGATATCACCCAAGGGTTGGGTAGATAGAGTTTTTCGCCTTGTGTCATCACCCATGCGATTTGGCTCCGCGTTCGATTTCTCCGGAGCCGGCGGGCTGGCTGCTGGACGGGACGCCGTTCGAACACGGCCGTCGTGCTGTTTCGAGGCAATCACCCCGATTGCGTGTGCCAACATTGTCGACAAGCTGTTGAATTCGCGTCCGACAAGGGCCATTGTTCCGCGCCGGTTCTTGGGAGGAACAATCGTTGACACTACGCAACCAGATCATTGCGCTCGCGCTTGCGCCTCTCGTTATTTCGATCCTGGCAATCACCGCCTTCATTACTTGGCAATCGACCAGTCTCGCCAAGAACAATATCGAGACGTTCGAACAAAACATGCTGAAGGCGAAGGAAACGGAAATCGTCAACCTGACAGACCTCGCCGTGTCAGCCATTCAGGCGACCTATCGGGACGCAGCGTCGAACGATCAGGCCGCGAAGGACAAGGTAGCCGCGATCTTGACGTCCCTTGACTATGGCCCGGACGGATATTTCTTTGTCTACGACTATGATGGAAACAACATTGTTCATCCGCGCGAGGGATTTCGGAACGGGCGGAATTGGCTCGATTTGACCGATCCGGACGGTGACCGGGTCATCGCGGAGCTCATCAAGACCGCAAAAGCTGGGGGAGGCTTGCATCAGTACAAATGGGAAAAGCCTTCTACCGGGCGCATCGCCGACAAGCTCTCATTTGTGGTTGGCCTTGATAAATGGCACTGGGTTGTCGGAACCGGTGTCTATCTGGACGATATTTTCACCCAGACCGCGGCGGCCAACGCAGCCATGCGGGCAAACATAAAGGGAACCTTCATCGTCGTCACACTCATTGCCGTTCCCGCCATTCTGGTCGTTTTCACGACTTGTATGCTGCTGACGTTCCGTGAGCGACGCATGGCCGATGGCCGGCTCAAGGAGCTGACGCAAAGAGTGATCGATACGCAGGAGGAGGAGCGCGCACGCCTTGCCCGCGAATTGCACGATGGTGTGTCGCAGAATCTCCTCGGAGTACGCTATGTCATGGACCTCGCCAACCGCAAGGTACGAAGCCAGGTTGATGATGCCGCAACCGCGATCGAGAAGGGTATCGATACCCTTAACAGCGCGATCAAGGACATCAGGCGACTTTCGCATGATCTGCGCCCCCGCGTGCTCGACGATCTCGGCTTGACGGCCGCACTGACCGCGCTCGCGAACAATTTCGCCGAGCGAACCGGGATCGCAACCGAGGTCGAGGCTTCGAGCTTTATCGGGATGCTGAAGCCCGAAGCGAGCACAGCGCTCTACCGGGTCGCCCAGGAAGCCCTGAATAACGTCGAACGTCATTCCGCCGCGACGCTTCTTACGATCAAGCTTTGGAGCGATCGAGGGCGTGCCCGCTTGAGAATTTCGGACAACGGCATTGGTTTTGACGGCGCCGGCGACAGCAAGGGTGGGCTCGGGCTTAGGAACATGCAGGAACGGATGGCGCATTTTCGCGGCCTGCTTCTCGTTCAAAGCACGGCCGATGGCACGACACTCATTGCGATGCTGCCGAAATCTGCCAATGCCTCGCCAAGAGCAAGGGTGGACGCGGCATGAAAAGAGACAAGGTCAGCGTTCTGCTGATCGACAATCATCCTGTGGTGCTGGATGGACTGAAAGCTGTGCTGGAGACTTTCGACCACATAGAGGTGGTTGGGACGGCAAGCCTCGCGCAAATCGGCTTGGAGGTGGGTCGGCGGACGCTGCCGCAAGTGACCTTGATGGATATCAACATGCCGAAGCTCAGCGGCATCGATGCGATAGAACTCTTTCGTCGGGAGCTTCCGGAGACGCGAATCGTGATGCTGTCCATGCATGATAGCCGCGAATACATCTCCTCATCGATCATGCGCGGTGCGGTCGGGTATATTCTCAAGGATGTTTCGACCGACGAAGTCGTCTGCGCTATCGAGACCGTAGCGGCCGGCGGAACTTATTTTTCGTCCGGCGTTCGCGACATATTGGTGGCGGACAAGATACAAAAGGAGGTTGACCCTCTGACACCGCGCGAGCGTCGCATTCTGGGTTTGATCGTTGCAGGCAGGAGCAATCGCGAGATTGCCGAGGAACTTCAGATTACGCCTGCGACGGCGGAAACGCATCGCAAGAATTTGAAGAAGAAGCTTGGCATCACAACGACGGCCGGCTTGATCCGCTACGCTCTTGACCACGGCATCGCAACCGCAACGGTCTAGAGCACTTCCAGGAAAAGCGCGAAGCGGTTTTCCGTTCGGAATGCTAGCGAAACAAGAAGATAGAGCGTTTTTGCGATTTCGAAGAAGAGCGAAAATGCTCTGACGCCCGTCTACCCACTTCTGGGTAGGTTCGACGATTTCGCATCAGCTAATATCTTGTTCGGGCGTCAGACTCGCCGTAGGACTTTATTAGCGGCTGCCCGCAGGCGGGCCGTTGGGAGGAATTCACATTCGTCGGTCTGGCTCTGCATAGCCAAAACTCATCGGCCTCGGCCCTTGAGCGCATATTGCAATCGCAGGCTGATACACTCCTTCCACTCTGACAACTGCAACAAGGTGGCGCGCAGACACCGCGTGAGAGGTATCGGACATGGACAAACGCTTTGGGACGGCGGCCTGCTGGCTGCTTGTCATTCCCTACATAGGCTTGCTTTGGGTTCCCTTCTACAACAGCCACGATCCAGTGCTGCTCGGTTTCCCCTTCTTCTACTGGTATCAGCTGGCCTGGGTGCCGATCACAGCTGTCCTGACGTGGATCGCCTACCGGAGCATGCGCCATGATGACTGATATCGACCCGACAGCCCTTGCAGTCTTCATCTTCTTTATGGTGCTCGTCACCGTCATGGGCTTTGTCGCTGCCCGCTGGCGCAGACCGAAGACCCTCGCTCATATCGACGAATGGGGCCTCGGTGGCCGCACCTTCGGCACCTGGATCACCTGGTTCCTCGTCGGCGGCGATTTTTACACCGCCTATACCGTCATTGCCGTCCCGGCCCTGGTCTACACCGTCGGTGCCTACGGCTTCTTCGCGCTGCCCTATACGATCGTCGTCTATCCCTTCGTCTTCATGGTCATGCCGCTTCTGTGGAGGCGGGCCAAGGATCATGGCTATGTCACCGCGGGCGATATCGTCCACGGTCAATATGGCTCGCGGGCGCTGGAACTGGCGGTGGCGCTGACCGGCGTCATCGCGACGATGCCCTATATCGCGCTGCAGCTCGTCGGCATGACGGCGGTGTTCAAGGCGCTCGGGCTTCATGGCGAACTGCCGCTTGCCGTCGCCTTCATCATCCTGGCGCTCTACACCTATTCGGCAGGCCTTCGCGCGCCGGCACTGATCGCCTTCGTCAAGGACATCATGATCTATATCGTGGTCATTGCCGCCATCGCGCTCATCCCGGCGAAACTCGGCGGCTACGCCAATGTCTTTGCCGCGGCGGACGCCGACTTCAAGGCCAAGGGCGCCGGCAGCCTGCTTCTCGGCGGCAACCAGTATGTCGCCTATGCGACGCTGGCGCTCGGCTCCGCGCTCGCTGCCTTCATGTACCCGCATACGCTGACCGGCATCTTCGCTTCCAACAGCGGCAATACCATCCGCAAGAATGCGGTGCTGCTACCAGCCTATACGCTGCTGCTCGGCCTGCTGGCCCTGCTCGGCTATATGGGCCATGCGGCCAACCTGAAGCTGGACAGTCCCAACGATGTCGTTCCGGCACTGTTCCAGACGTTGTTCTCGAGCTGGTTTGCGGGCTTTGCCTTCGCGGCCATCGCCATCGGCGCGCTTGTTCCGGCGGCCGTGATGAGCATTGGCGCTGCCAATCTCTTCACCCGCAACTTCTGGAAGGCTTATATCGATCCGCAGGTTTCCGACGCCGGCGAGGCAAAGGTGGCCAAGATGACCTCGCTCGTCGTCAAGGTCGGCGCGCTTCTCGTCATCATCTTCCTGCCGACGCAGTTCGCGCTCGATCTGCAGCTGCTCGGCGGTATCTGGATTTTGCAGACGCTGCCGGCCCTGGTCTTCGGCCTCTACACCAGGTGGTTCCGGGCGCCGGCCCTGCTTGCCGGCTGGGCCGTCGGCTTCTTCGGCGGCACCTACCTCGTCTGGGATGCCGGCTGGAAGCCACTGCATATGGTTGCGCTCGGAGACACCAGCTTCACCGTCTATACGGGGCTGCTGGCGCTCGCTGCCAACATCGTCGTGTCGGTGATCCTCAACGCCGTCATGCCGGCACGGGCAACCGCACGCGCCTGATCGAAGCAACGTCCTATTGGCCGCGGGCGGCAACGTCCGCGGCCTTTCTGTGCGTAGCCGGCATTGTTTCCTCTTCCTTTCCTTGGAAAAAACGCCTATGAACCGGCGACCATGACCCAATTTCGGCTGAGCCACTCGATACGAATTATTGGCCCGGCCTTCCGCGCGCTCTAAGCTGCCGGAAGGTCCGGGTTCTTGGCGCCCGTTTCTGGAGCATTTCCAGGAAAATTGGGCGCTTCCGCCGCCGAAAAATCCCCATATGGCTGCGCCCGTTCGGCGCAAGACGCCCGAGACACCGAGGCAATTGTCAGAACTATGACCGATACCACTGAAAAGATGGATTACTCCAAGACCCTTTACCTGCCGGAAACCGATTTTCCGATGCGCGCCGGACTGCCGCAGAAGGAGCCGGAGCTGGTGAAGCGCTGGGAGGAGATGAACCTCTACAAGGAGCTGCGCGCCTCCGCCGCCGGCCGCGAGAAATTCGTGCTGCATGACGGCCCGCCCTACGCCAACGGCCATATCCATATCGGCCATGCGTTGAACAAGATCCTGAAGGACGTCATCACCCGCTCGTTCCAGATGCGCGGCTATGACAGTAACTATGTCCCGGGCTGGGACTGCCACGGCCTGCCGATCGAGTGGAAGATCGAGGAAAAGTATCGCGAGAAGGGCAAGAACAAGGACGAGGTTCCGGTGAACGAGTTTCGCCAGGAATGCCGTGACTTTGCCGCCGGCTGGATCAAGATCCAGTCCGAAGAGTTCAAGCGCCTTGGCATCACGGGCGATTTTGACAATCCCTATCTCACGATGAATTTCCATGCGGAATCCCGCATCGCCGGCGAGCTCTTGAAGATCGCCCGCACGGGTCAGCTTTATCGTGGCTCCAAGCCGGTCATGTGGTCGGTGGTCGAGCGCACGGCGCTCGCCGAAGCCGAAGTCGAATATGCCGATGTCGAGAGCGACATGATCTGGGTGAAATTCCCCGTCGTCGAAGGCCCGGCTGAGCTTGCCGGGACTTTTGTCGTCATCTGGACGACCACACCCTGGACGATCCCCGGCAACCGGGCGATCGCCTATTCGTCGCGTGTGTCCTACGGCCTCTATGAAGTCACGGAAGCCGCCAATGATTTCGGTCCGCGCCCCGGCGAGAAACTGATCTTCGCCGACAAGCTCGCCGAGGAATCCTTCGCCAAGGCGAAGCTGCAGTACAAGCGCCTCAGCGACATCACGGCGGACGATCTGGCGGCGCTCGCCTGCGCTCATCCACTAGCTTCGCTTGGCTACGGCTTCAAGGTGCCGCTGCTCGATGGCGATCACGTCACCGACGATGCCGGTACGGGCTTTGTGCATACGGCACCCAGCCACGGCCGCGAGGACTTTGACGCCTGGACGGGACATGCGCGCGCCCTAGAAGCCCGCGGCATCTCGTCCACCATCCCGTTCCCGGTCGACGACGCCGGCTTCTATACCGCTGACGCCCCCGGCTTCGAAGGCGGCCGCGTCATGGATGACAACGGCAAGAAGGGCAATGCCAACGATCTCGTTATCAAGGCCCTGATCGAGACGAACACGCTCTTCGCACGCGGCAGGCTGAAGCATTCCTATCCGCATTCCTGGCGCTCGAAGAAGCCGGTGATCTTCCGCAACACGCCGCAGTGGTTCGTCTACATGGACAAGGACTTTGCTGACGGTTCGACGCTGCGGTCTCGCGCCCTGAAGGCGATCGACGATACCCGCTTCGTGCCGGCTGCCGGCCAGAACCGCTTGCGCGCGATGATCGAGCAGCGCCCCGATTGGGTTCTCTCGCGCCAGCGCGCCTGGGGCGTGCCGATCGCGATCTTCGTCGACGAGCAGGGCAACATCCTGCAGGACGATGGCGTCAACGCCCGTATCCTCGAGGCTTTCGAGCAGGAAGGCGCAGATGCCTGGTTCGCCGAAGGCGCGCGCGAACGCTTCCTCGGCGAAAAGGCCAACGAGCCCTGGAAGCAGGTCATGGACATCCTCGACGTGTGGTTCGACTCTGGCTCGACCCATACCTTCACGCTCGAAGATCGCCCGGACCTGAAGTGGCCGGCGGATGTTTATCTCGAAGGCTCCGACCAGCATCGCGGCTGGTTCCACTCGTCGCTGCTCGAAAGTGCGGCGACCCGTGGCCGCGCGCCCTACGACACGGTCGTCACGCATGGCTTCACCATGGACGAGCAGGGCCGCAAGCAGTCGAAGTCGCTCGGCAACGTCGTTGCCCCGCAGGACGTGATGAAGGACGCCGGCGCCGATATCCTGCGTCTCTGGGTCATGACCACGGACTATTGGGAAGATCAGCGCCTAGGCAAGGCGATCATCCAGACCAATGTCGATGCCTATCGCAAGCTGCGCAACACCATTCGCTGGATGCTCGGCACGCTGGCGCACGACAAGGGCGAAGTCATCGCCTATGCCGACATGCCGGAGCTGGAGCAGCTGATGCTGCATCGCCTCGCCGAACTCGACGAGCTGGTGCGCGAAAGCTATGACGCATTCGACTTCAAGCGCATCGCCCGCGCCCTGATCGATTTCGCCAATGTCGAGCTTTCCGCCTTCTACTTCGACGTCCGCAAGGATGCGCTCTACTGCGATGCGCCGTCGAGCCTGCGCCGCCGCGCTTCGCTCGCCGTCATCCGCACGATCTTCGACTGCATGGTGACCTGGCTGGCGCCGATGCTGCCGTTCACGACGGAAGAGGCATGGCTGTCGCGCAATCCGCAGGCGGTCTCGGTTCATCTCGAGCAGTTCGTCACCATTCCGGCCGAATGGAAGAACGAGGCGCTGGCCGAGAAGTGGAAGAAGATCCGCTCGGTGCGCAGCGTCGTCACCGGTGCACTGGAAATCGAGCGCAAGGACAAGCGCATCGGTTCGTCGCTCGAAGCCGCCCCGGTCGTCTACGTCGCCGATCCGGAGTTGCTGACGGTGCTCGAAGGACAGGATCTCGCCGAGATCTGCATCACGTCCGACATCACGGTCCTGGGCGATGAAGGCCCTGCCGATGCGTTCCGTCTTGATGACGATGCCAAGGTCAGCGTCGTTCCGAAGCTTGCCGAGGGCCGCAAGTGTGCCCGCTCCTGGCGCATCACGACGGACGTCGGCTCCGATCCGGAATACCCTGACGTCTCGGCGCGCGACGCCGTGGCGCTGCGCGAACTCGCTGATGTCAACTGAAGAAAATTGCCGGGTGAATTGCCTTTGCGGCGTTCATCCGGTAAAAGCTGCCTGAAAATGGCCCGATTTTTACGGCAGTTGCCGTCAAATGGGGTTCTGTTACATTTTGTTCCGGCATGGCTGGGAAGGGTTTTCATGAGAGCGATGCATAGCGTTCGTGTCGGCGTCAGCTTGGCGGCACTTGTGGTTGGCTGCGGTGCAATGTCCGGCTGCCTGAGCAGCCCGACTTACGGCACCGACAAGACGGCCGGCGTGCAGCTCCTGGATGACCTCGGCGATATCGCCTCTGTTTCGGCCGCAACGCCGAAGGACAAAGGTGTGAAGTATCCGAGCCGCCCCGGTCTGGTTGTCGGTGGCGACAAGGACGCTTTGACGGCGCCGCAGCAGTCGCTGGCAAGCAAGGACAACCCGGCCTGGCTGGAATCACCCGAAGATGCCCGCAAGCGCCTCGCCGCGGAAGCCGATACGAAGAAGAACGACGTCAACTATCGCTCGCCGCTGGCTCAGGCCGACAGCACCAAGAATCACCTCTCGGAAGCGCAGCAGACGGCCGCCTATCGCGCCGCGCGTCAGGATCAGTCCGGCAGTTATGTCGACCAGCGCCGCTACCTGATCGATCCGCCGCAGCAATATCGCCAGGTCGCCGACCAGGCTGCCCTCAACGACCTCGGCGAGCCCGAGTCCAAGAAGGAAAAGAAGCGCAAGAAGGATGCCGAGGCTGCGCAGCAGACCAACAACAGCAGCTGGTGGAAGCCCTTCCAATAAGCAATTCGCAAAGCGGCGGCCTCAAACCGCCGCTTTTCAGTCTTCGGAGCGTTTCTCCTGAAAGAAACTCCTGAGGATGTCGGCAGATATCGTTTCCCCGAGGCCGGAATAGACTTCCGGCGCATGATGGCAGCTCGGCTGGCGATAGAAGCGAACACCATTGTCGACACCCCCGCCCTTCGGGTCCTCGGCGCCATAATAGAGACGGCGGATGCGCGCGAACGAAATGGCTGCGGCGCACATGGTGCAGGGTTCCAGTGTGACGTAGAGATCGGCGCCTGTCAGACGCTCCTGGCCCAATTCCTCGCAGGCCAGGCGGATGGCGACGATTTCGGCGTGGGCGGTGACGTCGTTGAGTTCGCGGGTACGGTTGCCGGCAGTGGCGATGACCTTGTTATCGAGCACGACTACGGCGCCGATCGGCACTTCACCGCGCTCACCGGCACGGCGCGCTTCAGCCAAAGCAAGCTCCATGAATTGATTTCTAGCCGCCATTCAAGTTTTTCCACTTAACCGCAAGGGCGTGACCTGATAGGAACACGCGTTAAAAATTCAGGCAAACAACAAATGACGATGAATGACAAGCCCAGGCGGCCTGGGTCTAAACCCTTTGCTGGCGACAAGAAGACGATAAAGCGCGATGGCGCGAAGCCTGCGAAGGCCGTAGCCGTCAAGGCTGCGGATACCGCTGCGGTCGAAGATGGAAAGGCCGAGCGCATTTCCAAGGTGATGGCGCGCGCCGGCGTGGCCTCGCGCCGCGACATCGAGCGCATGATCATGGATGGCCGCGTCACGCTGAACGGCGTGCTGCTGGATACGCCCGTGGTCAACGTGACCCTTGCCGACAAGATCGAGGTCGATGGCGTGCCGATCCGTGGCATCGAGCGCACGCGCCTGTGGCTCTATCACAAGCCGGCCGGCCTGGTGACCACCAATGCCGATCCGGAAGGGCGCCCGACCGTTTTCGACAATCTGCCGGACGAGCTGCCGCGCGTCATGTCGATCGGTCGCCTCGATATCAATACCGAAGGTCTGCTGCTGCTGACCAACGACGGCGGCCTCGCCCGCGTCCTGGAACTGCCGACGACCGGCTGGCTGCGCCGATATCGCGTGCGCGCCCATGGCGAGATCGGTCAGGAAGAGCTCGACAAGCTGAAGGAAGGCATTGCCGTCGACGGTGTGCTCTACGGCTCGATCGAGGCGACGCTCGACCGCACGCAAGGGTCCAACGTCTGGATCACCATGGGCCTGCGCGAAGGCAAGAACCGCGAAATCAAGAACGTGCTTGGCGCGCTCGGCCTCGAGGTCAACCGCCTGATCCGCATTTCCTATGGCCCGTTCCAGCTCGGCGAGCTGCCGGAAGGCCATGTGCTTGAGGTGCGCGGCCGCACGCTGCGCGATCAACTCGGGCCCCGTCTGGTCGATGATGCCAAGGCGAATTTCGACGCGCCGCTCTACAATGCCCCGGCTGTTGCCGAGCCCGAAGAGGCGGATGCCAAGCCGGCTCGTACGGTGAAGGACGAGCGCCCGAGACGTGACCGTGAGCGTCCCGAGGACAAGCGCGAGCGAGCGCTCAGCCGCCTCGACACCAAGCGTGATGCCAAGCGCGACGATCGTCGCGAAGGCGGCCGCGATGGTGGCCACAAGGATGATGACCGTCAGAAGCGCCAGCCGCTCGGCCCGCGCCGCAGCGCCAATGTCTGGATGGCGCCCGGCGCCCGTCCGCTCGGTGAAAAGGCCGCGGCCAAGGCTGCCAAGAATGCAAAGACCGCCTCCCGGCGCGGCGAACCTGAACGTCCGCAGCGCAGCGGCTTCGACCGCCCGGACGAAGGCCCGCGCGTTCGCATCAATCGCGTCGACGAGGGCGATGGCGAATGGATTCGTTCAAGCGAGGAAGCACCGCGCAGGTCGCGCGGCGATGACGAGGGCTTTGATCGCAAGCGCTCACGCGGCGACCGCCCGCTGGGCGATCGTCCCGCTCGGGGGGATCGTCCGTTTGGCGACCGCCCACCTCGTGGCGACCGGCCCTTTGGCGACAAGCCACGCGGTGATCGTCCCTATGGTGACAAGCCACGTGGTTCGCGGCCGGAAGGCGGAGATCGTCCTCGCGCGAAGTCTTTCGATGGCGAAGCTCGTTCCGAGCGTCCTCGCGGTGATCGCCCGTTTGGCGATCGTCCGCCTCGCGGCGACCGGCCTTTCGGTGACAAGCCTCGTGGTGATCGCCCCTATGGTGATAAACCCCGTGGCGATCGTCCCTATGGCGACCGCCGGCCCCGCGCCGAGGGGGATGAGCGTCCTCGCGCCAGAGCTTTCGATGGCGAGCAGCGCTCGGAGCGCCCCCGTGGTGACCGACCATTTGGGGATCGCCCGCCTCGTGGTGACCGGCCCTTCGGTGATCGCCCTCAAGGTGAGCGCTCTTTTGGTGACCGGCCGGCCGGCAAGCCCTTCGGCAAGAAGCCGGGTGGCGGCAAATCCTTTGGCGGCAAGCCAGGCGGGAAGCCCGGTGGCTCGCGCGGCTTTGGTGGCAAGCCCGGTGGCGCAGGACGCCCGTCGGGCGGTCCACGCGGCGGCTCCGGTCGGGGTGGCGCCGGCAAGGGCGGCCCCAAGGGCGGAAGGGGTTGACGCGCGGTGAGGATCGTCGGCGGTGAGTTTCGCGGTCGCTCGCTTGCAACGCCGAAGTCGAACGACATTCGTCCGACGGCGGATCGCACGCGCGAAAGCCTGTTCAACATATTGAGCCATGCCTACCCGGAGGCCGTCGATGGCACCCGGATGATGGACCTGTTTGCCGGCACCGGCGCCGTAGGGCTGGAGGCGGCCTCGCGCGGCTGCCGCCATGTGCTCTTCGTTGAAAGCAGCGTCGAGGGCAGGGGCCTTCTCTGGGAAAACATCGATGCGCTCGGCCTGCATGGCCGTACGCGCATGCTGCGTCGCGATGCGACGGATCTCGGCAGCGTCGGCAATCTCGAACCCTTCGATTTTCTCTTCGCCGACCCGCCCTATGGCAAGGGGCTCGGCGAGAAGGCTTTTGCGGCAGCTGCCGCCGGCGGCTGGCTGGTGCCGGGCGCTTTGGCGATCCTCGAGGAACGTGCCGACGTGACCGTTGCCGCGCCATCGGATTTCCTGTTTCTGGAGGAGCGGACCTTCGGCGACAGCAAGATGCATTTCTTCCGTTACCAGCCGTTGGCGGCCTGACGGGGCAGGAGAAGCATATGGGCGATTATGCTGATTTCGTCGGCAGCGACTATCCGCTTGCCGCCTCCGGCACGCCGAGCGTCGCGGTGGCCTTCGGCTGCGGCGGCGCGCGCGGCCTTGCCCATATTCATATCATCGAGGCATTGGACGAGCTCGGCATTCGTCCTGTCGCCATAGCGGGTTCTTCCATCGGTTCGATCATGGGTGCGGCCATGGCGGTCGGCATGAGCGGCGCGGAAATCCGCGATTATACGCTCGCGACCGTCGGCAATCGTCCGGCCGTTCTCAACAAAATCTGGAGTTTGCGGCCGGTCAGCGTTCGCAGCATCCGCTTCGGCCAGTTCAATCTCGAACGCATCCTGCGTACCTTCATGCCGCCGGCCATTCCGGAAAGCTTTTCGGAGCTGCATATTCCGCTGAAGGTGGTGACGACAGACTACTACGATCAGGCCGAAGTGGTTATCGAAAAGGGTGAACTTTTCCCGGTGCTCGCTGCCTCGGCCGCCATTCCCGCCGTTTTCATGCCGGTCAAGCTCGGGGATCGCGTGATGATCGACGGCGGCATCATGAATCCGGTTCCTTACGAGCATCTCGCCGGCCTTGCCGATATCATCATCGGCATCGACGTCGTCGGCGGCCCCGAAGGCAGCGGCCGACAGGTCCCGAACCGCATCGAAAGCCTGTTCGGCGCCGGCCAGCTCACCATGCAGTCCAACATCGCGCTGAAGCTGCGGCTGCAGGCGCCGCAGATCTTCCTGAGGCCGTCCGTCGGCCGCACCGGCGTCCTCGATTTCCTCAAGGCGCGCGACATCCTCGCCATGTCGGCCGGCATCAAGGACGAGCTGAAATTCGCTCTCGACCGGGTGATAACGGCGAAGAGCTAGCGCGCTCCTCAAAAGCCGTGTGCCACGGCTTTTGGACCAGACCCAGGCAATAGAGAGCATCTAAGCCCGTTCCGGCTCCTCTTGCGGCAGCGCCACGAGATCGTCGGCGTCGCTGTATGTTTCGGCGGCGCGTTTCGGTTTGACCAGCGGTTCCGGCTTGACCGGGCGTGAATAGAGCATGTCGGTTCCGGCCTGCAGCCCCTCGCTCACCTGCAGCACGAGCCGTTGCTCATCGCGCTTGCGGATATCCTCGCCGATCTCATAGGCTTCCGCTTCGCTGAGGCCGAGAGCCTCCAATGTGCGGCGGCCGAAGAGCAGACCGGATTCCAGAGTTTCGCGCAGCTCATAGTCAACGCCCTTGTGGCGCAGCTCGATCGAATGAACGCGGTCATAGGAGCGGACGAAGATGCGCGCATGCGGATAATCCGTCTGCACGAGTTCGACGATCTTGTCGGTCACTTCGCGCAGATGCGTGCTGACGACGACGATCTTGGCGCGATCGATGCCGGCGGAGCGCAGCACGTCCTTGCGGGTTCCGTCGCCGAAATAGATGCGGAAGCCGAAACTCGATGCCTGGCGGATACGGTCTGCGGAGAAATCGATGACGGTCACGTCGCGGCCGCTGGCAAGCAGGATCTGCGCGGCGATCTGGCCGAAACGCGAAAAGCCGATCATCAAGACATCGGAGCCAGCGCCCTCGAAATCCTCGTCCAGCTCTTCCTGGGTGTCACCCTTCACCATCCGCTTCGCCAGCGCGGAACTCAGCGGCGTCAGCGCCATCGACAGCGTGACGATGGCGATCAGCATCGATGCCGTGTTGGCGGAAAACAGACCGCCGCTGGCGCTGGCCGCGCTGAAGAGCACGAAGCCAAATTCGCCGCCTTGCGGCAGCAATCCGGCAATGCGCACGGCGTCATTGTGCGGCGAGCCCGCCACGCGGCAGAGCGCATAGATCACGACCGCCTTGATGACCATCATGACTGGCACGGCGAGCACGATCAGCACCCAGTTGTCGAGGATGACTTCGAGTTTCAGCGACAGGCCGACCGCAATGAAGAAAATCGCGAGCAGCACGCCGCGGAAGGGCTCGATATCCGCTTCCAGCTCATGCCGATAGGAGGATTCCGCCAGCATCACGCCGGAAAGGAACGCGCCCATTGCCATCGACAGCCCGGCAAGCTGCATCAGCGTTGCCGATCCCATGACCACGAAGAGGGCGGCGGCAATCATGGCCTCACGCGCGCCGGTGCGGGCGATCACCTGAAACAATGGCGTCAGCAGATAGCGGCCGGCGATAATCATCGCCGCCACGGCGCCGACCGCGATTGCAAGGCTCGGCAAGGGATTGGCGGTTTCCTTCGCCCCGTCGAGGACGGTGATCAACGCCAGCAACGGCACGATGGCGAGATCCTGCAGCAGCAGCACCGAGAAGGAGCGCTGGCCGTACTTCGTGTTGACGTCACCCTGCTGCTCAAGGATCTGCATCGCAAAGGCGGTCGACGAAAGCGCTAGGCCAAAACCGATGATGATGCTGCCCTTCCAGCCGGCAATGCCGCCGAGATAGGATGCGACCGTCAGCGCCAGTCCGCTGAGGACCACCTGTGCCGTGCCGAGGCCGAAAATATCGCGCCGCATCTGCCAGAGGCGGGACGGCTTCAATTCAAGGCCGATGATGAAGAGCAGGAAGACGACGCCGAGTTCGGCCACGGCGAGCACGGCCTCGCTGTCACCGATGCTGTGGAGGATCGGGCCGATCACCACGCCGGCGGCGAGATAACCGAGCACGGTGCCAAGCCCCAGTTTCTTGAAGATCGGCGCCGTGACGACGGCGCCTCCGAGCAGAAGCAGGGTTTCGGTGAAGAGCGTATTGGGGGCGGACATCGTCTGTTTCTTTCCGTGGGGCAGGCGGTGTTGCGACGCGCGGTCATGATAAACAACCATGCGTGAAGAGATTAGAACAAGAATCGGCTTTGCCGCCCTTGATGCTTTATGTAGTGCACAATAAATGGAACGCGAAGGAAAGGCCAAATCATGACCTCAGAAATCGATTCCGCCACTCTGCTTTCCCGTGCCAGCCAGTTGATCGACCTCGCCCGGAAAGCCGGCGCGGATGCGGCGGATGCCGTCGTGGTGCGGTCGCGTGCCCATTCCGTCAGCGTGCGCCTCGGCAAGGTCGAGGGCACTGAATCCTCCGAGAGCGACGACTTCTCGCTCCGCGTCTTCGTCGGCAACCGTGTCGCCAGCGTCTCGGCCAATCCCGGCTTCGATCTGAACGCCCTTGCCGAGCGCGCCGTCGCCATGGCCAAGGTTTCGCCGGAAGATCCGTTTGCCTGCCTTGCCGATGAGGCGGATCTCGCCAAGAGCTACCCGGATCTCGAACTATTCGATCCTACAGAGGTTTCGTCGGAGCAGTTGCGCGAAGCAGCGCTTGCGACCGAAGCCGCGGCGCTTGCCGTTCCCGGCGTCACCAATTCCTCCGGCGCTGGCGCTTCCGCCGGCATGGGTGGGCTGGTGCTCGTCACGTCGCATGGTTTTGCCGGCCACTATATGGGCTCGCGCTTCGGGCGCTCCGTCAGCGTCATTGCCGGCGAGGGCACCGGCATGGAGCGCGATTATGATTTCGACAGCCGCCTCTATTTCGCCGATCTCGATGCGGCCGAGGAAATCGGCCGCCGCGCCGGCGAACGTGTGGTCAAGCGCATCAACCCGCGCCAGGTTCCGACAGACAAGAACGTCACCGTCGTCTTCGATCCGCGCGTCGCCCGCGGCTTCGTTGGCCATATTGCCGGCGCCATCAACGGCGCTTCCGTCGCCCGCAAGACCAGCTTCCTGCGCGACAAGATGGGCCAGCAGGTGCTGAAGTCAGGCCTATCGATCACCGATGACCCGCTGATCGTGCGCGGCCCGTCCTCGCGCCCCTTCGACGGCGAGGGCGTGTCCGGAAAACGGCTCGTCATGATCGAGGACGGCGTGTTGAAATCCTGGTTCCTGTCCACCGCGACGGCACGGGAAATCGGCGGCGGCCTGAAGACCAACGGCCGCGGCGTGCGCGGCGGCACGTCCGTATCGCCCGCCTCCACCAACCTGGCGCTGGAGCCGGGTGATATTTCGCCCGAGGAGCTGATCCGCAGCGTCGGAACGGGCTTCTATGTCACCGAGCTGATCGGCCAGGGTGTCAACATGATCACCGGCGAATACAGCCGGGGTGCGACCGGCTTCTGGATCGAGAACGGCGAACTGACCTTTGCTGTTTCGGAGGTGACCATCGCTTCCAATCTGAAGGACATGTTCATGCGCGTCACGCCGGCAAACGACATCGATCGTGATTTCGGCGTCGCCGCTCCGACGCTTGCCATCGAAGGCATGACGCTGGCGGGCCGCTGAGAAACGAGCGGAGATTGGAATTATTGAATGATCGATAGCCAGAAGGCCAGCCGGTTGAGCGATGTGGACCTGATCGTCGGGGCCGCGCTCGAGGCGGGCAAGATCGCTCTCGGTTTCTTCCGGCAGTCGCCGGAGGTCTGGTGGAAGAACAACGGCCAGTCTCCGGTCAGTGCCGCCGATTTTGCCGCCAATGAAAGCCTTGCCGCCACGCTGCGCGCAGCAAGGCCGGATTATGGCTGGCTTTCCGAGGAAACCGACGACGACGCAGAGCGATTGAAGCACGCGACCGTCTTCGTCGTCGATCCGATCGACGGCACCAGAGGGTTTCTCTCAGGCCTGGATCTATGGTGCGTCAGCGTCGCCGTCGTGACCGATGGCCGGCCCGTGGCGGGCGTTCTCTATGCGCCGGCGCTGGATGAGCTGTTCGTGGCGACGGCCGGCGGCGAGGCCCTGAAGAACGGCCAGCCGATCGGCGTTTCCCAGAGGGTCGGCGACGATATCCATCGGTTGGCAACCGGCGAGGATATGCTGAAGGGCTTCGATCCGGATTTCCGCAAGACGGTCGAGCGGGTCAAGCACGTTCCGTCGCTTGCCTATCGTCTCGCCATGGTGGCGGACGGGCGCCTCGAAGGAACGATCGTCAAGCGCAACTCCCATGACTGGGATCTGGCCGCGGCCGATCTCATTCTGGAGCGTGCCGGCGGCGCGCTCGTGGATCTCTCGGGCAATGCGCTGCGCTACAATCGCGCCGAAGTATCGCATGACGAACTTTGCGGTGCGTCGGCATCGCAATTACCGGAGTTTCTCCGCCAACTTTCACATCGACGAGACGGTTGACCTTTCGGTCAAAATCCCGCAGATGAAGGGTGGAGGGGGACGACAGCTGAAAGAGACGAAAATGACTGATACCAGCGGCAAAAAGCAGCTCCTGCACCTTGTCTTCGGCGGTGAATTGGAAAACCTCGAAGAGGTCCAGTTCCGCAATCTCAACGAACTCGATATTGTCGGCATGTATCCCGATTATGCGAGCGCGCTGACGGCGTGGAAGTCCAAGGCGCAGCAGACCGTTGACAACGCCCATATGCGTTATTTCATCGTCCACCTGCATCGCTTGCTCGATCCGCAGGAAAAAGCGGCATCCTAAGGTCGCCTCGCACCGAATTTTGCATTTGATATCTCCGTCCGGCGAGGCGTTACAGCTTTAAATCCGGTCATGAAGCAGTATCTTTGACACAATAAGAACGAAAATTCGGCTGTTTATTCGGCCGGTTGATAATCGGGATTTGGCATTGATGGTGATCAGCTGGGATCGGAGGCGAACGAAATGAGTAGCCTCAGGGCGCGTCTTGCCTTGAGCGCCTATCGTTTTGGCGGGATCGCCGTCTATCCGTTCATCGGGCCTTATCTTGCCGTTCGCGCGGCGAAGGGCAAGGAAGACAGTTCCCGCAAGCTGGAGCGCTCGGGCTATGCGAGCGCCAATCGCCCGCAGGGGCCGCTGATCTGGTTTCACGCTGCAAGCGTGGGCGAAACCTCGGCAGTCATTCCGTTGATCCGTGAAATTCGTCGTCGCGACATTCACGTCATCCTGACGACAGGCACGATGACCTCGGCCAAGGTCACGCATCAACGCCTTGGCGAAGAAGTCATTCACCAATACGTGCCACTCGATCTCAAGCCTGCCATCAAGCGCTTCCTCGAATACTGGCAGCCAGATTGCGCCATTTTCGCCGAATCCGAGATCTGGCCGACCACCATGATGGAACTCGGCCGCAGACGCATCCCGCAGATCCTCGTCAACGCCCGCATGTCGGATCGTTCTTTTGAGCGCTGGAGCCGGCATCCGTCGCTTGCCGAGGCGCTGTTTGAAAATCTGGCGCTGGTCGTTGCTCAGTCCGATCTTGACGCCGAGCGCTTCCGCGATCTCGGCGCCTTGCAGGTTTTGAAATCAGGCAATCTCAAGGTGGATACCGACGCACCGTCCTGTGATGCGCCGACGCTTGCCAGCTACATGAGGCAGATCGGCGACCGCAAGACCTGGGCTGCCGTCTCCACTTTCGAGGGTGAAGAGGGCGCCGCCGCCGCCGTTCACTCGATGCTCAAGGATCATAACGGTCAGCTGACCATCATGGTGCCGCGCCATCCCGAACGTTGCGACGCGATCGAGGCGATGCTCGTCGAGCAGGGCTTGAAGGTCGCGCGTCGGACCCGCGGCGATATAATCTCGCCGGATGTCGATGTCTTTCTCGGCGATACGATCGGCGAGATGGGGCTCTATCTGCGGATGACCGAGGTTGCCTTCATGGGCAAGTCGCTGTTCAACGAAGGCGGTCAGAACCCGCTCGAGCCGGCCATGCTCGGCTGTGCGATCCTGACCGGCGGCCACGTCCAGAATTTCCGCGATGCCTATCAGCTGCTCGCCCGTCGCGGCAGCGCCCGCGTCGTGCGTGACACCGAGATGCTGGCGCGCGGCGTGCATTATCTGCTGACCAACGACACGGCGCGGCGCGGCATGATCGACGCCGGTTTTGCCGCCGTGCATGAAATGCGCGGCGCGCTGGCCGCAACGGTCAAGGGCCTTGAGCCCTATATCAATCCGCTTTCGGTCAAGGCGCGGCTGATGCCGAAGACGATGGCGAACGGATAAGAAGGGAATGGCATGACGGCGGCCAAGCTGGGAGCGATTGCGGGCATTCTTTTCGACAAGGACGGCACGCTGCTCGACTATGACCAGAGCTGGCTGCCGGTCAATCGTGAGCTTGCGCGCATCGCGGCTCAAGACGATCCTATCCTCGCCGATCACCTGTTATCCTCCTGCGGCATGGACCCGATCACCGGCCATATCGTGCCCGACAGCCTGCTTGCCGCCGGCAATACCAGGCAAATTTCCGAGGGGCTGGTGGCTGCCGGCTCGAAAGTGAGTGTTGCGGAACTGGTGGAAAAGCTCGACGCGCTCTTTGCGCATGCGGCTGATTTTTCCTCGCCGGTCACTGATCTCGCCGCCTTCTTCAAGCGGCTGCATGAGCGCGGCTACAAGCTCGGCGTCGCCTCCAGCGACAATGAACGCTCCATCCGCCAGACGGCTCGCCGCTTCGGCTTCATCGATCATCTCGATTATATTGCCGGCTACGATAGCGGTTTCGGCACCAAGCCGGAACCGGGCATGGTGCTCGGCTTCTATGCGGCGACGGGCCTTTCGCCTGCGCAGGTCGCCGTCGTCGGTGACAACAATCACGATCTGCATATGGGACGCAATGCCGGGGTCGGCCTGACCGTCGGCGTGTTGACGGGCACCGGCTCGCGCGAGACGCTGATGGCCGCATCGGATTATTGCCTCAACGACATTACCGAGCTGGAAAGCCTGCTCATGCCCGTCGCCCAATCGGCCTGATCGTGGCAATGGCTTGCTTTTTCACGCAATCTGCCCTTTCTTGCCGGTTTGTCGCAGGCACAAGAATAGGGCTGGATTAGACGCATGGTATCGGAAGCCCCTCCTTTCTGGTGGCGAAAGCCGGATTGGCGTGCCTGGGGGCTCTCACCCTTTTCCTTCCTCTATGGCCGCATCGCCGGACATCGCATGGTGAATGGCCAGCGCGCCTCCGTGCCCGTTCCGGTCATTTGCGTCGGCAATTTCACCGTCGGCGGGGCCGGCAAGACGCCGACGGCGCTTGCGCTCGCGCAGGCTGCCAAGGCGAAGGGGCTGACGCCCGGTTTCCTGAGCCGGGGTTATGGCGGCTCGCTCGATGTGACGACGGTCGTCGATCCCACGCATCACCATGCCACGGCTGTCGGTGACGAGCCGCTGCTGCTGGCCCGCGAGGCGCTGACGGTCATTGCCCGTCGTCGCGCCGAAGGGGCGGAAAGGCTCGTGCGTGAGGGCGCCGACCTCATCATCATGGATGACGGTTTCCAGAGCGCGCATCTTGCCATCGACTACGCGCTCGTCGTGATCGATGCCGGCAGAGGCATCGGCAACGGCCATCTCGTTCCAGGCGGCCCGGTGCGGGCGCCGCTGCGAACACAGCTCCTCTATGCCTCCGCTCTGTTGAAGGTCGGCGAGGGCAATGCCGCCGATCGCGTCGTTCGCCTTGCGGCAAGGGCCGGAAAGCCCTTCTTTACCGCGAGCGTCAGAGTGCGCGGGCAGGAGGATTTGCGCGGCCGCGGGGTGCTTGCCTTCGCGGGCATTGCCGATCCGGCCAAGTTCTTCCGCACGGTCGAGGCGCTGGGGGCTGATATTGCCGTCCGACGGAGCTTCGGCGATCACGAACATCCGGGCGACGACGAAGTCTCCGACATGCTCGACATCGCCTCGCGCGAAGGGCTGGAGATCGTCACCACGTCGAAGGATTATGTCCGCCTCATCGGCCATCATGGTCGCGCCGACGAATTGCTGCGGCGCTGCCGGGTGATCGAGATCGATATGGTCTTCGACGATCCGCAGGCGCCGGGATTGATTATCGACAGGGCGATCTCGGCCGCGCGCGACCGGCGCTTGCGGGAAAAGCGCGGTAGCAAAACGGCCTGAAACTACGGCCGGCTATTCAGCGAGGGAAATCAGCGCTTCTGATTGGGAAGAGCGCCTGCTCGCTTTTCGGCCTCAAGCGAGGTGATGACATCGGCATAGGGCTCCTGCCGGGCAACGCTCCAGTAGCGCAGTTCATCGAGCGCGATGTGCTTGCCGGTCATGGCGCAGACCACATAGGAGCCCGGCATCAGGATCTGGAAATCGCCGTCGAGATAGCGAATCTTCGCCTCGCGGTTTCCATGTCCTTCGAAAAGATTCATCTGGTGCCGTCCTTGATCTCTGTCACCTGTTTGCCATACCGCACTACAGCGTTGCGCGTCAAATACGACGCGCAAAGGTCGATGCAGCAGGCGCGACTTTTCCTGACTGGTTCCCGGAAAAGCTTCCTTCACGAACGGTAGACGTCAGCTGCGCCCGAACAGTCGCTCGATGTCAGAGAGCTTCAGCTCTATATAGGTCGGCCTGCCATGATTGCACTGTCCGGAGCCGGGCGTCGCCTCCATCTGCCGCAAAAGCGCATTCATTTCTTCCGGACGCAGGCGCCGGCCCGATCGCACCGAACCGTGGCAGGCCATGGTCGCAGCGACATATTCCAGCTTGGCGGCAAGACCCGAGGCCGTGTCCCATTCGGCGATCTCGTCCGCCAATTGCCGGACCAGGCCCTGTGCATCGACCTCGCCGAGCATGGCCGGCGTCTCCCGCACGGCAACCGCGCCGGGGCCGAAACGCTCGATGGCAAGGCCGAGGTCGCCAAGTTCCTCGGCAAACACCATCAGCCGGTCGCAATCCTCTTCCGGCAGGTCGACGATTTCAGGGATGAGCAGGACCTGTGATGACAGGCGCTTCGAATGCAGAGCCTTGCGCATCGCTTCGAAGACCAATCGCTCATGCGCGGCATGCTGATCGACGATCACAAGCCCGTTCTCCGTCTGAGCGACGATGTAGTTCTCGTGCAGTTGCGCCCGCGCGGCACCCAGCGGAAACCGGGCCGGTTCCTCTGCACGCGCTGGTTCCGCCAGGGGCGCGGCTTCGGCGCGGGCGGTGGGGACTGCAAGTCCATCGAAGGTGGCTTGGGGTCTCTCGGCGAAGTGATAGCCTGCCGCTGCGGCGGGTCTCTCATAGGGGCGAGACGGCGACGTTTCTGCCGACCAGGCGGTCGTTGCGGGCGAGGGTCGCCAACCCGGCTGGAAGCCCGAGCGTCCGGCGGTGAAGGCGCGCAGCATGCCGTCCGCACCGGTCGTGGCTGCGCGGTCGCCTTCGCGCGTCAAGGCCTCGCGGATCGCGCCGACGATCAGGCCGCGCACCAGCCCCGGATCGCGGAAGCGCACGTCGGATTTCGCCGGATGCACATTGACGTCGACCAGTGCCGGATCGAGCCTCAGGGAAAGGACGGCGATGGGATAACGTCCGGCGGGGATGGTTTCGGCATAGGCGCCGCGGATCGCCGACAGGATCAGCTTGTCCTGCACCGGCCGGCCGTTGACGAAGGCGTATTGATGGGTGGAGTTGCCGCGATTGAATGTGGGAACGCCGGCAAAGCCGGTAAGGCCAACATCTTCGCGCACCGCATCGAGAGCGATGGCATTGTCCTTGAAGTCGCTGCCCAGTATCTGCGCCATGCGGGCGAGATGATCGTCACCCGTTGCGGGAAATTCGAGCGTCGAGCGGTCGCTGCCCGACAGCACGAAGCGCACGCGCGGAAAGGCGATCGCCATGCGCTTGACGACTTCGGTGATGGCGGCCGCCTCAGCCTTCTCGGTCTTCAGGAACTTCAGGCGCGCGGGCGTGGCGAAGAACAGGTCGCGCACCTCGACGATGGTGCCGGGATTGGCGGCTGCCGGGCGTAGATGCACAAGCTTGCCGCCGGCAACCGCGACTTCTGCGCCGCCGGCCGCGCCCGGCCTGCGGCTTGCGATCGAAAGCTTCGCCACCGAGCCGATGGAGGGCAGGGCTTCGCCACGGAAGCCGAGAGTGCGGATATCTTCCAGCGTCTCGGAGATCTTCGAGGTGCAGTGGCGCCGGACCGCGAGTTCGAGATCCGCCTCTTCCATGCCGGAGCCGTTGTCGGTCACTCTCAGCAGCGCTTTGCCACCGCCTGCGGTGGCAATCTCGATGCGCGTTGCGCCGGCATCCAGCGCGTTTTCGATCAATTCCTTGGCGGCGCTCGCCGGGCGCTCGATGACTTCGCCGGCGGCGATCTGGTTGATCAGTGTTTCTGAGAGTTGCTTGATGGCCATGGCGTCATTGTCGTGGATTCGCAGCAGTGTGAAAAGAGGAAAGGCAGCCGTCCGGCCATGATCCACCCGTTTCCATCCGGGGCTTTGTTAAGAAATTTAATCAATGTTTAAGGGAATGATGACAGGTTGCCGGGATAGAACTTGAAATGACCGCAGGTGGCGCGTTCCGTGCATGCTGACGGCTCTTGATGGCAGGTTGGTGGCCATCACTTCCATGAGCCAGGTGCCATCTGCTTCAAGTGTCAAGGCCAGCATGCAACTTCCACTGATTTGCCTTGCAGAGCGAATGCTGCCCTGTCGATTTGCCGTGTTGTGAAACTGGTTGAGTGTAGGAATCGGACGAATGACTGCCGAGATTGAAAAGGCAGCTTTGGCAATGATGACGGCTGATGCGCCTTTCGGCGGCAGTCTGCAGACGATGTTTTTCGATGCTTTCTGCGATGGTCTTTCCAGCGCCTTTTTCGCCTACGACAAGAACGATCTGTTGCTGTTCGCCAGCCGTCAGGTTTTGAACTTCTTCCCGATCCAGCCGGAATTCCTGCAGCCTTCCACGCGCCTGCGCGACTTTCTGAGCGCGGTCTTCGACACGGGCGTGCGCCCTCAGCAAAATCAAATCAAGACGGTCGCCAATCGCGACGACTGGATATCGCAGCGCATAGCCTCGCATTGGCGCGAGCGCTTCGAGACGACGGAACATTTCACCGACGACCGCTGGGTGCGCATCCTGAAGCGGCGGCTGTCGTCGGGCATCGGCTTCTGCATCATCTCCGACGTTTCCGAAGTCAAGAAGCGCGAGGAGCAGTGGCGCGTCGATATGGAGCGCGTCCAGTTGACCGAGGACATTCTCGACAACCTGCCGTTTCCGGTTTTCGTCAAGGACCAGAACCTCGTCTATGTCGCGGTCAACCGGGCGTTCTGCGACAAGTATCAGACGGCAGCGGATGAGGTGCGGGGTCGCAAGAGCATCGATATCTTCTCGACCGACCTTGCCAATCGCTTCCATGAGAGCGACCGGCATGTCATCGAGACCGGCGAGATGTCGATCTCGCGGCAGCGTCAGATCTCCCGCGAAGGCATCGAACGCGACATCGTCACCCGCAAGCAGCGCATCGGCAAGCCCGGCCGCTATTTTCTTGTCAGCACCATGCAGGACCTGCCCAAGGATGGCGGCGATTTCGACGAGTTCGCGCTGGCATCGAGCCTCAGGGAAAACAGCGATCGCTCCTATCGCCGCGCCTATGTGCCGATGGTTGCGTTGCAGACCATTTCGCGCCGCCCTGCCGCCATGGAGACCTTCGTTCCGGAAAATTTCAGCGGCCGTAAGGTCCTCGTGGTGACGCCGGATTTTGCCGCCGAAACCGCAGCTCTGAAGACCCTCGAAAAATACGGCTTCGAAGCCTGTGTCGTTCACAACGAGAACGAAGAGGCGGCGTTTCTGGACGTGGCGAGCGAGCACGGCGTCAAGATCGACCTGGTCATCGTCGACAATCAGCTCGGCAAGCGCGGCATAGAGCTGGCCGAGCGGCAGAACCTGACCGCGCTATCGCTGAACGGCTCGCAACTCGCCACCGAACTCGCCTTCCTGATCGCGCGTCATTTCAACCGCAACATCCGCGGCGAGCTAGGCGATATCACGGAGCCGGGGCTTGCGCCCGAATGGCGGCGCGTGGCCGGGGAGGAGCGGCGCGCGCAGATTCTGGTCGCCGAGGACAATGACATCAATCAGATCGTCTTCTCGCAGATCCTCGAGGGATTGGGATACAGCTATGTCATCGCCGCAAGCGGTGACGAGGCGGTGCGCCTGTGGCAGGAGCACCGCCCGGAACTGATCCTGATGGATATCTCGTTGCCTGGGCTGAATGGCTTCGAGTCCACCCGGCTGATCCGTGGGGCGGAAAAGGGCAGCGGTTCCCATACGCCGATCATCGGCGTGCTGACACAGGCTTTCGAGCGCGATCGCAAGGAATGCGCGGAGGTCGGCATGGACGACGTCATCCTGAAGCCGGTCAGTCCCGATATCATCGAGACCGTGTTCCAGAAGTACATGCGCGGTGCCCTGAAGGCGCAAAATAGATAAATGTTACAATGGTATCACCCCCGACGATAAGTTATCGTCGACGCCGAATGACTGTCGTCTTGGTATCCTTTGTTAAGACTTCCCCGTCATGCTTTTCCCCCGGGTGGAGAAAAGGTCGGAACCAAATATGAAGTCGACTGAAATGCTGCCGGGGCCAATCAGTCAGGAGCCGCAGGCAATCGCTTATACCGATCCGCTAACCGGATTGGGCAATCGCCATCGCATGCGCGAGCGTGCGCGTGCGCTTTCGTTGGAGCGCGCCGGCGATCCGGCGCCCTTTACGATCGGGATCGTCAATCTCGATGCCTTCAAGCCGATCAACGACCTGTTCGGCGTCGAGGCCGGCGATGAGATCCTTTGCCAGGTCGCCCATCGTCTGAAGGCCTGCATACCAGACGGCGCGATGGTGACGCGCCACGACGGCGATGAATTCGCTTTTGTCCTGCCGCTCGTCTTCGAGCGCGTCGGCGCCGAGAAATTCGGGCAGATGATCCGGGAAGTGCTTTCCGCGCCCTATGACCTGGGCGACCGCAATGTCCGCCTTTCCGCATCCTTCGGCTTCGCCATCCACCCTTTCGCCGGGGAGGAGTTCGACGATCTCCTGAAGAATGCGGATACGGCGCTCTACCGCTCCAAGCGTCGCGGCCGCGGCCAGATCACCGTCTATTCCAGGGAGATCGCGCAGGAGATGAAGCGCGCAACGCAGCTCGAGCAGGCGCTGCGCAATGCCATCATTTCCGACGCGATCGACGTGCATTTCCAGCCGATCGTCTCGCTTGCCAACAACACGGTTCTCGGTTTCGAGGCTCTCGCACGCTGGAACGATCCGGATCTCGGCTTCGTTTCGCCCGCCGTCTTCGTGCCGCTCGCCGAGGAGCGCGGCTTCATCGACGCGCTGTCCGAAACGCTGCTGCGAAAGGCGGCGGAAGCGGCACTCTCGTGGCCGCGCGAGCTTTTCCTGTCGTTCAACCTGTCGTCGGCGCAGCTGATGGACCCCGGCACCAGCAGCAGCATTCTTGCCATCCTGACGCGCGCCGGTCTGGACCCGCATCGTCTCGAACTCGAAATCACCGAAACCGCGGTCATGAGTTCGGCCGATACGGCCCATCGCATCATCGCCGATCTGCGAGCGGTTGGCGTGCGCATCTCCCTTGATGATTTCGGCACTGGTCAGTCCAGTCTCGGGCGCTTGCGCGAATTCATCTTCGACAAGGTGAAGATCGATCGGGCTTTCGTCTCGCGCATGAATTCGGACCGGGTGTCCGAGCACATCATCAAGGCGGTTCTTGCCATGTGCGAAGGGCTTGAGCTGCGCGTCGTCGCGGAAGGCATCGAGGAACATGCGGAAGCGGCGAAGTTGAAGGCGCTGGGCTGCGCCATGGGGCAGGGTTATTATTTCGGGAAACCGGCAGACAGCGCCGCGACGCTTCGCTACCTGCAGACGCATTATTTCGATCTCAGCAACGAACGCGAAATCGCTTAGAGCATTTCCAGGAAAAGTGCGAAGCGGTTTTCCGTTCGGAATGCATAGCGAAACAAGAAGATAGAGTGTTTTTGCGATTTGTAGAAAAGCGAAAATACTCCAGATCCGGCAAGCAGACAAAGAAAGCGGCGGCCGGTAAGGGCCGCCGCTTCCGCGTTTCGCCAGACTGCAATTTTACTTGTTGGTCGTCGATGAAGTGGTCGTGTTGTCGGTCGCCGGCATTGTCGACGAACCGGCCGAGCTTGCCGCCTTTTCGGAGGCCTGCATCGAAAGCGTCTTGAACTCCGGCGCGTTCTTCAGAGCATCCGCCGTTTCGGTGGTCGTCAGCTTGATAGTGCCATCCTGGGGATTCTGGGTGGCGCTGATCTTGTCGAAGGGAACGGCGACGTTTTTCTGACCCATGCCAAGGAAACCGCCGACGCCGACGATTGCGGCAACGACGCCACCCTGCTTCTGCAGGATCAAGTCGTTGATGCTGCCGATGCTTTCATTCTGACCGTTATAGACCGACTGGCCCATATAGGTCCTGGCGCTGATCTGATCCGCCGACTGGACGGTCAGATAGCCGGCGGCCTCATCCATCCCTGTTGCCGGGGCGGGAGCCTGGGCGCCTTTCTGCGTCGCAGAATTGTCCGGCTTGGTGGCATCCGGCGTCGCCGGAGCTGATTGCGTCAGCGATGCATCATTACCTGTAGGCTGCTGCGCCTGCGCGAAAGCCATGGGTGAAAGCACGGATGCCGTGGCGAACATTGCGCCTGCGGCGACAGAAGTGAAGAGTTTCCCAGTCATCGTGAACCTACCTTTCATTCTGATGGGCACGCTTTTCGAGCGCGCATACTTACCAGCGCGAGTGGAGCTTTCAGTTGCCGACCTTCATCGTGCCGGTCTTAAAGGCTAATGGCTCATGGGAGTTTTGGTTCCGTCAAAAGTTGCGGAAAGCGGCGCCATTCGACGTGAGGTTGGAAAGATATGTCAATAAATTCAGTATGTTGTTACCTTCAAAATAACCTGGAAGATTGAGCCGTTCTTGAAATGGCTTGATGCGCGGCTCAATGTCTTGCGGAGAAATAGGCCGGTGGTCGCCGTATTGTCCGGCGAGGCGGCGGTGCCTTCGGGCTCATGCCGGCCCGAAGGCGGCTTCAATCAAAGCTTGTATGGGGGATCAAAAACGCCGCGGACGGTCGGGCCGAGCTCTAGAAGCACGCCGGCCTGGGGCTGCATGGAACGAGCTTCCTCATCCAGTCCTTCCCAAGCGGTCGTCACGGCGAGCCGATCCGCGTGCTTGCCGATAAAGGCCGGGCAGGAGGGCTGCATGGCGGGCACGCGATAACGTTCGATGCGCAGGCCATCCGGGCTGTATTTGTCGACGAAGCCGGAGCCCCAGCGCGCATTCCAGATATAGCCGTCCGCATCGCAGACCGAGCCGTCGAGGCCGCCCGGATCTTCCATGCTGTCGACCATGACGATCGGCTCACCGGTCGGAAGCCCCGTCTCGGGGTCGACCAGCACGCGCATCAGCTGGCTGACGCGGGTATCGGTGAAATAGCCGATCGTACCGTCTGGCGAGAAGCAGATGGAATTGGGAATGCTGATCTGATCGAAGATCTTGGTGACCTTGCCGCCGGCGACATGATAGATCGCGCCCGCCTGCATTTCGGCACGCTTGCCCATGGTGCCGATCCAGAGCGATCCGGAAACATGCGTGCGGCCGTCATTGGAGCGGTTTTCCGGTTTGTCGGCTTCGATCGCCGCATAAAAGCTCAACTCGCCGGTCGCGATATCGCGAAGGAACAGGCCTTGCTCGGTGGCGATCATCTGCCGTTCCGCGTCGACGCGGGCGAGCACGCTCGCCATCATCGGCAGCTCGTGAACCTGCTTCTTGCCGGTCGGAAGATGCAATTCGTGCAGTTCCTTGCCGAGGATGTTGAACCACCAGACGGTGTCCGTATCCGGGTCGTAAGTCGGGCCTTCTCCCAGGACGGATGAGGTGTTGCAGAGAATATTGCCCTGAAAATCATGAATATCGGTCATAGATCAGGCTCCTATGGCTGCATCATAGGCATAAATGGTCACCTTGGCGCGTTCGGCAACCTCTGCGGCGGTCATTCCCGGCTTGTAAAGACTGGTGCCGAGACCGAAGGCGAGGACGCCCGCCTTGGTGTAATCGGCGAAATTCTTGTCGGAAACGCCGCCGACCGCAGCGATGACGAGCTCGGGCGGCAGGACCGCGCGAATGGCTGTAATGCCGGAAGCGCCGAGCACGCCGGCGGGGAAGAATTTGAGGCCGGTCGCGCCGGCACGCGCGGCCGAAAGCGCTTCCGTCGCCGTGAAGACGCCTGGCATCGTCACCATGCCCTTGTCGCGGGCGCGGCTGATGACCGCAGGCTCGACATTCGGCGTCACCAGCAGCTTGCCGCCGGCACTGTCCAGCCTGTCGACGTCTTCCACCGTCAACACGGTGCCGGCGCCGATCAGGCAATCGGCGGGCGCCATCTTGGCGGCAATCTCGATGGAACGAAAAGCCTCAGGCGAATTCAGCGGAATTTCGATTGCCGTGAAGCCGGTCTCGATCAGCGCGCCGACGATATCGGCCGTTTCCTCCGGCTTGATACCGCGAAGAATGGCAATGAGCGGGCGCTTCATAGGCGGGAAGGGGATGCGGGTGGTCATCAGCTTTTGCTTTCTTTCTTGAACCAGATCGCTTCGGCCGCGGCGGAAAGTCCGCGACGGACGGCGGCATCGGCGTCGATGGTCTTGTAGGTGAGGGATAGGGTGCGGAACGCATCCTCATAGAGAGCCTGGAGGCGACCGGAGGCGACAAGTGTGATGGCCGCATTCTGTCCGGAGGATGCGAGGCCTCCGGCAATTTCAGCGCCAATGAGCGTGCCTGAGATCAGTGCCTGCGCGCCGGCGGAGGTCAGCCCGTTCAGAAGCTGGCCGGAGCGGGCCGTGAACAGCAGGTTGGTGGCAAGAGCCGGCCTATCGAAGGTCGCCTTGAGGGCAGCTTCGAACGCCTTCGTATCGGCAGGGAGATCTGCGGCGCCGGCAACGGCGTGCGACAGGATGCTGTGCTTGGTAATGACGTCGAAAAGTTCGCCGGTCATGAAGGTGGAGAAGCCCGTCACCCGGCCGTCAAGCACGCGCACCCATTTCGAATGCGTGCCTGGCATGCAGACGAGTTGTTCGCCCCTGGCATCGGCGGCGATCGCGCCGAGCAATTGGGTCTCCTCGCCGCGCATGACGTCAGGCACCTCCTGGCTGCGCTGCGCCAGGCCCGGCAGGATGCGCACGTCGCGCGATTGCCCTGGGATGGCGACGGCGCCGGTCAGAATGGCGGCGAGCGATGTTGGCGTATCGATATATCCGGCTTCCACCCAGCCCTGGCGCGCGCCGGCCATGCCGCAGACGATGACGGGAATGGCATCGGGCGCCGATACGGCGTCGAGATGTGCCTGCAGAACCCTCGCAAAGCCGGTTTGGGCAGCCGTGGTCATGCCTTCGCCGCTGCGGCGCTCCGCCAGAATGCTGCCGTCTTCGCCGATCAGCCACAGCCGGAAACTGCTGGTGCCCCAGTCCACCGCGACATATGCGGGCTTAGTCATGAGAAATGCTCCGAGTCTTATGTGAGAAAGCTTAGGTTAGAAAATGCCGCCATCGACAGTGATCGCTTGTCCGGTGATGGCGCCCGAGCAGTCCGAGGCCAGGAAAAGCACCGGTCCCACAAGGTCGTCGGCGCTCAGCACGCGCTTGAGGCATTGCCGCTCGATGGTCTTGGCCATGCCGTCCTCGGTCAACCACAGATCGAGCTGTCGAGGGGTGACGATCATGCCGGGCAGAACCGCGTTGACGCGGATATTCTCCGGGCCGAAGCGGCCGGCAAAGCTCTTGGTCAGGCCGATGATGCCGGACTTTGCGGCTGCGTAGGAGGACAGCAGCGGCGGGTTCATCTTGAAGGCGATCGAGGAGAAATTGATGATTGCGCCGCCGCCGGCTGCCCGCATGCCGGGCGCCGCGGCCTGCGACACGAAGAACACCTGCTTCAGATTGATCGCCTGGTTGTTGTCCCAATAGTCTTCCGTCGTGGTGTCGATGTCGTGCCGGTCGTCCCAGGCTGCGTTGTTGACGAGCACGCGGATCGCCCCGAGGTCGGATTCGACCGCCGCGACCGTGCTCTTGATGTCGCCGACATCGCGCAGGTCGGCATGATAGAAGGCAACGGGATGGGCCGACTGCGCCGAAAGCCTGGCCGCCAATGCCTTGCTGGGTTCCTCGACGATGTCGATGAAAGCGACTTTCGCGCCTTGCTTTGCGAAGGCTTCGACGAGGCTTGCGCCGATGCCGGAGCCGCCGCCGGTGACGAGGACGGTGCGATCTTTCAGATCGGGAAATTGCGTCTGAGTGCCCACCAAGATGTCTCCTCCCGGATCGATAAAGTTCCATTATTCGGAACATAATTTGACTATATGGAATTATCGGTCTACCCTGTCATCGTGTCAAGGATAGAGCATGATGCCGAAAAGTGTGATCGGTTTTCGGACGACATCATGCTCTACTTCTTCGATTCTGGAGCGGATTCAGATTTTAGGTCGTTTCAACCTGAAACCATCCGGCTCTAGTGCGGCTGTGCGAGAGATAAATGAATGAGCACGGATCTGGGTTCAGAGGGTGGGAAAAATAAAGAGCGTCGCGACCGGGAAACCGGAACGCTGGGAAAGCTCGTCTCCCTGCTCGACCTCGTCGCGCTCGCCGATGGTCCCATGCGCTTCACGGATATTCTTGCGCTCTCCGATCAGCCACGCGGCACGCTGCATAGGCAATTGTCACACCTCGTCGAGGAGGGGCTTCTGGAGGTCGATCGCGACGGGCGCTATCTCATCGGTCTCAGGCTCCTGACGCTCGCCTCGCGCAGCTGGGCGCGCAACGAATTTCGCGCCGTTGCCGAGCCGCATCTGCACCGCCTGCAGGAGGTGACCGGAGAAACCGTGCATCTCGGCGTCCTGCGCGGTACCGAGGTCATCTATCTCGACAAGGTTGAGGGGCGGCAATCCGTGCGGATGTATTCGCAGGTCGGCAACGCATCTCCGGCCTATTGCACCGGCGTCGGCAAGGCGGCTCTTTCCGCGCTCGACGATGCCGAGCTTGCGGCAAGGGTCTCCGGTCTCGAATTTCGCCCTTATACCGAGCATACGCGTCGCGACGCTTCCGATCTGCTCTCGGATATGTTCGAAATCCGGGCGCGGGGCTATGCCTTCGATCTTGAGGAGCACGAAAGCGGCATATGCTGCGTTGCCGCGCCGATCCGCTCCGACGACGGCCATATGCTGGCCGGCGTCTCGGTGACCGGCCCGGCCTATCGAGTCACATCGCAGAAGTTGCAGGCATGGGCGCCTTTGGTGGTCGCTGCTGCTGATTCGATCATGATGGACATGCGCAACCGCATGGGCCCCAAGCGTTAATCCTGTAAATTTCGCGCAACGGCTGTCCGAAACCTGCGGATTTAATGCTGCGGGCGCCGGATCTTAGCAAAATTGCTCGTTTATCTTGAATTTTACTGTTGAGATATGCGGAAGAACTGCCATTATCTCCAAGTGATTGTTGGGATCATGCAAGATTTGGCGAGGTGATGAGCGGACATAATAGTAACGGGCGTTGATGCAGTCACGATTTTGGAAAACTTATATTTTGCCGAGCGCCTGATATCGGTGCCGGCGCGATAATCGTGAGGGGCAAGAGACGGAAGTTTCGTATTTTTTCCCTCTTTTACATAAAGAAGACTGATGATGGCGGCATTGATACAGGCGGGAATGTCTCCTCGTGGCGAGGACCTTATCGAAGAAATCAGCAGGCTTAAGACGCAGTTCGATGTATTTCGTTTCATGAAGGGGCTGACGGAAGCCTACCGTTGCCGAGCCTTCATGGTGCTCAATCTGCCGCCGATTACCTCCTCGGACCTTCAGAGCAACTCGGTGATCAACAACTGGCCGGCCGAACTGCTGTCGATCTACGATCAGGAAGGCTTGCTGTCGAGCAGTCCCGTGCTGCAACGTCTACGCGGCTCCACGCTGCCGTTTCTTTATGAGGTGGCCGCAAGCGCCAATCGCGGAGAGGGCAAGTCGCAGCTCGTCGTCGCCCTATTCGAACGTTTCCGCATGTCGCGTTTCGTCTACTTCCCGACCCACGATGCCTCCGGTCTTCGTGGCGCTGTTTGCTTGGGGGGTGATCGCGAACTCTTTGCGGCGGAAGAGGTGAAGAACCTTTTCTATATTGCAGTTCATGTTTTCGACCGACTTGCCGAGATCCGTAATCTCGATGTTCGCGTCGTCGATGCTCTCACAGACCGGGAGATCGACTGCCTGAACTGGACGGCGGCCGGAAAGACCAGCGCCGAGATCGCCGAAATCCTCTCTCTGTCGGAGCATACGGTCAACCATTACCTCAACCGTGCCACCAAGAAGCTCGATACCGTCAACCGCACGCAGGCCGTCGCCAAGGCGTTGCGCGTCGGATTGATCAAATAGTGACATCGCCGTCCCGCCGCGATGATCGAGATTCGAGCAGCCTGTGAACGAATTTTGTGCGCTGCGAATAAAATATGATGAAGCGCGGGGCGATGGTCTGTTGCCTCGATTCGGGGGCGGAAGAAGGCAAACTATTGAAATATATTTGTTTTATGACAGTTTTCAAAACTGGCACGCTTCCTGCTTCTGAAAAGACAGAGGTCCAGAGGGGACTTTGATAACAGCGCCGATGAAACGTGCGCGGATCAAACGACCGTCGCCGATGCTTTCGCCACAGCTTCTCCTGGCGAAGGGGTCGGCGGCGGTTGTTGCTTATTTAACACGCTTACAAAGATCGAATATGTCGGCGAAGCGATTTTCGCGCCATTGCCCTATTCCTTTCTAATGTCTGCTCTATGTCGGCCCGCGATCAGGTCTTCCCGAACTGGGAGAGCGTTGCGGCTGGTAAGGGTCCTGATGGACCCGGCGGACCTGCCGGCCGCAACGAAGACGCTTTTTATCGGCAGCGTCCCGAATTTCGTTTGGCGAAGTCCCGCCGCTCCACTATCTAAGCCAGAATGATTTCGGAAAGTGTCCGGTCGATGCCGTGCTGCCGAAAGAGATTCCGCAGTGAGGACGAAATGGCAGACATCACCAAGGAACAGGTGCTGGAGAAGTTGAAGACGGTTCGCGGCCCGGACCTGGAGCACAACATCGTCGAGCTCGGCATGGTGTCGGATGTCTTCATTTCAGATGGCAAGGTCTACTTTTCCATCACCGTTCCCGCCGAACGGGCCAAGGATCTGGAGCCGATGCGCCTTGCGGCCGAGCGCGTCATCAAGGACATGCCCGGCGTCAAGGGCGCCATGGTTGCTCTGACCGCCGACAAGAAGGCCGGCGCTACGACCCCCCGGCCGGCACCGGCGCAAGCCGCCTCGCATGGCCATTCACATCCGCATCCGCACGCGCCGCCACAGCCGCCGCGTGCCGCCAAGATCGGCGTTCCGGGCGTCAAGTCCATCATCGCGGTCGCCTCGGGCAAGGGCGGCGTCGGCAAGTCGACGACGGCGGTCAATCTTGCGCTTGGCCTGCTTGCCAACGGGCTGCGCGTCGGCATTCTCGACGCCGATATCTACGGCCCTTCTATGCCGCGCCTGCTGAAGATTTCTGGCAAGCCGTCACAGATCGATGGCCGCATCATCGTTCCCATGGAGAATTATGGTCTCAAGGTCATGTCGATGGGCTTCCTCGTCGAAGAGGAAACCGCGATGATCTGGCGCGGGCCGATGGTCCAGTCCGCGCTGCTGCAGATGTTGCGCGAAGTCGCCTGGGGAGAGCTCGACGTGCTCGTCGTCGACATGCCGCCCGGCACAGGCGACGTGCAGTTGACGATGGCGCAGCAGGTGCCGCTTGCCGGGGCGGTGATCGTGTCAACGCCACAGGATCTGGCGCTGATCGATGCGCGCAAGGGTCTCAACATGTTCCGCAAGGTCGAGGTTCCCGTGCTCGGCATCGTCGAGAACATGAGCTACTTCATCGCTCCGGATACCGGCGCCCGCTATGATATTTTCGGCCATGGCGGCGCCCGCAAGGAGGCCGAGCGCATCGGCGTGCCTTTCCTCGGCGAAGTGCCGCTGACCATGGGCATTCGCGAGACCTCGGATGCCGGCACGCCGCTCGTCGCCGCCGAACCGAACGGGGTGGTTGCGAATATCTATCGCGAGATCGCGGCCAATGTCTGGAAGCAGGTGATCGGCACGCCGCAGCGCGCGGCACCGGCGATCGTATTTGAATAATTCACAAAGACATCCAGGCTTTCCATATAGTGACGGATTGTCTTGTCGGCATCCTGTGCTATGACTTCGCAAGAATAGCCAAATTGCGGTGAAAGCGCGCGATGAAGAGGTTGTGACTTGATTCTTTGCGAGCTTTGCTGCATATGCGCCGCCTGCGTGGAACTGGTCGGTCGTTTCCAATGACCGGCCCCCGCCGCATGGTGGTTTTATTTCGTCCGAGCAGGCGTCTTCGCCGGGACGGACGAAGGATTGGTACAGCAGCGCAATGGAACATGGACACGGATTCCCGGCCGGACCGGCGGGATACGACCGGGGTTTTATGAGCTTTTTTCATTGGCCATTGGTGGGATCGCAGCGAGTGCGCGCAAAGCGCCCTGACGCCGGCTTTGCCTCCGCCGCTGCGGGAGCGAGCAGTTGATAACTGCCTATTGCTCTGACCAGAAGCCGCTCGAGCTTCCTGATCTTTCGGCTGCCCATCGGCTGCCAGACAATGCCGTCTGGATCGATATGGTCGATCCCTCCCGCGAAGAGGAAACAAGCATCGAGCGCCTGCTTGGGCTCGAGGTGCCGACCCGTGAGGACATGAAGGACATCGAGCCGTCGAGCCGCCTCTATGTCGAGAACGGCTCCGTCTTTCTGACAGCCTCGCTGTTATGGAAGGCCGATACGAATTTGCCGATGCTCACCGACGTCGCCTTCATCCTGACGGGACATCGGCTGGTCACCATCCGCTATGCGCAGCCGAAGTCCTTCGCGCTCTTCATCGCGGCGCTGCAGCGCATTCCGCAGGAGCGGCGCACCGGTGTCGCGCTCCTTGCCAAACTTTTGGAAACGATCGTCGACCGCACCGCCGAGGTCCTTGAACAGACCGTTGCGGGTATCGATATATTGTCGGTGCATGTGTTCGGCGATCGCGTAAAGAAGATCCGCCGGCCGGCGAACTATCTGGAAGAAAAGCTCAAGGACATCGCAGGTTATCATCGTACGCTGAGCAAGGTACGGGACAGCCTGAGTTCGCTGTCCCGGCTGCTGACCTTTCTTCATACCATCCCCGCCATGCAGCAGGACCACGAGGCCAGGGAACTGTGTCGCAATGTCTCGCGGGATGTGCAGTCACTGTCGGAGCACGCGTCCTTCGTCGCGGGAAACATTACCTTCCTGCTGGATGCATCGCTCGGGCTGATCAATATCGAGCAGAACACCATCATCAAGATCTTTTCGATCGCTTCCGTGGTGTTCCTGCCGCCGACGCTCGTGGCGTCCGTCTATGGCATGAATTTCGAGCATATGCCCGAACTGCATTATGTCTTCGGCTACCCGGGATCGTTGTTGTTGATGGTGGTCTCCGCCATCGTTCCGTTTTTCTTTTTTCGCTGGAAAGGCTGGCTCTGAGAGTCTAGTGATCCTGAATGTCTAACCAAACCGATCATTCTCCCGACGGGAAAATGAACTCTCGCAAGCTTGCCTACCTCGCGCTCGGTTCGATCGGCGTGGTCTATGGCGATATCGGTACCAGCCCACTCTATGCCTTTCGCGAGGCATTGAAACCGGTGGCCGCCGACGGTCTGACGCGCGGCGAAGTCATCAGCGTCATCTCGCTGATGTTTTGGACGCTGACGATCATCGTCACGATCAAATATGTCCTTTTTCTGCTCCGCGCGGACAATGACGGCGAAGGCGGCACATTGTCGCTCCTGGCGCTGTTGATGAAGACGGCGAACGGCCACACCGCCATCCTGATGCTGCTGGGCTTGCTGGGCGCCGCGCTCTTCCTCGGCGACGCGATGATTACGCCGGCGCTTTCAGTTCTGTCGGCGGTCGAAGGTCTGAAGCTCGTCACGCCGAAGTTCGCGGATTATATCGTACCCATATCGGTCGCGATCCTGGCGCTGCTTTTCGCGATCCAATCGCATGGCACCGGCGCCGTCGCCCGTTTCTTCGGCCCGATCACCGCCATCTGGTTCATCGTCATGGGCCTTGCCGGCATCATGCACATTTCCGACGACTACAGCATTCTGGCGGCGCTTAATCCCTGGTATGCGGTGAGCTTTCTCTTGCATGAAGGCTTTCTCGGCGTCGTGGTGCTCGGCGCGGTATTCCTGACGGTGACAGGTGCTGAAGCGCTCTATGCCGACCTCGGCCATTTCGGCCGCCGTCCGATCCAGTGGGCCTGGTTTGTGCTGGTGTTTCCGTCGCTGACTTTGAACTACTTCGGTCAAGGCGCGCTGGTGCTGCGCGACCCGATGGCCATGTCCGATCCCTTCTTCCTGATGTATCCGCATTGGGCGATCCTGCCTGTCGTCATTCTCGCCACCATGGCGACCATCATTGCCAGCCAGGCCGTCATTACGGGCGCTTTCTCGCTCACCCGCCAGGCCATCCATCTCGGCTTCCTGCCGCGCATGGAAATCCTGTTTACCTCCGAGACCAATACCGGGCAGATCTTCCTGCCGTCGGTCAATACGGTCCTGTTCTTCGGCGTCATCTTCCTCGTTCTGGCCTTCAAAACCTCGGACGCTCTGGCAACGGCCTATGGTATCTCGGTGACCGGCGCGATGGTCGTCACCTCGATCATGGCCTTCGAATTCGTCCGTGTCCGCTGGAACTGGTCGCTGCCCATGGCTGTCGCCGTGCTGACGCCGTTGCTGCTGCTGGAATTCGTCTTCCTTGGCGCCAACCTGCTGAAGATTCATGACGGCGGTTATGTTCCGGTGATGATCGCGACTGCCTTCACCGTCATCATGTGGACCTGGCGCCGCGGCACCTCGATCCTCATGGAAAAGACCAGGCACACCGATATCCCGCTGTCGTCCTTCGTCAGCTCGATCGAGCGCAAGAGCGATCACTCGCCCGCACATGTGCCCGGCACGGCGATCTTCCTGACCAGCGATCCGGAATCCGCGCCTGCCGCGCTGCTGCATAATCTGAAGCACAATCACGTTCTGCACGACAAGAACGTCATCCTGACGATCCGCACCATCAACAAGCCGCGCGTCGCCCAGGAGGATCGTTATTCGGTCGAGAAGGTTTCCGAGCGCTTCTCGCGCGTCGAGCTGCGCTTCGGCTTCATGGAATCGCAGAACGTCTCGCAGGCATTGGCGACGCTGCGCAAGACGGGCCTGAAGTTCGATATCATGTCGACCTCCTTCTATCTCGGACGCCGCAAGCTGGTGCCGGACGCCAAATCCGGCATGCCGCACTGGCAGGACCGGCTCTATATCGCGCTCGCCAACGCGGCGACCGACCCGTCAGACTACTTCCGCCTGCCGGCCAACCGCGTGGTGGAACTGGGCTCGCACGTCATCATCTGAGGCTGGCTTTATCGCCAATTATTCGAAGGCCCGGTGGATATCCGCCGGGCCTTTTCATTTTTCTATTGCGCAAGCGGGTGCTGGCCTATTCAATTTAAAGGCGAAAGTGATGCTATGCTCTCGGGGGGAGGCGAACGCAAATGCTTAAACAGTCCTTGTCCATTGCACGTCATAACTTGGCGTTTTACGCGACGTTTATCCTGTGCTCGGTTGGCGCTTCGATTTTCGATGAGTATTCTGGGCGATCGGCTTCGGCTGGCGCCACTTTTGTTTTAATGAGCATATTGTCGATGAATGTTCAGAACTCGGTTTTACGAGATCAGAATTTCACCGCGGCGGCCAAGGGCAGAAAGCTTCCGTTCGCTGGATATATGTTCAGGAGTGTGGCGCTGACTCTGGCAGCGTTCCTGATAATGCTGCCGATCCTGGTTATTCTTTTGAAATCGAACGACGTTGGAAAGGCTTACGTCGTGCTGTGGGCGACGCTGGCGTTCTTGATAACGCTTACCATCGTCTTTTCCCTGCTTGGCACGTGGTTACCGGCCCGCCTTCATGGCACCAGTGCGAGTATGGGAGATGCACTGCGCAGAGGTCTGAAGCGGTTACCTTCGACGGCGTCTCTGGTATTCCTGGGCCTAGCCGTTCCACTCGTTGCCGGCGTGATTGTGGGAATTCTTGCGAGTTCTGTCAGGGGTGCGGATTTGATCGTGAATGGTCAGTTGAATATCCCCACCGTTGCGGCGTCTTTGATATCCAATGCTTTGCAGATGATCGGCTGGACTTATGTCTCAGTGCTCCTAGTGCGCCGGTACATGGCGGCGGAGCATATCGAGCCAACGCCTGGCGCGGAGTTGCTCACGGCTCTGATGTGAATTCTCAACGCATCGGTTTCGAATACTCCATTCGTAACCATAGAAACGCCTGAATTAACCATCCATCAAGGTTAATGGGAGACTATTCCGGCTCCTGGTTTTGAGTGCCGTTTGGAGTCCGGTGTTGTCTCGCTCGCGTTATGTCAGCCGCAAGCTGCGGTTCCTGCCACAAAACTGGACTTCTCCGGCCGTCTTCGGACTTTGCGCCTGGCTGATCTTTCCATCGACAGCCGCCTATGGCGACCTTGCCAGCCTGCTTGCCGGTATCGATAGGGAAGGGGCCAATTGGCGGATGGTGATGACCGACTCGCCAGCCGGCTCCACCCATCAGGCGGAACTGGCCTTCGGCGATGCCAAGGCCTCCATGGCTGTTGGCGATGGTGGTCTGGTGCTGCCGGATGGGCGTCGCGTCGCCTTCCAATCCGAACAGAAGGGCAGCGACCCCCGGCCCGATGAGGACCGCATCAACCGGCAGGACAAGAAGGGCAGGGTGGTGGCCGTCTCGCCGATGCAGCCGCCGAAGGATTTTTCCGCCGGCTCCGTGCTGCAGCGGCAGAGCCTGCTGTTCCGGCCGGAATCCGACACCGGCGAGCGCACCGCATTCCTGAAGCCGAAGCTCGGCGGCAAGGAAATCCAGATCGCGACCGCCTTCTACAAGAAGCAGCCGCCGAAGCTGGACGATAGCGTGCCGGCCTACATCGCCAATCTGGTCACCAATCAGAATGCCGATGTTCTGGCTGCCGCCTATGCCTCGCCGGCGCCGGACTATGCCCGCGTCTCGCCCTTCGATTCCATTCTTGCCAAGGATCAGGACGGCGAAGGTCGCTTCGTGCCGCAGATCGGACCCAAGGATCATCTCTGGGCGGCCAATGTCCTGCCGCCTTCGGTTTTCTCGTCGGACGAGCAGCAGTGCCTTGCCACCGGCATCTATTTCGAGGCGCGCGGCGAGTCCGTGAAGGGGCAGGCGGCCGTCGCCCAAGTCATCCTCAACCGCGTCCGCAATCCCGCCTATCCCAAGACCATCTGCGGCGTCGTCTATCAGAACGAAGACTGGCACAATGCCTGTCAGTTCTCCTTTGCCTGCGACAATGTGAAGGAGCGCGTCAACTCTCCAGAGCATTGGCGCATTGCCCGCCAGGTCGCCATGGCCGTCACCGCGGGCAAGATCTGGCTGCCGGAAGTCGGCTCGGCAACCCACTATCATGCCGTCTACGTCCGGCCGAAATGGGCGGCCGAAATGGTGAAGGTCGGCCGCATAGGCATGCACATCTTCTATAGGACTTATGGCGGCGGCTGGAGCTGAGGCGGCCGGTTCCGGCGAACTGACGCCACGCCAAGCGCCGCATTTGTCGGCAAAAAAGCCACAGGAAAGCCTGGGCTGAAGAGGATTCTTCGGCTCAGTTTTCGCCCGGTATGGCTTCTTTGGTTTAAGTTCATGATTCAATTGAGCTAATTTATGGCTGGACAGATGACGTCTACGCCTTGACTATGCTTTTTCCTAAAACTATGTTGCGCGCGACTTCAAAACGGGCCGAAAGGTGGCGAAACCTGCTGTTCGTTTACGCGTTGACCGGGGAAATGGGATACGCGCAACGAAAATAGGAGGATGCCACCATGACGGATGATCGCGACGAAAGTCTGGAAAAGCGGCGGGCGGAGCTGGGGGCCGAGTTGGCGAGCAAGCGCGCTGCGGTGAGAGAGGGTGAGCACGGGGAGGTTCGTGCCGAGGCAAGCCGTAAGGGCTATGCTCTGGCGATGAAGCTTTCCAGTGAATTCATTGCTGCCATCATCGTGGGCGCTGTTCTGGGCTATGTCTTCGACCGTTTTGTCGGTACGACGCCGTGGGGCATGATTATTTTGCTGCTTCTCGGATTCTGTGCCGGCGTACTGAATGTACTGCGTTCGGCGGGCAAGGTGACGACACCGAAGCTCGAGGAACGTGGGCCGGATAAGAAATGAGCGGAAGTAGCGCTTCGACGTAGCTTCCAAATGACAGGCATCCGCTCGGTGGAGCGGAACAATGAAAGAGAACAAGCGGTGGCAAACGATCCTACCCATCAGTTCCAGATCTTGAAGATTATCCCGATCGATATCGGTGGAATTGATTTCTCGTTCACCAACGTTTCGCTGTTCATGATTGCTTCCGCGGCACTCTCTGCCGGTTTCCTGTATTTCGCCGCCGCGCCGCGCGGGGTCATTCCGACCCGTGCGCAATCCGTGGCGGAAATGGCCTATGAGTTCATCGCCTCGATGCTGAAGGAAGGGGCGGGGACGAAGGGAATGAAGTTCTTCCCGCTGGTCTTTTCGCTCTTCATGTTTGTGCTGACGGCAAACCTGATCGGGCTTGTTCCGTATTTCTACACCGTTACCAGCCAGATCATCGTTACCTTCGCATTGGCTTTGCTAGTTATCTCGACGGTTATTATCTACGGTTTCTTCAAGCACGGCTTCGGCTTTCTCAAGCTCTTCGTGCCGGAAGGTGTTCCCGGCGTTCTCCTGCCGTTGGTCGTGGTCATCGAGATCATCTCTTTCCTGTCTCGGCCGATTTCGCTCTCCGTTCGTCTCTTTGCCAACATGCTGGCTGGCCATATCACGCTTAAGGTGTTCGCAGGCTTCGTTGCCTCGCTCGGAGCCCTCGGCGCACTCGGTATCGGTGGCGCCATCCTTCCCCTCATCATGACCGTCGCCATCACCGGTCTTGAGTTCCTCGTCGCCTTTCTCCAGGCCTACGTCTTCGCGGTGCTGACTTGCATGTACCTCAATGACGCAGTTCACCCGGGTGGCCACTAAGGATAAAGACATTGGCGTCTAAGGGCGTCAGTCATTCACCGCACAACCATTTCAAAGGAGTACAACATGGACGCGGAAGCAGCAAAGTTCATCGGCGCAGGTTTGGCCTGCTTTGGTATGGCCGGCACGGCTCTTGGCCTCGGCAATATCTTCGGCAGCTACCTGTCCGGCGCACTGCGCAACCCGTCGGCTGCTGACAGCCAGTTCGGCCGTCTGGTATTCGGCTTCGCCGTTACGGAAGCTCTGGGCATCTTCTCGCTGCTCGTCGCTCTCCTCCTGCTCTTCGTCGTCTGATATCAGCGGCGTCATAGATCACGGTTCGCGGTTTGCGAGCCGTGATTCTTTGTATTTGCAGACCACCTGGAGGTGAGCATGTTTGTGACCCCGGCATATGCTGATGAAGCTCCGCCGGCCGCCGGCGAGGTGCACACGGAAACGGGTGCGCCCGAGCAGGGCCATCACGCCGGCGTATTCCCGCCGTTCGACCATACGATGTATCCGTCACAGCTGCTTTGGCTGGCGATCACCTTCGTTATCTTCTATCTGGCCATGCAGAAGATCGTCATCCCGCGTGTTGGCGGTATTCTGGAGAGCCGGCATGACCGTATCGCCCAGGATATCGAGGAAGCCTCGCGTCTGAAGGCCGAGGCCGACGCCGCCGTTGCGACCTATGAAAGCGAACTGGCCGCCGCGCGCGCCAAGGCGAACTCCATTGGCGCCAGCGCCCGCGATGCCGCCAAGGCCAAGGCCGAGGAAGATCGCAAGGCGATCGAGGCGAGCCTTGCCGAAAAGCTCAAGGCTGCCGAGGGCCGCATCGCAGAAATCAAGGCGAAAGCCTTCGGCGATGTCGGCGCGATTGCCGAGGAGACGGCTGGTGCCGTTGTCGAGCAGCTGGTTGGCAATGTTGCTGGCAAGGCTGATGTCGCCTCCGCGGTTGCAGCAGCTGCCGCCAAGCAGGAGGGGTGATCCATGGAATTCGCTTTTGACAATACGTTCTTCGCGTTTGTCGGCCTTCTCATCTTTCTCGGCCTGGTCGTTTATCTGAAGGTTCCGGGCATGATGGCAAAGTCGCTGGACGACCGCGCCGACCAGATCCGTAACGAGCTGGCAGAAGCCAAGCGCTTGCGCGAAGAAGCCCAGCACCTGCTGGCCGAATATCAGCGCAAGCGTAAGGAAGCTGAGGCCGAAGCAGCGCATATCGTTGCCGCCGCCGAGCGCGAAGCCGAAATGCTGACGGCCGAAGCCCGCAAGAAGACGGAGGAATTCGTCGCCAACCGCACGGCTTTGTCCGAGCAGAAGATCAAGCAGGCGGAAGCCGATGCGATGAAGGCGGTCCGCTCCGCTGCCGTCGATCTCGCGATCGCAGCTGCTGAATCGGTTCTGGCGAAGAAGGCCGATGGTAGCATCCAGTCCGGTCTCTTCAATGATGCCGTCAAGGAAGTGAAGACGCGGCTGAACTGAGCCTGCGGAACATCGAAATTCAAAGAGCCCCGCTTCGGCGGGGCTTTTTTGTTGATGAAAAGGCAAGGGGCCATCCGCGCCCTTCAAAGCTCCGACCTTCAGCTTCGCACCTCACTCACATCGCCTATCAGGTCACTTGCGGGTTGATTATCGCAGCAACGGACTGCAAAATCATGAGCTTGGGGGAGTGTGGATGCAGTCAGCGACAGGTGACGAACCATTTCGTCAGGGCAAGTTTATCGTCAGGTCAGCGCGGCGCTGGACACCAGGCGTGCATGCCCTGCTGGCTGCCCTGCATCGGCATGGTTTCGACGTGGCGCCGTTTCCGGGTGGGTATGACGACGCCTGGGAAAGGGTGACTTATCTGCCCGGAGATACCGGCGATCTCGATGATCGCACCGATATGCGCAGCGAAAGGGCACTGCGATCGGCCGCTTCGCTGCTGCGTCGCTATCACGATTGCTCCGCCCTGTTCGCGGAAGGCCTTGCGGCTGCGTACGCCTGGCAATTGCCGGCCCGTTCGCCCTGCGAGACCATTTGCCACGGCGATTTCGCCCCCTACAATATCGTCCTGAACGACGGCGAAGTGACTGGTATTATTGATTTCGAGGCCGCGCATCCCGGTTCCCGTAGCTGGGATCTGGCCTATGCGATCTATCGCTGGGCACCCTTGTCCTCAGGTATCGCCATCGAGGGACTGGATAGGCTTGCCGATCAGATCAATCGCGCCCGCATCTTCGTGGATGCCTATGGGCTACCGCTTGCCGAGCGTCCCTCGTTGCCTGATATCATTGTCGAGCGGCTTCAGGCGCTGTTCACCTTCATGGAACATGAGGCCGCGCGCGGCATCGAGAGATATCGCCGCAATCTGCAGGACGGACATGATCGCATCTACAGGGAAGATATCGCCTATGTCGCGAAATGGTCGGTGGAGATCGTTGCTGGGCTGACGCGCTGAGTGTCAGACAGCCTCTTTGCGCAAGGGGCGGAAGCTCATGCGATGCAGGGAGCAGGGACCGTGCTCCTCGATACCGGTGCGATGCTGCACCGTGCCATAGCCGGCATGGGCTGCAAAACCATAGGCGGGGAAAACCACCGCCGCGCGGGCCATCATCCGGTCGCGGGTCACCTTGGCGACGATCGAGGCGGCGGCGATCGAGAAGGAGCGCGCATCGCCCTTGACCACAGCCTTTCCGGGGCAGGCAAGCCCGGCAGGTACGTCGAGCCCGTCGGTCAGCACGTAGCTTGCCGGCATTGCCAGCCCGCAAATGGCTCGGCGCATCGCATCGAGGCTTGCCTTGCGGATATCCGTCGTGTCGATGCGGGTTGCACTCGACGAGGCGATGGATACCGTTGCTGTCGCAAGGATCTCGACGAACAGTTCTTCGCGCCTGGCGGCGGTCAGCTGCTTGGAATCGTTCAGCCCGTTCGGAATGTGGTCGGGGTCGAGAATGACGGCGGCGGCCACGACCGGTCCCGCGAGCGGCCCCCGGCCGACCTCATCGGCTCCGGCAACCGGCCAATGCCCGGCACGTCGCGCAATCAGTTCCAGCTCGAAGGTGGGAATGAGCGGGGCGTCCTCGAACAGCATTGGAGAATCGGGTGGCGCGCGGCGTGACATGCGGCGAAGCTCGCACACCACCCGATCTCCTGCAAGCCCCCGGTGGATCAGGGCGGCGAACCGGGGGGCTTTTCCAGCGGGCACAGGGAAAGCCCGCAAGGAAGGTCAGATTCGAAGAATCAGAGCAGCGACAGCTGGACGCCGCTACCGTCAGGCGGCACGAACAGGTCGTCGCGCAACGCGATATTGCGGCGCGTCAGCTCAAGCCGCCGCGTCGCCATTTCGAAGCGGCGGCTGATCTGCCAGGCATAAGGCCCGGCGCCCTTCATGCGCTTACCGAATTCCGCATCGTAATCCTTGCCGCCGCGCATCGAGCGGATCAGCGACATGACATGGCGATAGCGGTCCGGATAGTGCTGCAGCAGCCAGTCGCGAAACAGCGGGCTCACCTCCAGCGGCAGCCGCAGGATGACATAGCTCGCTTCCGTCGCGCCGGCCGCCTTGCCCGCATCGAGAATGCGCTCGATCTCGTGATCGTTGAGGGCAGGGATGATCGGCGCCACCAGGATCGAAGTGCGGATGCCGGCCTCACTCAAGGCCTGGATCGCCTCCAGCCGCCGCGTCGGCGTTGCAGCGCGCGGCTCCATCGTGCGCGCCAGTTTCCGGTCGAGCGTCGTTACCGACAGTCCCACCCGTACAAGATTCTTCGCGGCCATGTCCTTGAGGATATCGATATCGCGCATGACCAGCGCCGATTTGGTAACGATGGCGACCGGATGGTTCGCCCGGTTCAGCACTTCGAGGATCTGGCGCATGATCCGCCATTCCTTCTCGATCGGCTGATAGGGGTCCGTGTTGGTGCCGATGGCGATGACGCGTGGCTTGTAGCCGGGTTTTGCCAGCTCGCGTTCCAGAAGCTTGGCCGCATCCGGCTTGGCAAACAGCTTCGATTCGAAATCGAGTCCCGCCGACAGGCCCATATAGGCATGCGTCGGCCGCGCGAAACAGTAGATGCAGCCATGCTCGCAGCCGCGATAGGGATTGATGGAGCGATCGAAGGGAATATCGGGCGATTCGTTACGCGTGATCGCGGTGCGCGGCTTTTCCACCTGCACCTCGGTCTTGAAGGGCGGCAGCTCTTCCCAGCTTTGCCAGCCGTCGTCGAAGGCCTCGCGCTGGTGCGGTTCGAAGCGGCCGCTCGGGTTCAATCCGGCGCCGCGTCCGCGACGGCGCTCGGTGTCGACCCTGAGACCGGCATCGGCAATCAAGGCGTTGGCAACGTCTGGCGTATTGGCAGGCGCGAATGCCGCCTGCCCAGCAAGGGACTGCTCGTTCATCGGTAGCTCCAGGGCGGTTCATGGTGCCGCATGCCGCGTCTAAGATGATTAAATTCCTATCCGACAAATGAGAACATTGCAAGAACAAAATGCGGATTTGCACCACGCTTGTCCGTGTGTCCTCTGAATTTAGGGAGGTCCTGACAGCGCTTGCCGTCCATGCGTAAGCCTTTCCTCAAATAGCCGAGTTCGAGGCTTATGCGCTGGCAAAAAATTGTGCGCCGCTCTATAAATGGGCAATGTTGACGGTCATCATCGAATGCCAGGATCACGAACCCGAGCTGGCGCAGACATTGGCGGCATTGGTGGCAGGCGCGGTCGAAGGGCTGGTCTGCGATGTGGTCGTGCTCGATCACGGCTCGCGGGACGGCACTTCAAAGGTGGCGGACGCGGCGGGCTGCCGGTTCTATTCACAATGGGATATCAAGGACATATTGCGCTCGGCGCGTGGTGATTGGCTGCTGCTGGTAGAGCCGGGTGCGCGACCGCAAGCGGGCTGGATCGATGAGATCGCCGAATATGTCTCTCTGAACAAGCTCCCGGCGCGGTTCACGGCCTCGCGGGGCTATCGTCGCCCCTTTCTGAAGCGAATCGGGCGCAGCGCGCCACCGCTGGAGCTGGGCCTGCTGCTTTCCAAGCATCAGGCCATCTCCGTCGCGAAAACCGGCATGCAATTGTCGGAGTTCGCCAAAGGGCGGAAAGGCCGGCGGCTTTCAAGCGAGCTCATCCCCTCCTGGGTGGCGCGAGCGGCGCGATAGGCTCCGTTCCCGTCCTTTCCGAGATTCCATTTGAAAAGCGGCAAATAGCTGCGATAATTCGGTTGTGGCGGCACCTCTCGCGTGTCGCGTCAGGCGACCGACCATGAAGATGCCGATATCAGGCGGAACAGGTCAGCGGAACACCCTTTGTCCGCCGGGATACCGGCTAAAGGAGGTGCGTTATGAAACGCACGATGTTCACCCGCCTCACGACAACCGCCCTCGTGGCAACCGCAATCCTTTATCCCGGCGTCGCCGCCTCCCAGGCAACGCTCGCCTGCGCCCAGCGCGTCGATATCGTCGCTTTTCTTGGTGACCACCTGTCGGAAAAGCTCTCGGCCGTCGGCAAGCTCGATCCCAATACGATCATGGAGATCTACACAGCCGAAAGCGGCAACTGGACATTACTGATGAGCGACGCCTCGGGCCGCAGCTGCATCATCCTCAGCGGCGATAAATGGGAATAAATTCCTACATTGCAGGGACCGAAGGCATAGCAGGCTGATAAGATCCGGCGGACGCGCGAGATCTATCTGGAGCCGGTGCCGCGCTTCAGATGCTCGTCGAGGCGCGGCATGATCTCCACGAAATTGCAGGGCATGTGGCGATAGTCGAGCTGCGCTTTGAGGATGCCGTCCCAGGCATCCTTGCAGGCGCCGGGCGAGCCCGGCAGCACGAAGATGAAGGTGGCGTTGGCAACGCCGCCGGTTGCTCGCGATTGGATCGTCGCCGTGCCGATCTTGTCATAGGAGATGCGATGAAAGACCTCGGAAAAGCCGTCCATCCGCTTCTCGAACAGAGGCTCCAGCGCCTCGGGCGTGACATCGCGGCCGGTAAAGCCCGTGCCGCCTGTGGTGATGACGACGTCGATCGCATCGTCCTTCGTCCAGACCTCCACCTGCGCGCGGATGCGTTCCTTGTCATCGGGAACGATGGCGCGGGCAGCCAATCTGTGGCCGGCGTCGGCGATGCGCGCAACCAGCGTGTCGCCGGATTTGTCGTCGGTGAGCGTGCGCGTGTCGGAAACGGTCAGCACGGCGATGCCGACGGGAATAAACGATCTCTCGTTGACTGAACCTGCCATCATACCTCTCCCGTGATCGTCTCCGTTACCTGGAAATACCAGTCCGGCTTCTGTCTGTGAAGCGAGGCTGCGGCTTCCTTCGCCCGTTGGATATCGGCAAAGATGCCGAAACAAGTCGCGCCGGAGCCGGACATGCGCGTCACGATCGGGGACTGGCTTTCGATCAGGCCGGAAAGAGCAGCAATCTCGCCGCAGATCGCGCGCGCCGGTGGCTCGAGATCGTTGCGCAGGTTCCTGATCGTGTCGATCCATTCGCCAAATCCTCGCGGCATCTGCGATGGAAACAGCAATGGCGGATTGTCCTTGCGGGACAACGTTCGGAAGACCTCCGGCGTGGAGACGCCGACGAGCGGATTGCCGAGAACCATGGGAAAGGACGGAAAAGCCGGCAGCAACTCGATTGTCTCGCCGATCCCTCGTGCGACGAGCGGCTTGCTGGCAAGGCACATCGGCACATCGGCGCCGAGTTTCAAGGCGATCGCCCCAACCGTTTCGTCCCGGAGTTCAAGGCGCCATAGCCGCAGCAGCCCGCGCAGCGTCGCGGCCGCATCCGCCGAGCCGCCGCCGATTCCCGATGCGATCGGCAGGTTCTTTTCCAGGTGGATATGAACGGCGGGTGCGGCGAAGCCTGCCGCATGGGCCGCCTGTCGGAGGAGATCGCGCGCCTTGAGCACCAGATTGTCGCCGGCCTCGGCATCGGCTGATAGTAGCGGAGCGAAGCGCCCGGAAAGGCTGAATTCGTCACACTCGCCCTGGCGAAAGCCGAGACGGTCGCCATGCCGGGCAAAGCTGACAAGCATATCGAGCAGGTGATAGCCATCGGCGCGACGGCCGGTGACATGGAGCGCGAGATTGATCTTTGCGGGCGCTTCTTCCGTGAGGTCGAAATCGCCCGCTGCCAAGATCCCGTTCATCGGAAGTCTTAGGACTTCTTGTCGACCGGCGCCGGAGCGTTCGTGTCGGGCGAGGGCGCGGGCGCTGGATCAGGCTGCTTGCTCTTGTCGACCGTCTTCGCGTCGGTATCGAGCGGCGGCAAGCCCTTTTCGACCTTTTCCTTGATTTTCGGAATATCGGCCTCTTCCGGCTTCGACGCCAGTGCCCGGTTCCACTGATAGACGGCTTCGAGCTTGCGATTGACGCGCCAGTAGGCGTCGCCGAGGTGATCGTTGATCGTCGGATCGCCGGCCTTCAGCTGTGCGGCCCGCTCCAGTTCGTTGACCGCATCGTCGAAACGGTTGAGCCGGAAATAGGCCCAGCCAAGGGAATCGACGATGTAGCCGTCATCCGGCCTGAGATCGACGGCCTTCTTGATCATGTTCAGGCCCTGGTCGAGGTTCATGTTCATGTCGACCCAGGAGTAGCCGAGATAGTTCAGCACCTGCGGCTGGTCCGGATTCAGCTCCAGAGCCTTCTTGAAGTTCGGCTCGGCATCGGCCCATTTCTTCAGCCGCTCGTAGGCGATACCGCGCTGGAAGAACACGGCCCAATCGCTGCGCTTCGGCGCCGGGCCGATGATCTGCGCGGCCTTGTCGTAATTGTCGGCCATGGCCTGGAAGTCCTTGGCGTCGGAAAGGACGCTGCCATAGGCGAGATAGCTGCGGACATCGTTGGGATCTGAATCGATCAGCGCCTTCAGATGCTTGCGCGCATCGTCCACCTTGCCGGCCTGAGCGAGCGCAAGCCCGAGCTGCAGCTCGGAGATGCGGGCCATCGGCGAATTATCAGGCACCTTCTTGTAGAAGGCGATGGCGCGGTCGGTCTGCTCCTGCTTTTCGGCCAGCCCGCCAAGCAGAACCAGCGTGTCGGCCGCCTTCGGGTCGAGCGAATTGGCAATTTGCAGGTAGAGCGAGACCACATCCTCTGCGCCATCGCGGTTCAGCGCGGCGCCGATGGTGAAGAGCACGGCTGCAGCACCCTCGCTGGCATTGGTCACCTGCTGGTCGGGCGTATCTCCCTTGGTGATGCTGTCGCGCAGCGCATTCAGCGGCGCATAATTGCTGACGAGATTGTCTCCGACCGAGATCGCATCCAGAGCCTTCTGCTTGTCGCCGGCCTTGGCTTCGAGGCGTGCGAGCGCCATGACGGCGCGCATGAAGGTGTCGGGAGCCGTCGCGCCGCCCGTCTTGTCGAGGACGGCGTCATTGAGGTGCGAGCGGGCCGATTTCAGATCGCCTATGGTCAGTGCAATGGCGCCGGCATGATAGTTCTTGAAGATGTTGAACCAATCGGGGCCCTTCATCTTGTCGATCATCGCGATCGCATCCTTGCCGCGGCCGGAACCGGCGCGAGCCCAGGCGGAGAGCAGGTTGGTCATCATCCGGTCGAGATCGTTCGGACCGTTATATTTGAGGATTTCCTGCGCCGTCCGGTATTCATGGCGGCGGATGGCGTCCATGCCGCGTACGATCGTGGTAACGCGCTCGACCGACGGATCGTTCTTCAGCTCGTTGGCGTATTTGACGCCTTCTTCCAGATTGCCGTTGAGCAGCAGCGAGATCATCAGCCGCTGACGGATTTCCGGATTGCTGGGATCGATCATCAGCGCCTTTTTGTAGAGCGCGATGGCGGTGTCGTAGTCGTGATCGACATCGGCGGTACGGGCGGCCAGGAAGGCGCCCGAGAAAGTATCGACGCTATCCGGATCGAAAGAAGTGACCGGAGCGCTGGCTTCCGGTGCCGCCGGCTTGTCCTCTGCGCGCGCGCCAGACAGGGCGGACACCGAAAGGATCGCCGCCAAGGCTACGCCCGAGAGGAAACGGATGGCAAGTCTCTGCCGCATTAGAAAGCCTTTCATCGAGGGACGGCCAGCGAAGTCGCCGGCGGCATAACGCATTCGTGTCAACTGATTCACAACAGGATGGCTTTTTTGAAGCGGCCCTGCAACAAATTCGGGCCGCTGCTGTCAATTAACGCGTTCGATGCAGAAATCGATCACTTCCAGAAGTGCTGATTTCCAAGGCGTTTCCGGCAATGGCGCCAGAGCGTCGCGGGCGATGGTGCCATAGTGGACGGCACGGGCGATTGTGTCGGTCAGCGCGCCATATTTCGTGATCAGGCCGAGGGCCTTTTCGAGATTCTCGTCGCTGTTGTTGCCGGTTTCGATGGCGTCGCGCCAGAAGGCGCGTTCCTTCTCGGTGCCGCGGCGATAGGCAAGGATCACCGGAAGCGTAATCTTGCCTTCGCGGAAATCGTCGCCGACATTCTTGCCGAGATCGGCAGCCTTGCCGCCGTAATCGAGCGCGTCGTCGACGAGCTGGAAGGCGAGGCCGAGATTGGTGCCATAGGATTTCAGCGCGTTGCGCTCCGCCTTGCCGGCATTGGCGACGATCGGGCCGACTTCGGCCGCAGCTGCGAAAAGTGCCGCGGTCTTGGCGCGGATGACCGAGAGATAATCGTCTTCGGTCGTTTCCATGTTCTTGGAGACGGAGAGCTGCAGCACCTCGCCTTCGGCGATGACGCAGGCGGCCGAGGACAATACGTCGAGCGCTTCGAGCGAGCCGACTTCGACCATCATGCGGAAGGCCTGGCCGAGCAGGAAGTCGCCGACCAGAACGCTTGCCTGGTTGCCCCAGATCATGCGGGCGGTGGATCTGCCGCGGCGCAGATCGCTTTCATCGACCACGTCATCGTGCAGCAGCGTCGCCGTATGCAGGAATTCGACCGAGGTCGCGAGCTTGATGTGGTTGTCGCCTTGATAGTTGTAGAGCGCTGCCGACGCGATGGTCAGCATCGGCCGCAGGCGCTTGCCGCCGGACGAGATGAGGTGCTCGGCAACCTCGGGGATCATCTGGACATCGGAGCCGGCCTTGGACAGGATGAGCTGATTGACGCGTTCCATGTCCGCCTTGGTCAGATCCACCAATGGCTTGATGGATGCCAGTTTATTCTTGCTTTCTTCCAGCGGTATCACGACGCCCAACGATCCGGACTCCTGTTCATTTTCTGCAAAGCACCATAAGAAGGGGCGAAAGAGGCGGCAAGAGGCGAATTGTCTCGTCGCGTAAATTTGACAGGAAACTCAAGGCTTATGCACGAGCTGATCCGCACAAATGATCCCGTCCTTCTCTCCTTTGCGGAGAGTCTGATGAAGGATGCGGGGATTCATTGCTTTGTCGCCGATCAGGCGATGAGCATTCTGGAGGGCTCGCTCGGCATGCTGCCGCGCCGGTTTCTGGTCGAGGAAGAGCGCGCCGATCAGGCCCGTCGCATCCTGATCGATGCCGGTCTCGGCGACGAGCTCCGCCCGGCGCGTAGCTGAGGTTTTGCCATGACCGGCAATGTCTCCGAAACCATCGATGCCTTTCATCGCGGCGCTTTCCATATCGTCCAGCCGAAGGGCAGAGGGCATCGTTCCGGCATGGATGCCATGCTGCTGGCGGCGTTGGTTGCCGACGAGCGCGCAATCCGCGTGGCCGATCTCGGTGCGGGAGCGGGAGCGGCCGGAATGGCCGTGGCGTCGCGGCTCGACGGCGCTGAGGTGGTGCTGTTCGAGCGCTCGTCCGACATGGCCGAATTTGCCCGCAAGAGCCTTAAACTGCCGGAAAACGCACGCTTTGCCGACCGCGTCTCGGTCATCGAGGCCGACGTGACACTGATCGGCAAGGACCGCAACCAGGCCGGCCTGATCGATGACACCTTCCACCACGTCATTATGAACCCCCCCTTCAACGATGCCAGCGACCGGCTGACACCCGATGCGCTGAAGGCCGAAGCGCATGCGATGACGGATGGGCTGTTCGAGAAATGGATACGCACGGCCGGCGCGATCATGATCCCCGGAGGCCAGCTTTCGCTGATCGCAAGGCCTGAATCGATCGGTGAGATCATCGCTGCCTGTGGCCGGCGCTTCGGTGGTATCGAAATTACGCCGATCCATCCGCGTGAAGGCGAGAATGCGGTGCGCATTCTGGTGACGGGCATAAAGGGATCGAAAGCAAGGCTGGCGCTGCGAGCGCCGCTGATCATGCACGGCGAGGGGACGCATAAATTCTCCGATTTCGTCGACGATATGAACAATGGGCGTGCCCCATATCCACGCCGATAGCCCTTCACTTATGCACAAATCCGGAGATGAAATGCGATCGGCGATGTTGCGTTTGCCGTTTCCATGCATACATCACGGGCAGCAAACATCATGATTCAAGGTGACGAATGGTTGGGTTTTTCAAGCGCATGCTTCCGAAGCGGTTTCGCAAGGAAAGTCTGGTCATACCCGTCGTTCGACTGAGCGGCGTCATTTCGGCGGGCGGCGGTCCGCTCAGACAATCGCTGAATCTCGCGGGTGTCTCGCAGGCCCTGGAAAAGGCCTTCGACATGAAGACCGCGCCGGTGGTCGCCATCGCGGTGAATTCGCCGGGCGGCTCTCCGGTGCAATCGCGGATGATCTACAATCGCATTCGCGATCTGGCGGCCGAGAAAAACAAGAAGGTTCTGGTCTTCGTCGAGGATGTCGCAGCATCCGGCGGCTACATGATCGCGCTGGCGGGCGATGAAATCATTGCCGACCCAACCTCGATCGTCGGCTCGATCGGCGTCGTCTCCGGCGGCTTCGGTTTCCCGGAGCTGTTGAAGAAGATCGGCATCGAGCGCCGCGTCTATACCGCCGGCGAGAACAAGGCGATCCTCGATCCCTTCCAGCCGGAGAAGGAAAAGGACATCGAATATCTGAAGAGTCTCCAGCTCGAAATCCATAAAGTCTTCATCGACATGGTGCTCGAGCGTCGCACAGGAAAGCTCTCGGCGGACGAAACCGTGTTTTCCGGCCTGTTCTGGACGGGCGGGCGCGGACTGGAGCTCGGCCTCATCGACGGCCTCGGCGACATGCGCCAGGAATTGCGGAAGCGCTTCGGCGACAAGGTCAAGCTTGTGCTGGTGACCACGCCACGCAGTCTTTTCGGCCGGCGTACTCCGGGCGTTTCGCTCTCGGGCATGGACGGTCTCGGCGCCGGGCTTGCTTCCGGACTTGCGGAAGCGGCAGAGGAAAAGGCATTGTGGGGCCGGTACGGATTGTAATCGGGAGCGCTGGGTAATGCCCCAGATCATCTTCTTCATCGTCGCCGTCGGCGGTCTTTGGTTGCTGTATCGGCGCTTCGTCCGCGATGCCCGGAGGCTCGCGGAGAAATCGCGCCGCGCCGAAACGGAACGCCGCACTGGCGCCATGGGAACGCTGGTCAAGGACCCGAAGACCGGCGAGTATCATGTAAAGCGCGAGGATGAGTAGCGGTGGCGACCAGCAACGACGAGCGGCTCAAGATACTGGAGAAGCTCAGGATGTTCAGACTGAAGTTGCCGGTCGATTGGACGTTCAATCGTGAAGAGGCTAATGCGCGACATGATGAAAACGTTAGCGTCGTTTCTTTACCCGATCTCCCCAATCAGCGCCCGCATAGCTGATGCAGATGACGTTAACGATGGCTGTCTCTTCATTGACGCTGAACAGATGACCGCTTTTTCCGCTGCGGGAATGGCGCGTAAACCGGGATGGATGTCATCGCGCGTTGTTCCGATATAGGGAAAATCGGTCAATGAATTGAGCTTCTTTTCGATTTGCTCGATCTTGCTTTCGGCTATGTCATAGCCCGCATATTCGCCAATCAATATTGTGATACTAAAAAGGTCTTCCCGAACAAGGGGATGGCGACGAATCTCATACGCCATCCTGCTTCTCGTCCATCTTCTTGCGGATGAGGGCGCGTACGTCATCGAATAAAGTGTCGCCCTTCAGCGGTATCCATTGATCTTCAGGCAACTCCATCCGCCGGCGGATTTCGTCCGCCATGCCGGAAACCGCATCACCAGGGTGCTTTATCTGATCGATCTGTTCGATTGCAGCTTCGACGAGGCTGGAAATCGATGGAAATGCGCCTTCCTCGACCATCTTTTCCGCAAGGCGAAGATGGTATTCCGATAGGGTGATTTCGGTTTTTATGTTCATTGTCTTCTCCAAAGCGGCGTGGAGACGCGTAGCGCTATCTATACGTCATCTCTTGACCCCTGTCTTCCATCGTGGCACCTGTCGCGCCAACCTACACCAAGCAGATAGTAGCTGATCCCCATGACTGCCAACGTGCCCGACCATATGAACCCGAAGCGCTCCTTTCAGGCGCTGATCCTGACGCTGCACAATTACTGGGCCGACAAGGGTTGCGCGGTTCTGCAGCCCTACGACATGGAAGTCGGCGCCGGCACGTTCCATCCGGCGACGACGCTGCGTTCGCTAGGCCCGAAGCCGTGGCGCGCGGCCTACGTCCAGCCGTCCCGTCGCCCGTCCGACGGTCGCTATGGCGAGAACCCGAACCGCCTGCAGCACTATTATCAATATCAGGTGATCCTGAAGCCCAATCCGCCGAACCTGCAGGAGCTCTATCTCGGCTCGCTGAAGGCGATCGGCCTCGATCCGCTTCTGCATGACATCCGTTTCGTCGAGGACGACTGGGAAAGCCCGACGCTCGGCGCATGGGGTCTTGGCTGGGAATGCTGGTGCGATGGCATGGAAGTGTCGCAGTTCACCTATTTCCAGCAGGTATGCGGCATCGAATGCGCGCCGGTCGCCGGCGAGCTGACCTATGGCTTGGAGCGCCTCGCGACCTACGTTCAGGGCGTCGACAGCGTCTATGATCTGAATTTCAACGGCCTCGAGGGTGAAGACAAGATCACCTACGGCGATGTCTTCCTGCAGGCCGAGCAGGAATATTCCCGGCATAATTTCGAATATGCCAATACCGAGATGCTGCATCGCCATTTCATCGATGCCGAGAAGGAATGCCAGGCATTGCTGGCGGCCGGCGCGCCCGGTGACAGCGAAAACCATCGCCTGCACAAATGCGTTTTCCCGGCCTATGACCAGTGCATCAAGGCAAGCCACGTCTTCAACCTGCTCGACGCCCGCGGCGTCATCTCGGTGACGGAGCGCCAGAGCTACATCCTGCGCGTGCGCACGCTCGCCAAGGCTTGTGGCGAGGCCTTCCTGCTGACCGATGCCGGCGGCATCAACTGGAACCATCAGGCGGCCTGAGCGCGAAAAGCGGACGGAGTGGGCGGCATGCGCGCTCCTCAAAAGGCTGGGGTTCGCCAGTTGTGCTTCTCGACCGGTTCTGAAGCGAATTTCCCCGAGTTTGAGCGTCGCTGGTGCAACCCCAAGCGCCCCCTTGCTGCTAAAGCCGGGTGACATTGCCGGCAAATCTGCCTAGTGTCCCTGCGGTTGCAGTCGCCCCGGGGGTTTCGAGATGTATATTCTTCTAGCAATCATAGTGCTGGCAGCACTCTATGTCGTCTTCATCTACAACGGTCTCGTTCGCGCGCGCCAGGTGGCCGAAGAGGCATGGTCCGGCATCGACGTCCAGTTGAAGCGCCGCGCCGATCTCATTCCCAATCTGGTCGAGACGGTCAAAGGCTATGCCGGCCATGAGAACAAGACGCTCGTGGAAGTAACACAGGCGCGCGCTGCGGCCCAGGCCGTGCCCGCTGGCGACGTTGCCGGTCGTGCCGCCGCCGAGGGCATCCTCAGCCAGGCGCTTGGCCGTCTGATGGTCGTGTCCGAGGCCTATCCCGACCTGAAAGCTAATACCGGCTTCGTCGAACTGCAGCAATCGCTGGAGACGACGGAAAACGAGATCCAGATGTCGCGCCGCTATTACAACGGCGCCGCGCGCGATCTGAACGTCAAGGTCGAGACCTTCCCCAACAATCTCATTGCCGGCCCCTTCGGCTTCGTCAAGAAGGCCTATTTCGAGATATCAAACGAAGCGGATCGCGCCGTTCCCACGGTAAAGTTCTGAGATTCCCGCTATCGGTTTTTCGTGCAAGGCGGTAAAGGAAGCCGACCGACGGCCATCGGCCGCCTTCCTGACTGACCAAAGAGAATGATGATGGGTAGAGCCAAACTCACGATTATCCCGCCAGGCAAGCCGCTGACCGGCCGCGCCATGCCGCCGGGGTCGAAGTCGATCACCAACCGCGCGCTGCTGCTGGCAGGCCTTGCCAAGGGCACGAGCCGGCTGACCGGCGCGCTGAAGAGTGACGATACCCGCTATATGGCTGAAGCGCTGCGCGCCATGGGTGTCACGATCGACGAGCCTGATGCGACGACCTTCATCGTGACGGGCAGCGGCAGATTGACGGCGCCGTCCGAGCCGCTTTTCCTCGGCAATGCCGGCACGGCGACACGCTTCCTGACGGCTGCTGCCGCACTGGTTGACGGCAAGGTCGTGGTCGACGGCGATGCCCATATGCGCAAACGGCCGATCGGCCCGCTGGTCGACGCACTCCGCTCGCTCGGGATCGACGCATCGACGGAGACCGGCTGCCCGCCGGTGACGATCAACGGCACTGGCCGCTTCGAGGCAAGCCGCGTTCAGATCGATGGTGGCCTTTCCAGCCAGTATGTGTCTGCGCTGCTGATGATGGCTGCCGGCGGCGATCGCGCCGTCGATGTCGAACTGCTCGGCGAGCATATCGGTGCCCTTGGTTATATCGATCTCACGGTTGCGGCCATGCGCGCTTTCGGTGGCAAGGTCGAGCGCATGAGTCCCGTCGCCTGGCGCGTTGAGGCCACGGGCTATCAGGCCGCCGATTTCCTCATCGAGCCCGATGCCTCGGCCGCGACCTACCTCTGGGCGGCGGAAGTCCTGAGCGGCGGCAAGATCGATCTCGGCACGCCGGCAACGGAATTCTCGCAGCCGGATGCGCGGGCCTATGATTTCATCTCGAAATTCCCGCACCTGCCCGCCGTCATCGACGGCTCGCAGATGCAGGACGCCATCCCGACGCTTGCCGTTCTTGCCGCCTTCAACGAGACGCCGGTGCGGTTCGTCGGCATCGAGAACCTGCGCGTCAAGGAATGCGATCGCATCCGGGCGCTGTCGAGCGGCCTGTCGCGCATCGTGCCGAACCTCGGCATCGAAGAGGGTGACGATCTGATCGTTGCTTCCGACCCGGGCCTCGCGGGCAAGGTTCTGCCGGCCGAAATCGACAGTTTTGCCGATCACCGCATCGCCATGAGCTTTGCACTCGCCGGCCTGAAGATCGGTGGCATCACCATTCTCGACCCCGATTGCGTCGCCAAGACCTTCCCGTCCTACTGGAACGTGCTGGCTTCGCTTGGTGTCGCTTACGAAGACTGACGCTCCGCCATCTCAAGCAAGGCTGGGCGCGGACATGTTCCTGACCTGAAGCGGCGCCGGTAGCGGCGTCGCGGCCATCCTTTGGGGGAGTGATGACACGGCTTTGCGGGTTCTTCCTGGCTCTGTGCCTGCTGCTATGCGCAACGGCTGTAACGGCGGCCGAACTCATCTCCAATTTCGATCAGGCAATTGCTTTGCATCGCGACGGCTCCATGCGGGTGGTCGAGACGATCTCGGTGAATGCGGAGGGTCGTGCGATCCGCCGCGGCATCTTCCGGGATTTCCCGCTGACGATGACCGATGCCAGCGGCCGCGAGATCGAGGTGGATTTCAAGGTCGTGTCCGTCGAGCGCGATGGGCAACCGGAGGAGTGGCGCAGCGAGCGTATCAAGGGCGGCGAGCGTATCTATATTGGCAACGCTGATCGTATCCTGAACCCAGGCCCGCATACGTTCCGCATCGCCTACGACACCAACCGTCAGATGCGCTACTTCGACGATCACGACGAGCTTTACTGGAACGTCACCGGCAATGGCTGGGTGTTCCCGATCCTCAATGCCAAGGCGGTCGTGACATTGCCTGATGGCGTGCAGCCTCAGCAACTCGCCTTCTTCACCGGCCCGCTCGGCGCCGACGGCAAAAATGCCAGCGCGAGTGCGCAGGGTAACACCGTAACCTTCGTCACGACACGGCCGCTCGCCATGGCCGAGGGCCTGACGATCGCCGTCAAGCTTGCAAAGGGGGCGATCGCACCGCCGAGCGGTAGCCGGCAATGGGGCTGGTTCCTCCGGGATCATCTCGACACCATCATCGCGATCGGCGGGCTGATCCTGCTGTTTGCCTACTACATGCGCAGCTGGATTGCAGTCGGCCGCGATCCTCCACCGGGCGTCATGGTTCCGCGCTGGGACCCGCCCGAGGGCATCTCGCCGGCACTCGTCAACTATATCGACAACAGGGGTTTTGCCAGCTCCAGCTGGACGGCATTCTCGGCAACGGCGATCGATCTTGCCGTGCGCGGCTATGTCATTCTCGACGATCTCAAGGGAAAAGTGGTTGTCCGCCCCACAGGCAAGGCCGGCAGCGATCTGGGTGGTGGCGACAAGGTGCTTATGCAGGCTGTCGGTCCATTCTCGCCGCTTGTCATCGACAAGGAAAATGGCGAGGCGGTGCAGCGGCTCGGCTCGAAATTCCGCAGCGCGATCGAGCGCGACCATCGCAACGAATATTACAAGGCCAATTCGCTCTACGTCATCGCCGGCATTGCCCTGTCGATCCTCATCCTGGCATCCATCATCATTTTCGGCCGGTTGCATGAAAATGCTTTGCCGCTGATCCTCATGCCCGGCTTCCTGTCGATCTTCGTGACGATCTTTACCAACATCATCGGCCGGAGATTCCGTCGCCATAATGCCGGTCTCGGCCAGCGCATCATTTCCGTTTTGATCTGCGCCTTCTTCGGCTTCATCCTGGTATCCGCTGTCGTCAACGGCTTTGGCGCTGCAGTCATGCCGCTGTGGGAGGCGGGCCTGCTGCCGCTGACGGCCGGCATCGTCGGCATTTTTGCGCTCAACGTCGTCTTCTACTTCCTGATGGGCGCGCCGACGCCGCTCGGGCGCAGGATGATGGATGGCATCGCCGGCCTCCGGCAATATCTGACGCTCGCCGAACGCGACCGGATGAACATGCAGGGCGCGCCGCAGATGTCGCCGCAGCATTTTGAAAAGCTGCTGCCCTATGCGGTCGCGCTCGGCGTCGAAAGGCCCTGGTCGAACGCTTTCGAGAATTGGCTCGCTACCGCAGCTGGCGCGACTGTCGCCGCCGCCTACGCGCCACTCTGGTATTCCGGCAATTTCAACCCCGGCAACATCGGCGGAACCATAGGCGATTTCTCGTCGTCCATGGCATCCACCATCGCCTCGACCATTCCCGCCCCGGTCTCCAGTTCGTCATCGGCTTTTGGCGGCGGAGGCGGAGGTGGCGGCGGATTTTCCGGTGGTGGCGGTGGCGGTGGAGGCGGCGGCGGCTGGTGAGCAGACACCCTCCCCTTGAGGGGGAGGGTCGGCCGTAGGCCGGGGTGGGGTAATTGTGGCAACCTCTGAAGTTAGGCAATGATCACCCCCTCCCGCCGCTTTGCGGCGACCTCCCCCCTCAAGGGGGAGGTGTTCGTCCCGATGCATCAATTTCGCTGTCTGAACAACACGGAGATCCTGTGCCCAAAGAGCCCTCCAAGCTCGATCGCTTCAAAATCGCCAACAGCCGGCGTCTGCGCGCCGATGCGACCGATGCCGAAGCCAAGCTCTGGAAGCATTTATGGCGCATTCCGATCGAAGGGACGCATTTTCGACGCCAAGTCCCAATCGGGCGCTATTTCGCTGATTTCGCTTGTCATCAGATCGGCTTGATTATCGAGCTCGACGGCAGCCAGCATGCGGAAAACGCGGCAAGGCGTTACGATGCCGAGCGCACGACCTTTCTGGAAAGCCAGGGCTACCATGTCGTCCGATTCTGGAATGCCGAGATCATGGAAGAGGTCGGGGCTGTTCTGGATACGATATTTGCCATTGTGCAGCAGCGGCAAATTTTGCTAGCAGAGGCCGACTGTTTTCACCCCACTCCGGCACGCCGTGCCGACCCTCTCTCTCAAGGGGAGGGTGAGGAACCCTAACATGCCCGATCTCCTTCTCGAACTCCGCTCCGAGGAAATTCCCGCCCGTATGCAGCGCAAGGCTGCCGGCGATCTGAAGAAGCTGGTGACCGATGCCCTGGTCGAGGCGGGTCTTTCCTATGAAGGTGCGAGGGAATACTGGACGCCGCGGCGCCTCACGCTCGATATTCGCGGCCTGACGGCGCGTTCGGCCGATATTCGCGAAGAGCGCAAGGGTCCGCGCACCGACGCCAATGAAAAGGCGATCGAAGGCTTCCTGCGCGGTGCCGGCCTTTCGTCCATTTCCGAAGCGCAGGTGCAGAGCGACCCGAAGAAGGGTGACTTCTACGTCGCGATCATTTCCAAGCCGGGTCGCTCGGCGGAAGACATCGTCGCTGCCGTGATGCCCGATATCGTCAGAAATTTTCCCTGGCCGAAATCCATGCGCTGGGGCAAGGCGTCGGCCAGGCCCGGCTCGCTGCGCTGGGTGCGCCCGCTGCAGTCGATCGTCTGCACCTTCGGCACCGAGCACGAAGAGACCGTCGTCATCCCCTTCGAGATCGACGGCATCGTCGCCTCCAACGTCACCTATGGCCATCGCTTCCATGCGCCCGAGGCCATCACGGTCAAGCGTTTTGATGACTATGTCTCGAGCCTGGAAAAGGCCAAGGTCATCCTCGATGCCGAGCGCCGCAAGGATATCATCCTGCACGATGCCCGCGATGTCGCTTTCGCCAATGGCCTCGAACTGGTCGAGGACGAGGGCCTACTGGAAGAAGTGTCCGGCCTGGTCGAGTGGCCGCAGGTGCTGATGGGCTCCTTCGAGGAAGATTACCTCTCGATCCCATCCGAAATCATCCGTTTGACCATCAAGACCAATCAGAAGTGTTTCGTCACGCGCCCGCAGGCCGGCGAGACCCTGTCCAACCGCTTCATTCTCATTTCCAATATCCAGGCGACGGACGGCGGCAAGGAAATCATCCACGGCAACGGCAAGGTCGTGCGTGCCCGTCTTTCCGACGCGCTGCACTTCTGGAAGCGCGATCAGGGCGATCTGCCCGATCTCGAAATGCTGGAAGCCTCCGCCGCGAAATTCGGTCTCGATCTGAACAAGCCGCTCGACCAGCGCATGGCCAAGCTCGATGCGCTTGGTGTTACTTTCCATGCCAAGCTCGGCAGCCAGGGCGAGCGCGTCACCCGTATCCGTGCATTGGCCGCTGACCTTGCCAAGATCACTGGCGCCGATGCCGCTTTGGTCGATCGCGCCGTCGTGCTGGCCAAGGCTGACCTGCGCACCGAGGCGGTCGGCGAATTCCCCGAGCTGCAAGGCGTCATGGGCCGCAAGTATGCGTCGCTGCAGGGCGAGAACGCGTCCGTGGCAACGGCGATCGAGGATCACTACAAGCCGCAGGGCCCCTCCGACCGCGTCCCCGAGGACAAGGTTGCGATCACGGTCGCGCTCGCCGACAAGCTGGACACGCTCGTCGGCTTCTGGGCGATCGACGAAAAGCCGACTGGCTCGAAGGACCCCTACGCGCTGCGCCGCGCCGCCCTCGGCGTCGTCCGTATCCTGCTTGAGCGCGGCGTGCGCCTGCCGCTGCTGACAGCGACTGGGGATGCCGATCTGCTGGCCTTCTTCCATGATCGCCTCAAGGTCTATCTGCGCGATCTCGGCGCCCGCCATGACCTGATCGACGCGGTTCTGACGCCGGAGACCGATGACCTCCTGATGATCGCCCGCCGCGTCGAGGCGCTGACCGCCTTCATCACGTCCGAGGATGGCAAGAACCTGCTGGCTGGCACCAAGCGCGCTACGCAGCTTCTGGCTGCCGAAGAGAAAAAGGGCACGGTTGTTGCCGATAGCGTCTCGGAAGCGCTGCTGAAGCTCGATGCCGAAAGAGATCTGTTCGCAGCCGTCAAGGCCGCTTCCGCCGAGGCATCCGATGCGATCGCCAAGGAAGACTTCCGCTCCGCCATGGCAGCGCTCTCCAAGCTGCGCGCGCCCGTCGACCGCTTCTTCGAGGATGTGCTCGTCAATGATGAGGACGCCGCCATCCGTGCCAATCGTCTGGCGCTGCTGCGCCTGATCCGCGCCGCAACCGGCACCGTCGCCGATTTCTCGAAGATCGCTGGATAGGGCATGGAGGCGCGATGACCGGAAAGATCCTCGTCAGCGCCTGCCTTATGGGCCATGCCGTCCGCTATGACGGCCGTTCCAAGCCACTCGTGCATCCGGCGATCGATCGCTGGCGTGAGGAGGGGTTGTTGGTGACGATCTGTCCGGAAATGTCTGCGGGCATGATTGTACCCAGACCGCCGGCCGAGATTGCCGGCGGCGCCACCGGCGAGGATGTGCTTGCCGGCACTGCGCGCGTGATGGAGATCAGCGGCGGTGACGTCACGGCGTCATTTCTTCAGGCGGCGGAAAATGCTCTGGCGCTCGCAAAGGAAACCGGCTGCCGCTATGCGCTGCTGATCGACGGCAGCCCATCCTGCGGCTCCGGCTTCATCTATGACGGCTCATTTTCCGGCCGCCGGCAGAATGGCCGAGGCGTCACGGCGGCGCTGCTCAAGCAGGCCGGCATCAAGGTTTATTCCGACCGCGAGATCGACAGGCTGGTCGAGCGTCTGAAGACCGCGGACTGAAGCAATCGATCGGGGCTTAAACGAAAACCGCCGGACCTAAGCCCGGCGGTTTCTCTTTGTGGCCTGCCTCGCTCAGGCGGCGCGGCGGCGATGATCCATTGCCGGATGGCTATCGTTGACGCGGAAGCCGCGGATGAGGGCCAGCAGGTCTTCCGTATCGGCGGCGAGCGTCTCGGCCGATGCCGTCGTCTCCTCCGCCATGGCGGCGTTCTGCTGGGTTGCTGCGTCGAGCTGGTTCATCGAAGAGGAGATCGAGCGCAGCGTCGTATCCTGCTCGGAGGCGCTGTGAGCGATCTTCGAGACGATCTCGTTGGCAGCCTTGATCTGGTCCGAGATGCGCTTCAGCGCTTCGCCTGCCTCGCCGACGAGGCGGACGCCCTGGTCGACCTGGCCGGAGGAGCGGGCGATCTGGTCCTTGATTTCCTTGGCGGCTGCCGCGGAACGCTGGGCGAGTTCGCGCACTTCCTGGGCGACGACGGCAAAGCCCTTGCCGGATTCGCCGGCGCGGGCGGCTTCGACGCCGGCATTGAGCGCCAGCAGGTTCGTTTGGAAGGCGATCTCGTCGATGACGCCGATGATCTTGCCGATCTCCGACGAAGACCTCTCGATGCCGCTCATGGCTTCGATTGCCTGGGCAACCACGGCATCGCTGCGCGATGCTTCCGCGCTGACGGCATGAACGCGCTTGCTGGCCTCATCGGCGCCTTCCGCCGTCTGGCGGACGGCGACCGTGAGCTCGTCGAGTGCAGCCGAGGTCTCTTCCAGGCTTGCGGCCTGGCGCTCGGTGCGCTGCGACAGTTCGTTGGAGGCGCGACGGATCTCTTCCTTGCTGAGGCCGATGTCGTTGCCCTTGGCATTGACGCGACCCATAGCGGCTTCGAGATGCGACAGTGCCTCGTTGAAGTTGTTGCGAAGGCCGGCATAGCTGGCGCCGAGATCGCCGCAACGCACCGTGAGGTCGCCGCTGGCGAGATCCTCGAGCGATTTGCCGATGACGGAGACGACGCGGGCCTGTTCGCGTGCCTCATCCTGCTGCTGGCGCAGGTTCTGCTCACGCTCGTTGCTGATTTCGAGTTCCTGTGCTGCCTGGCGATCCGAAAGGGCGTGGCGTTCGCGGACCTTTTCCTGCAGTGCCTGGGTCGCCTTGGCCATCAGGCCGATTTCGTTGCGCATTTCGACATGTGGGATAACCACCGTCACGTCCTCGTCGGCAACGGCCTTGAGGGCGGCGTGGACATCGGCGAGCGGCTTTGTGATCCCGCGGATGAAATACACGGCGGCGCCGAGGCCGATTGCAAAGACGATGCCGCAGATCAGCAGGGCGCGCCATAAGGTAGCGTTGATCTGTCCCTGCAGGTCGTCCATGTAGACGCCGCAGCCGAGCACGAGCTGCCAGGGTTCGAAGGCCGCCGAATAGCTGCCCTTCAGGAAGAAGTCGCTGTCGGGATGGCCGGGCTTGTTCCAGTAATAGATGGTGCGGCCACCACCTTTGATACCCTTCTCGACCATTTCCTTGCTGAAATGGGTGCCGTTCTTGTCGACCTGCGAGGACATGTCCTTGCCGATATTGACCGGGCTCGGGTGAATGCGCTGGATCACATTGTAGTCGAAACCGAAGAGATAGCCTGACGGCGCGAAGCTCACGTGCGACAGCACCTTGAATGCTTCGGCCTGGGCGGCCTCATGCGTCATCTCGCCGGATTTTTCGCGCTGATAATATTGGTTCAAAACCGAAATGCCGGATTCGACCTGCGTGCGCAGCATGTCGAAGCGATCGTCATAGATAGAATCGGCTTGCGACCGAATTTGAAAATAGGTTGCCACGGCAAAGGCGGCCATGAGGACGCCAAGCAGGGCAAATAATTGATGTGCGATCTTGAGATTCTTCATAACATCTCCCACAGGTAAGTGAATACCGGTGCGGTATCCTACCACCTGTGCGATCGCCTGAGAGATCCTCAATACGCTTGCCGCCGCTCGAATGACATGCTGCTGTCCGGTGAGTAGTAAAATCGCTGTTTATGTCTAAAAAAGCTTTAATTGCAGGGGGTTGGTTGCATTCATTCTGACAATGAAACCGGAGATATGCTTCTTTGGCATAAGTAATACTTACTTAGACTCGCGAATGACTTGACTCATATCCGGGATAAGTCCAGTTTATATTTTATAATATTCGAATATTATTTTAGACCAAGGGGATGCAGCTGAAGACTATTGGGGCCGGTGGTCAAGTCGGCCGGCAAAGGGATGTTCCGGTTACTGACGAAGCTGAAAGCCGGAGAGATCGAGCGGTGCGGGCTCCGGCAGGGCTGCCGTCTTGGCCGCCATGTCGATGCCGTCGGCTGGTTCGCCTGCAGCGGCAAGAGCTTCGGGCGTTGGTTTGCTCACGAACACCACGGGTGAGCCGCCCATCCATGCCTCGGTGCGCAATACTTTCTTCTCGCCGTCAACGTTGCGCACGACGATCGACTGGGTGCCCGCCGTCAGCGTGGGCACGGTATATTCCCTTTCCGTCACTTTGGGCTTGAGCGGAGGGCATTCGGCGCAGCTCTTGTCGACAATGCTGCCCCTGCCGCCGATCATCGTGCCGTCGACCGGTTGGATCGACGAGGCCGTGGCGGAACCGCCGGCCAATACGCATGCCAAGGTCAGGAAGAAGGAACGCATAACAAAGAACTCCGTCTATAGTGACGAAGATATTAGCGTCGCTTTATTTCCATCCCGTCAGGAGATTAGGTAAATATTTAATGGACTTGCAACTGTAGAAGCACAGTGACGTTTACTTTTCGCGCTCCACCGCACGCCAGCCGATATCGTTGCGATAAAAGCCGTTATCCCATTTCACTTCCCTCGCCAGGGCATAGGCGCGCTCTTTTGCTTCGCCTACAGTCTTGCCGGCTGCTGTAATGTTCAGCACCCGGCCGCCGGTCGCAACGAGGACGCCGTCCTTCAAGCCTGTACCGGCATGGAACACCTTCTTGCCATCGCCGTCGGCCGGTAGTGCCGCGATCGGTGTGTTCTTGGCATAGGCGCCCGGATAGCCCTTCGAGGCCATCACGACGGTCAGCGCCGGGTCGTCGCTCCATTCGGCCGTTACCTGGTCCAGCGTGCCGTTGGCGCAGGCAAAGAGCAGCGGCAGCAGATCGCTCTTCAGCCGCATCATCAGAACCTGGCATTCGGGATCGCCGAAGCGGACATTGTATTCGATCAGTTCGGGACCTTTGGCGGTGATCATCAACCCGGCGAAGAAGACGCCGGAGAAGGGATGGCCGCTTTCCGCCATGCCGCGCATCGTCGGCTCGATGATCTCCTTCATGGTGCGCTCGACCATGTCCGGGGTCATGACGGGAGCAGGGGAATAGGCGCCCATGCCGCCGGTGTTCGGGCCGGTATCGCCGTCGCCGACGCGCTTGTGGTCCTGCGCGGTTGCCAGCGCCAGCGCATGCTTGCCGTCGCTGAGGCAGAAGAAGCTTGCCTCTTCGCCATCCAGATAGGCTTCGATCACCACCTCCGCGCCGGCCTCGCCGAATGCACCTTCGAAGCAATCGTCGATCGCGGCAAGCGCTTCATCGATGGTCATCGCCACTGTGACGCCCTTGCCTGCCGCAAGGCCATCCGCCTTGACGACGATCGGCGCGCCCTGCGCACGGACATAGGCCTTTGCCTTTGGCGCATTGTTGAAGCGCTGGTAGGCGCCGGTTGGAATATCGTAGCGGGCGCAGATATCCTTGGTGAAACCCTTGGACCCCTCGAGCTGGGCCGCTGCAGCGGAAGGGCCGAAGACGGCGATGCCGGCGGCGCGCAGCGCATCGGCAATGCCCGCGACCAATGGCGCCTCCGGACCGACCACGACGAAGTCGATGGCCTTTTCCTTGCAGAAGGTCACGACGGCGTCATGATCGTCGATATCAAGCGCAGCAAGTGTCGCATGTTCTGCGATGCCCGGATTGCCGGGCGCGGCAGAAAGTTCCGTCAGGAGAGGCGATTGCGCCAGTTTCCACGCCAGCGCGTGCTCGCGTCCACCCGATCCGATCAACAGAACTCTCATGGCTTGCCCTTTCGTTGCATCCCTTTGCGCGGTTAAGCGGGGTTGGGCCAAAGGTCAAGCGTCAAATCCTGTGGAGGTTTGCCTGGTAACATTGCCACGCCTTTTTCTATGGCTAAAGCGGAATGCGGTTTGGACGCGAGATCGCAGCTCCCCTGCCGGATGACATGATCCGCGTCGAAAACTGTTTCTTATACCAGCGGGATCGTGCTTATGGTCCCCTTTACGATTGTCCAGTTCAGAGAGTCACAATGGCCGCCGATATCCGTTCCCTTGCTGCAACCATCGCCGCTGAGATCAATGCTCGCCCGGATCAGGCCAAGGCCGCCATTGAGCTGCTGGACGAAGGCGCAACCGTGCCCTTCATCGCCCGCTACCGCAAGGAAGTCACCGGCGGCCTCGATGACACGCAGCTTCGCAACCTGGCCGAACGGCTTGTCTATCTGCGCGAACTGGAAGCGCGCCGCGCCGCGATCATCGAATCGATCACCGGCCAGGGCAAGATGACCGACGAGCTGATGGGCAAGGTCGCGATCGTCGCCACCAAATCCGAACTGGAAGATCTATATCTGCCTTACAAGCCGAAGCGTCGCACGCGTGCCGAGATCGCCAGGGAGCGCGGCCTTGGCCCGTTGGCCGATACGATCCTCGCCGATCGTTCGAAAGAGCCCGCCGTTCTTGCCGAAGGCTTCATCACCGCCGAGGTATCAGACGTGAAGGCGGCGCTGGAAGGCGCGCGCGATATCATCGCCGAAGGCATTGCCGAGAACGCCGATCTGCTCGGCAAGCTGCGTAATTACATGAAGACCACTGCGACCCTGAAAGCCGCCGTCGTCGACGGCAAGCAGGAGGCCGGCGCGAAGTTCTCGGATTATTTTGCGCATCAGGAACGTTGGGCAACGGCGCCGGGCCATCGCGCGCTCGCCATGCTGCGCGGCTGGAACGAAGAGGTCCTGACGCTGAATATCGAGGTCGACACTGATGCCGTCTCGCCCAACAAGCCGGTCGAGCGCATGGTCACCACGGCTTACGATATCGGCGCAAGCCGGCCCGGTGACCGCTGGCTGACCGAGGTTGCGAGCTGGACCTGGCGCGTGAAGCTTTCCATGTCGCTATCGCTTGACCTGATGCGAGAGTTGCGGGAGAGGGCGGAGGAAGAGGCGATCCACGTCTTCGCCCGCAATCTGAAGGATCTGCTGCTGGCCGCTCCCGCCGGTTCGCGTGCCACCATGGGCCTCGATCCCGGCATCCGCACCGGCGTCAAGGTGGCTGTTGTCGACGGCACCGGCAAGCTCCTGGAAACGGCGACGGTCTATCCCTTCCCGCCGAAGAATGATGTGCGCGGCGCGCAGGCGACGCTGGCGGCGCTTACCCGCAAGCACAAGGTCGAGCTGATCGCCATCGGCAACGGCACGGGCAGCCGCGAGACCGAAAAGCTGGTGGCCGATATGCTGACCGAGCTGCCAGCCCCGAAGCCGACCAAGGTCATCGTTTCCGAAGCCGGCGCATCGGTCTATTCCGCCTCTGAAACAGCGGCACTGGAATTCCCCGGCCTCGACGTTTCGCTGCGTGGCGCCGTTTCCATCGCCCGCCGCCTACAGGACCCGCTGGCCGAATTGGTGAAGATCGAGCCGAAGTCGATCGGCGTCGGCCAGTACCAGCACGATGTCGACCAGCTGAAGCTGTCGCGCTCGCTGGACGCAGTCGTCGAAGATGCGGTGAACGCCGTCGGCGTCGATCTGAACACGGCCTCGGCGCCGCTGCTTGCCCGCGTCTCTGGCCTTGGTTCGTCGATCGCCGATGCGATCGTCAAGCATCGCGACGGCGAGGGTGCATTCGCGACCCGCCGCGATCTCCTGAAGGTCGCCCGCCTCGGCCAGCGCACCTTCGAACAATGCGCCGGCTTCCTGCGCATTCCCAACGGCAAGGAGCCGCTGGATGCTTCCTCCGTGCATCCCGAAGCCTATGGCGTCGCCAAGAAGATCGTCGCCGCCTGCGGCCGCGATCTACGCGCGCTGATGGGCGATACGGTGACGCTGAAGGCCGTCGACCCCAGGCAGTTCATCGACGACAAGTTCGGCTTGCCGACCGTTCGCGACATCATCGCCGAATTGGAAAAGCCGGGCCGTGACCCGCGCCCGAGCTTCAAGACCGCAACCTTCGCGGAAGGCGTCAACGAGATCAGCGACCTGAAACCGGGAATGCTGCTGGAGGGAACCGTGACCAATGTCGCCGCGTTCGGCGCTTTCGTCGATATCGGCGTCCATCAGGACGGTTTGGTACACGTTTCGCAGTTGGCCGACCGTTTCGTGAAGGACCCACACGAAGTCGTCAAGGCCGGCGATGTGGTGAAGGTGAGGGTTGTGGAGGTCGATGCGAAACGTAAGCGAATCGGCCTCTCCATGCGCAAAGATGGCGACACTGTGGCAGCCCCATCCGGGCGGGAGTCGCGCGAACAGGGCGGTGCGCGCAACGCTGGCGCTAAAGGAACCCCCCGTCCGAAGACCGAGCAGCAGGGTAGCTTTGGCGCCGCCCTGGCCGATGCACTTAAACGAAAATAAGGACTTAGCGGAACTTCGTGCAAGAATGCCACACTCTGGCAGAGTTGTTGCCAGAGTGCCAATGACTGAGAGAAGGTGAGCTTGCCACAAGGCTGTGAGGCGTTAAAGTCTTCCTTAATGTCATGTCATAACATTCGGGGCGTCCATGGCGTCGACACTTTTTCCTCTCGTCAAGAAAATCATCCGTAAAGGTTCACTCAGGCTTACACTCGCGTCCGGCGAGACCCATATGGTCGGCGACGGAACCGGAGAGACGGTCGTTGCCCGCTTTGCCGATCAGCAGGCGGAAGATGCCGTTGCCCGCGATCCGACGCTCAAGCTCGGCGAAATGTACATGGAGGGCCGCTTCATCCTCGAGCAGGGGGACATTTACGAGTTCCTGTCGCTGGTGAAGCAGAATACCACCAATGAGATCTTCGATCTGCGCATGGCGGTGTTGCTGATCGGCCGCATCGCCTGGCAGCAAATCAAGAGCCGCTCGCCGATCAACCGCAACAGATACAATGTTGCGCACCACTATGACCTGTCGGCGAAACTGTTCGATCTCTTCCTGGATGAGGATTGGCAATATTCCTGCGCTTATTTCAATCCGCCCGGCATCAGCCTCTACGAAGCGCAGCTGGCCAAGAAACGTCATATCGCTGCCAAGCTGCTGGTCGAGCCCGGTCAGAAGGTGCTGGAGATCGGCTCCGGCTGGGGCGGCATGGCCATGTATCTCGCCGAGGCCTATCCCGGCCTCGACGTGACAGGCATCACGCTCAGCGAAGAACAGCTGAAAGTATCGCGCGAGCGGGCGGCCAAGCGCGGCCTTTCCGATCGCGTTCGCTTCGAGCTGCAGGACTATCGCTACATGACCGGCAAGAAGTTCGACCGCATCGTCTCGGTCGGCATGTTCGAACATGTCGGCATCGGCGACTACGGCAAGTTCTTCCGCAAGGTGTCGGAACTGCTTGACGATAACGGCGTCATGCTGCTGCACTCTATCGCCCGCCCGAAGCCGAGTTTTGCCACCAACGCCTTCATCGAGAAGTATATTTTCCCGGGCGGCTATATCCCGTCGATCGGCGAGACCACGCCGCCGCTGGAAAAGGCCGGGTTGCTCACAAGAGACGTCGAAACCCTGCCGATGCACTATGCCTATACGCTCAGGCATTGGCGCAACCGCTTCGTGGCGCGCAAGGCCGATGCGGTCGCGCTCTACGACGAGAAGTTCTTCCGCATGTGGGAGTTCTATCTGGCCGGCTCCGAAATGGGCTTCCGCTGGGATGAGCTGTTCATCATGCAGCTTCAGATCACCAAGAACCAGTTCGCCGTGCCGGATAACCGCAACTACATCGCCGAGCGCGAGGCGAAGCTGAAGGAATTCGAGGCAGGGCGCGCACCTTTGGAGAAGGTGACATTCTGAGCGCGGGTCGGGACGCGCAAACATAGATTGTTACGCCGGCGGCATGATAATAGGCGCCGGCGTTTCTCATTTACGGTTTATGTGGGTATCGCCTATTTGACCACGCGAATTTTCAGAGTGTGGTCGGCGACGCCGTTCGCCGCATTCAACCCTGTCATTCTAAGAGTGAATTGGTCATCGCCGGTGAAGCCGGCATCGGGCGTATAGTACACGATGGTGCCTTCGGCCGGCTTGCCGTTGCACATGTGCATGGGGTCATCGCTTGGGAAGTGAGCCTTGACGCTGCCGTGGATGATTTCAACCTTGCCATGGCTGCTGGGTTTGACGACGGCGGTATAGGGATAGGATGCAAATGTGCAATCGGGCTTCAGAAACGAAATCGATGTGACCTGGGTTCGCTTGCCGGCGCGGATGCTGCCTTTGCTCTCCGTCTGCTTTGCCCCGCCGATCGGCGCACTGACGCAGCCGGAAAGCGCGATGCCTGCACCCAGCAGCAGACCTAGGGAAATCACAGATATTGTCTTCATTCGATTCTCTTTTTGAAAATGGGGCCGCAAAACGGTCGGCAGCTACGTGCGTAACGATCATTACCTGTGATTGAATATCTCATTCAATAGTTGGATCGCCGCGACAGATCGGCGCACGCTCAAAGATGTTTATTAGAGCAACCTGAATTGGCATACTTATCGAATTCCGCGTCTTGTGGTTAAGAGAGCGGTAACGCGATCCGCATAATTTGAGGCAACTCTCGGGCCATGGGCCCTTTGTATTGCGTGTCATGGAGTTTCAGTTTGTTTACAAAGTTGCGCCCGTTCCTCACCCTCGGCCTTTTTGTCGCCTCTGCAGGCGCCGCCTCCGCCGGCGATGGCCAGTATTTCTGGTCGGGTAACTGGTACCTAAGCGTCGGCGCGGCTGGTTTCTCCGCGCCGAAGTTCGAAGGCGGCAAGCATAACAAGCTGCAGTGGTCACCGCTGGTCTCCATCGGCCGGCAAGGCCCAGGCCCGCGCTTCTCCTCGCGCAACGACAACCCCTCCTTTGCCCTGATCGAAAGCGACGCCTTTCGCGTCGGCATCGTCGGCAAGTTCGTTCCCAGCCGCGACAGCAGCGACGGCCACGAGCTGAAGGGGCTGAAGAAGGTCAAGTGGGGTGTTGAAGCTGGCGGCTTTGCCGAAGCCTACCCGACCGATTGGCTGCGCGCGCGTGTCGAAGTGCGCCAGGGAATTCGCGCCCATAGTGGCCTTGTCGCCGATGCTGCCGTCGATGCTTTCACCGACATCACCCCGGAATTTCGCGCCTCGGCTGGTCCGCGCATGACGCTTGCCACCAACGACTATTTCAACACCTATTACGGCGTCAATGCACGCGAGTCGGCCGCTTCCGGCCTCAGCCGTTACAATCCAGGCGGCGGCGTGAAATCCGTCGGTTTCGGTGGCGCGCTGACCTGGAAAGCCTCGCAGAACTGGACCACCAGCACTTTCCTGGAATACACCCGGCTCACCGGCCCTGCCGGCGACAGCAGCCTCGTGCGCGAGCGCGGCGACCGCAACCAGCTGCTGATCGGCATCTCCGCCAGCTACAAGTTCAACTTCACGATGAACTGAGAAATGAGCGGGGCTGCGGCCCCGCTGCCGCTTGACCTCCGGCGCCGGATGTCACTACTAATCGCCTATGCAAAAGACAGGTGACATCAACGGGCGCGTCGCCGACGCGCCTTCCGGTAACTGGGTCTATCGTATCCTGCCCCCGACGCTATGGCCCTATGCGCAGCTTGCGCGCTGGGACAGGCCGATCGGCTGGCAGCTCCTGATGTGGCCGTGCTTTTGGTCCGTAGCGCTCGCGGCCAATGCCTCCGCGACCACGGGACACGGCTCGCCGGGCTTCGTGGTGATCTACCACCTCATTCTTTACTTCATCGGCGCGGTTGCGATGCGCGGCGCCGGCTGCACCTATAATGATCTGGTCGACCACGAGATTGACATGTCCGTGGCGCGCACGCGCTCGCGCCCGCTGCCGTCTGGCCGCGTGACGCGTACCCAGGCCAAGGTGTTCATTGCGCTGCAGGCCCTGGTCGGCCTTCTGGTGCTACTGCAATTCAACTGGTTTGCCGTCATCCTCGGCGTGCTGTCGCTCGGCATCGTCGCGCTCTATCCCTTTGCCAAACGCTTTACCGACTGGCCGCAATTCTTCCTCGGCCTTGCCTTCTCCTGGGGTGCGCTGATGGGCTGGGCCGGGCTGTTCGGCAGCCTGTCGCTTGCTCCGATCGTGCTCTATCTCGCAGCCATCCTCTGGACGATCGGCTACGATACGATCTACGCGCATCAGGACAAGGAGGATGACGAGCTGATCGGCGTGCGCTCGACCGCCCGGCTTTTCGGCGATCGGACGCGCCTCTGGCTGGTCGGGCTTTACGGCGCGACGCTGCTGCTCATGCTGGTAGCCTTCGCTCTGGCCGGCACAGGCTGGCTCGCCTATCTCGGCCTCATCGTCGCCGGCGGCATGTTCGCCTATCAGATCGCCGTGCTCGACATCAACGACGGCGAGCAATGCCTGGCCCTGTTCAAATCGAACAATCGCGTCGGGCTGATTATCTTCGCCGGCCTCTTCCTGTCGTTCCTGTTTCTCGTGCCCTAAGAAAAGCTTTCCCGGGCGATCGCGAAACCTTTGTCGCAATAACAGAAGCTCGGCTGCGGAATCGTTCCTTCCGTGGCCGAGATCTTGGTGCACAGTCGGTTTTTGAGCCGATACGGCTTAGCGCCTTGCGATGATCTCGCGGCCCTGGATACTCATCTTGACGCCGAGCTTGCCGGTCGTGCGGCGCACGAGGAAGCGTGGACGGCGATTTGCGAAATAGGAATGGCGGCGACGCGGCTGGCTGTCCTGTGAACGGACGCCGCCGAGATGCTCTTCGAGGGGACGGGCGACGCCGTCGGCCTCAATCATTAGCATGGGAATGCGGAAGGCTTCGGACCAGGAGCGCCAGTCGGCGGCGATGTCGCTGAGGTCGTGAGCGACGAGAAGGGGAATGCAGAGATCCGGATCGGAGTGGTGCAGTTCCAGCGTGACGGTCACTTCGCCATCGCCATGGTCTATGGCCCGGGCTGCAACGCCCTTGAATGCACGCTTGGGCAAGGCAACGGACAGCGGCAGGCCGCTGGACGGCAGGATCTTGCGCAGCACGGCGCCGCGCTCGTCGATCGTAATGGTGACGTCACCTTCGGCACCTCGCATGGCATAGCTGACCTGTTGCGGGAAGCGCGCCGGATCAAGCCGCAGTGTGGTTCCAGCCCAATCGGGCTTCAGGACGGTATTAGTCATCGATTTTCTACCCTTGCTTTACCTGAGAGCCGGTTGTTCCGGTCTTCTCTCGGAGAACTTTTGTCCTCTCGTTGTTGGGCAGATTAGGCGCCGTCCCTTCCAGACAGCTTAAAAATCGAGGTTAAGAAAACTTTGCGTCCTCAAATGGTTAGCAAAGTCAACTCCATCAGGGTTTCCATAAGGTGAACACACGGCAGGGAAGTGCTTCAATGGTATACACGCATAGGGTGAGTTGGTGTAAGTCTCGGGTAAGGTTTGTATGAAATAATAAGAGCCAGATTCGTCCCCTTTATTAGAGATCTATTGGGATTCTGCTGATGATTTCCACTTATCTTGGTTATACGGTCGCAACCAGAGATATGACGACCTCGCTCAATCAGGTGGCGCAGCAGTCGCAAAACAAGCGTTTGATCGACTATTACAACGCCAATATCGGCAAAGTAACCAATGTCGATGACTTCCTGAATGACTATCAGCTATACAGTTACGCAATGGAAGCCTACGGGCTTTCGGACATGACCTACGCCAAGGCCTTTATGAAACAGGTGCTGACCAGCGACCTCAGCGACAGCAGCAGTTTCGCCAATAAGCTCACCGATCCGCGCTACAAGGAATTCGCTGCGGCGTTCAATTTCGGTACGAGCGCGACGGGCACGACGAATACGGCACAAACCAGCACGCAGGAAGACGATCTCATCGGGCTTTACCAGCAGTCGTTTACGAATGAAGAGACGTCGGCGGCGACCGAAACGAGTTATTACAGCCAGAACATCAGCTCGGTTAAGACGGTTGACGATCTTCTCGGCAATACGCGCCTGCGCAACTATGTGCTGCAGGCCTATGGCATCGATCCGACCTATGTATCGAATTCGTCTTTGAAGCAGATGCTGACGAGCGATCTCAGCGATCCGAACAGCTACGTCAACCAGAACGGCGGCACCGCCGACAAGGCTCTGGTGGCGGAATTCAATTTCAATGCCGACGGCACGATCAAGACGTCGACGCCGGACGGCGACACGGCCTATTACCAGGCCAATATCGGCAACGTCACCTCGGTCGACCAGCTGACGTCCAATCCGCAGCTGTTCCAATACGTCAAGACGGCATTCAATATCCCGTCCTACATTACGGCTGACCAGTTCAATGCTTCGGCCAAGGATGCCAGCACCGCAAGCTCGAACGGGCTGACCGCCGTCATGGCTGAGTTCAACTTCCAGAGCGACGGCACGGTTGCGTCCGGCTCGCAGGCTCAGACCTCTGACCAGATAAGCGCCACGACGGCGGGCTATACCGCGAACTATCCCGGAGGGCCGCAGACCCTCAGCCAGCAGGCCGACGTGATGAGCGCCTACAATTCCACCGTACCCTCGTTCACGACGAGTGTCGGTGCGACCGACAATGACCTTTATTACAAGAATCATATCGGCTCCATCACGACCGTCGACCAGCTGACATCGGACACGCGTCTTTTCGATTACATCAAGACGGCTTACGGCATCGACCCGACCACGCCCGCCGTCGTCTTCAAGAACGCTTTCGCCGATGCGACGACCGCCTCCATCTTCGGTCTGACCGACGTTGTCTCCCAGTTCAATTTCCAGTCGGACGGCACGCTTGCCTCCGGCCAGACGGCGCAGTCCCAGGACGAGATCGACGCGGCCTCCACGGCCTATATGAGCAACTACCAGTCGTCTCAATCGACCCTGACCACGGATGCGGTCAACAACTACAAGAACCGCATCGCCAGCGTGAAGACCATCAAGGATTTCTTTGCGAGCAATACGTCCGACAGCAGCACCGCTAACGACAGCGCGCCCGAACTCTATCAGATGGCGCTGCGCGCCTATGGCATCGGTGAGAACGAAGTCACCAAGTCTCAGCTGACGAAGATCCTCGAAAGCGATCCCTATGATCCGAAGAGCTACGTCAATTCTCTCAAGGACTCCCGCTTCACCGCGCTTGCCAAGGCGTTCAATTTCGACAGCAGCGGCAATCTGAAAGCGCCGGTGCAGTCCTTGTCGCAGACACAGATCAACAGCTATATCTCGCAATATTCCAGCCGCAGCACGGCAGGGCTGTCGGGCGCCGAGCTGACCAAGGCGACCAGCGATGCCAAGACCGCCGGCACCTATTTCGCCACCAATATCGTCAACGTGACCAGCGTCACGGATCTGCTGGCCGACAGCAAGCTCACGAACTTCATCCTGACGGCCAACGGCATTGATCCGAAGACGGTCGATACGGCGACGTTGAAGAAGGCTTTCGCCTCCGATCCGTCCGATTCGAAGAGCTTCGTCAACACCACCGATGGCGCCAAATTCAAGACCATCGTCGAAGACTTCAATTTCGGCACCGACGGCAACCTGACCGACAGCAAGCTCGGCACGGCGCAAAACCAGGGCGCTCTCGCCGCGACCAATGATCTCTATCTGCATCAGACGCTGGAAGACCAGGAAGGCGAGACCAACCCCGGCGTGCGTCTGGCGCTCTACTTCCAGCGCAAGGCGCCCGACATCAATTCGATCTATGACATCATGGGTGATTCCGCGCTTTATGAGGTCATCACCACGACCTACAATCTGCCGAGCTCGATCTCCAACATGGATGTCGATACCCAGGCCAGCATGCTGAGCAAGTTCGTCAATGTGAGCGACCTGCAGGACCCGACCAAGGTCAACCAGCTGCTGCAGCGATTCTCGGCGATGTACGACATGGAGAACAACACGACCGCCTCGACGTCGCCGGCGCTGTCGATTCTCACGGGCTCGTCTTCGGGCACCGGCATCAGCGCCGACACGCTGCTTTCCATCGCGCAGCTATCCTCGTCGCGGTAACAGGTCTCGCAAAAAATTTAACCTGCCCCCTTGTCGCGTTCTCACGCGGCAGGGACCCGTCATGCGCTTGTTTCCGCAAGGTTTCCGAACATTTGCGGATGTGTTTGGCGGGTGCGGAATGGCTGCTTTCCACAACGGCAGGAAGGAACTTATTAACCATCCTTGCCCTATTCGATTTGAGAAGCCATCGGCAATATCAATGACTGGGTTGCAGGTCTCATGCGTCTTTCCCGAACGACACTTTCAAACGCATCACAAGGCGTCCAGCCTGAGGGCGATCTCGACCCGGAACAGGTAGCCGAAGAGGCTCGCCGTGCCGAGCAGATCGCCGCTCGCCGCGCGTTCCTGGAAGAGAAGATTCGCAACGTTCGTGAAGCCAAGCGCAAGACTGAAGAGCAGCGCCAGGCCGAGGAAAAGCGCCTCGCCGAAGAGGTGAGGAAGCGGACCGCCGCAGCACCCCCGCCGGTCGTGGAGGCGCTGCAGGCCGCCGCGGTGACGAGCGAGCAGGAAATGCCTGTTCTCCCGCAGGGGATCTCTGCGGAAGATCTCGCATCGCCCGGCTGGCAGAATGCCTTTCTGATGGGGCCGAATGTGCGGTTTACCCGCACGCGCGAAAACGAGATCATCAGCCGCCGGCCGCCTGCAGAGCCACAGGTCGACGTCAGGCCGCAGGTCGCCTCGCATGCGGCCATGCGGGTGATGGATCAGCCGGCCGTCGAGGCTCCGGTTGTTGCCGCTGCTCCGCAGCCCATGCACTTCGCCGAGTTCCATCTGCCGCCGCTGGAGGACATGCCCTTTGCGGTGCAACACTACATACCGACAGTAATTCAGAGTTCTCCGGCAACCGAGCCGGACGCATTGGAGATGACCGTTATCGCTACCGCATTCTCGAAAGCTCCCGCGATTGCGCTGGATGCTTCCCCTGTTCAGTCAAGTGTTCCCGAGTCCGTAGCCGCGCCTGTGGTCGAGTCGCGTCTTGTCCATCTCTCCGATTTCGCCTTCTGGGATGCGATGCCGTTCGACGGCGAGTTCGTCTCTGCCCTCAAGGGTGAGCCGAAGCAGCCGGCGACGCCGCAGAGGCCGGAAGTCGATGCCGAAGCGATCATCGCCAAGTTCCGCGTCGTCGAATGCCGCCGCCCGGCTGCGGCTGTCGAGCCCCAGCTCGCTGTCGTGCCGTCCCCGGCGATCGAAATAGCAGCGCCGCTCGAAGCCGTTTCCAGCCAGCCGACGGCAGATCTCAGCACGCCAGCCATGGACGAGCTTGTAGCGCTTGAGGCCGCCGTTCTGGCTCCGGTCGTCGAAGCGACACCTGTCGTTATCGAAGCACCTGAAGCCGAGCAGCAGCCTGTGGCGGCGCCGGCCGAGACATTCGTGCCGCCCGCGTTTGTAACGGCAGTCTATGGTGCTGATGTAACTCCCGCAGCCGAAACCCGTCCCGCTCCGGTCATGGTCTTGGCACCGATGCCGATGAAGGTTGCAGCACCTGCGCCGGTCGCGCCCGTTGCCAGGGCAGCGCCGATCCTTCCGGCCGTCGAAGCTGCCGCCCAGCGGCTGATCGATGCGCCGCCGTCGCCATCGCGGATCTCGCCGCGCCGTCCTGCGTCCCTGACACCGCCCGAGTGGCGCCCGATCGCTCCCAGCGTCGATGGCGAATACGAGCTGCCGCCGCGCGAGCTGCTGCAGGAGCCCGCCGTCCGTTCCGGCGTGATCATGACGCAGGAAACGCTGGAGCAGAATGCCGGCCTGCTGGAAAGCGTGCTTGAGGATTTCGGCGTCAAGGGCGAGATCATCCATGTCCGCCCCGGCCCGGTCGTCACGCTTTATGAATTCGAACCTGCGCCCGGCGTCAAATCCTCGCGCGTCATCAATCTTGCCGACGATATTGCCCGCTCGATGTCGGCGCTGTCGGCTCGTGTCGCCGTCGTTCCCGGCCGCAACGTCATCGGCATCGAATTGCCGAACGTCAACCGCGAGACCGTCTATTTCCGCGAGATGATCGATTCGCCCGATTTCGAGAAGAGCGGCTACAAGCTGGCGCTCGGCCTCGGCAAGACGATCGGCGGCGAGCCCGTCATCGCGGAACTCGCGAAGATGCCGCATCTGCTCGTCGCCGGCACCACCGGCTCGGGCAAGTCCGTCGCGATCAATACGATGATCCTGTCGCTGCTCTATCGCATGACGCCGGAACAGTGCCGCCTGATCATGGTCGATCCGAAGATGCTGGAACTCTCCGTTTATGACGGCATTCCGCACCTGCTGACCCCTGTCGTCACCGATCCCAAGAAGGCCGTGATGGCGCTGAAGTGGGCGGTGCGCGAAATGGAGGATCGCTATAAGAAGATGTCGCGCCTCGGCGTGCGCAATATCGACGGCTATAACAGCCGCGTCGCCTCCGCCAAGGAAAAGGGCGAGACGATCCACGTCATGGTCCAGACCGGCTTCGACAAGGGCACGGGTGCCCCGATCGAAGAGCAACAGGAAATGGACCTGACGCCGATGCCCTATATCGTCGTCATCGTCGACGAGATGGCAGATCTGATGATGGTCGCCGGCAAGGAAATCGAAGGCGCGATCCAGCGCCTGGCGCAGATGGCGCGTGCCGCCGGTATTCACCTGATCATGGCGACACAGCGTCCTTCGGTCGATGTCATCACCGGCACGATCAAGGCGAACTTCCCGACACGCATCTCCTTCCAGGTGACGTCGAAGATCGACAGCCGCACCATTCTCGGCGAGCAGGGTGCCGAACAGCTCCTCGGCCAGGGCGACATGCTGCACATGGCCGGCGGCGGTCGCATCTCCCGCGTCCACGGCCCCTTCGTGTCCGACGAGGAAGTCGAAAAGGTCGTCGCGCACCTGAAGCTGCAGGGCCGTCCGGAATATCTCGACACGGTCACCGCCGACGAGGATGAGGAAGACGAGGAAGAAGATACGGCTGTCTTCGACAAGGGCGCGATTGCCTCGGAAGATGGCGACGATCTCTACGAACAGGCGATCAAGGTGGTCATGCGCGACAAGAAGTGCTCGACCTCCTACATCCAGCGCCGCCTCGGCATCGGCTACAACCGCGCGGCATCGCTCGTCGAGCGCATGGAAAAGGACGGTCTGGTCGGCCCCGCCAACCATGTCGGCAAGCGCGAGATCATCTCTGGCAACCGCAATGGCGGCGGCAATTCGGGTAGTGAGGATTTCGATTGATGTAGTTGGGGGATGACGCCAGCTGCGATCGTCGCGGAGAGTGCGCACCCCCCTCTGTCCCTTTCGGGACATCTCCCCCACAAGGAGGGAGATCGGTAACTGGCGGCACGTGCGTGCCTCAAACAAACATCTCGCCCGCGGAAACTAAAATGCGATGACTTAGCGAAGCGGTGCGACATGCTCCCAACAATCTCCCCCCTTGTGGGGGGAGATGTCACGAAGTGACAGAGGGGGGTATCAAGCCCTCGGCGTATTCAGAGCCAACTTGTCTCTATGCGGCCGCGTCAAATTAATCCCAATATCAAACCCGCTCGAGCTTGATATGCGGCAGTGGCGGCAGCTCGACGCGGATGGCATCGTCGCGCTGCACGCGGCCACCCTGCGAGACGATGCCCATGATGCCGGCCTTGCGGATCAAGCCGCCGTTGGCATCCTTGTCGAGCACCGCATGCAGCAGACCCTTTTGGAAATCATCGATCTGCTTGCAGGGATTGCGCAAGCCGGTCACCTCGACGATGGCCTCATCGCCGATATGCAGGCGCGTGCCTTGCGGCAGCGAAAGCAGGTCGATCCCTCTGGTCGCGATATTCTCGCCCATGTCGCCCGGCGAAACGGAAAATCCCTTCTCCGTCAGTTCGTCGAACAGTTCTTCGTGGATGATATGCACCTGGCGCAGATTGGGCTGGGTGGGATCGACCGCGACGCGCGAGCGGTGTTTTACCGTCACCCCCATATGCGCGTCGCCTTCGACGCCGAGCCCCGTCAGCAGCTGAATGTGATCCTTGGTCTGCTTGCTGAAGCCGTGCATGCCGCTGCTGCTGACAGAAGTCACATATATCCGCTTGTCGCCCATGCCGAACCCTTCCATAAACGATCCAACTCTCTATAAATTGGTATATACCAATTTCAAGGCGACAGTATTGTGATGGACGAGAAAAATCTGCAGGGCGAAAGCTCAAAATCCGCGGGAGGCTGGGCGGCCGTAGCCGCGGAGCTCAGACGCGCCATCGATGGGGGCAAGCATGCCCCTGGCAGCCGCCTGCCGGGCGAACGCGCCTTGTCCGAACAATTCGGTGTTTCGCGGGTGACGGTGCGCCGCGCGATCGCCGAGCTGGAGGGGGAGGGCTTGCTGCGCGTGGCGCGCGGTAGCGGCGCCTATGTGCGCGCCGATATGCCTGTTCGCTTCCAGCTAGGCGACAAGGTTCGGTTCAGCAAGAACCTGACTGCTACGGACGCTAACCTCACGCGCAAGGTTGTCTCCGCGAAGGAGGTTCGGGCAACCGCCGATATCGCCGCGAGGCTGAATCTGCAGCCCGGCGAGGCGGTGCTTGACATGTGCGTGGTCGCCTATGCCGATGCGCTTCCCGTCTCGGTGGTCATGCGCAGTTGCTCGGCAAAGCGCTTCCCCGGTCTGGCGGAGAAATTTACCGCGACGGGCTCATTCACGGCCGCGCTGAAGGACTATGGCGTCATGGACTATTGGCGCCGCTCCACGGACATCACCGCGCGTATGCCCACGGAAGCCGAAGCGCGCCTTCTGCAGCAATCGCGTCTGGTGCCGGTGCTTGCCTATGCCGGTGAAGACATCGATGCCGATGGCACCGTTATCTCTTGTCAGATCGGCTGCTTCGCCTCCGAGCGGGTCGTCGTAACCGTCTGATATCTCAGACCTTCAAAACCTTCCCCGGGTTCATGATCCCCGCAGGGTCAAACGCCGTCTTGATCCGGCGCATCAGGTCCATCTCGATATTGGAGCGGATTGAAGCCAGCTCGTCGCGCTTCAGCTGGCCGATGCCGTGCTCGGCGGAGATAGAGCCGCCATGCTGCAGCACCAGCCCATGCACGATCTTGTTGATCTCGTGCCAGCGACCGATAAACTCCGCCTTGTCGGCGCCGATAGGCTGCGAGATGTTGTAGTGGATGTTGCCGTCGCCCATGTGGCCGAAAGCGCAGACGCGTGCGCCGGGTAGGGCTGCGGTAACGGCCTTTTCCGCCTCCGCCATGAATTGCGGGATCTGTGCCACGGGCACGGAAACGTCGTGCTTGATCGAACCGCCCTCCGGCTTCTGTGCATCCGACATGCTCTCGCGCATGCGCCAGATGGCCTTCTGCTGCGCTTCCGAGCTGGCGATGGTCGCATCCTGTATTAGGCCGGCCTCATAGCCCTGCTCGAGCAGGGCCGTCATCATCCGTTCTGCCGTCTCGGCCGAATCGGAGGTGGAGATGTCGATCAGGACGTACCAGGGATGCGCCGTCTCCAGAGGATCGCGCACGCCCGGAATATGCCGAGTGGTGAATTCGACGCCGATGCGCGGCATCAGCTCGAAACCCGTCAGCGCCGTGCCGCAGAGGCTGGAGGCATTCTTGAACAGGGTCAGCGCGTCGTCGACCGATTTCAGTCCGGCAAAGGCGACCTGATGGCCGAGGGGCTGCGGAAAGAGTTTTAGCACCGCGCCGGTGATGACGCCGAGCGTGCCTTCCGCGCCGATAAAGAGATCGCGCAGATCGTAACCGGTATTGTCCTTCTTGAGGCGGCGCAGCCCATTCCAGATCTCGCCCGTGGGCAGCACGACTTCAAGGCCAAGGCAGAGCTGGCGCATGTTGCCATAGGCAAGGACCGCCGTGCCGCCGGCATTGGTGGAAAGATTGCCGGCGATGCGGCACGAGCCTTCCGAGCCGAGCGACAACGGGAACATGCGGCCATGCTCGGCCGCCGCCTTGTGAACATCGGCGAGAATGCAGCCGCCTTCGACGATCATGGTATTGCCGACCGGATCGATATCGCGAACGCGGTTCATGCGCTCCAGCGACAGGAGGATGTCGGAGCCGCCCTCGCGCGGCGTCTGTCCGCCGACAAGGCCGGTATTGCCGGTCTGCGGAACGATGGCCGCGCCGGTCTCGCTCGCAAGCTTCAGGATCGCCGAAACTTCTTCCACCGAACCGGGCTTGAGCAGCAGGGGCGAAGCGCCATGATAGAGACCGCGGTTTTCCACCAGATGCGGTGCGATCTCCGCAGGGTCCCGCGATGCGTGCTTGTCTCCCACGATCGCAGCGAAGCGGTCGAGAAGGGCGGAGGAGGGGGCGGAGTTGCTCATGGCGTGTCCTTTGCCGATAGGTCGGGCTGATCAGTCTCTGGGTGCAGCTGCGCGGCGCAGCCGGTCATTGATGGCCTCGCCGAGGCCCTCGTCGGGAATATGCGAAAAGGCAATGGTCGCGGCACCCGTGGCGTCGGCGCGCTTCATGAAGTCGAAGAGGTTTGCGGCGGCTTCGGAGAGATCGCCGTCGGCGCTCAAATCAAGCACGGCAAGGGCTTTTTCGATGCCGGCGATGGCGGGTGTTCCGAAGCGGATCAGCGTCTCGTTCTCGGAAACCTCCGTCGCGTCCAGCCGCACCGCTGCTCCGGGTGCGTAATGCGAGGCGAGCATGCCGGGCGCTTCGATGGCAGCCGAAGCCTTCTTCTTGCGCTTCAGCGCCTTTCCCGCCACCCGCTCGATCTCGCTTGCCGCAAGGCCGCCGGGTCGCAGGAGGCGCATCTCGCCATCCTCGACCTTGACGATGGTCGACTCCACGCCCACGACCGAGGCACCCGCGTCGAGGATCAGCGTGATCCGCTCACCGAGATCGTCGTCGACATGATCGGCGCTGGTGGCGCTGATCTTGCCCGAGGTATTGGCGCTTGGTGCTGCAAGCGGCCGGTTGAAGGCGCGGATCAGCTCGCCGGCAAAGCCCTTGGGCACGCGGATGCCGACCGTGTCGAGCCCGGCCGTCGCCAGCGGATGAATGCCGCTATCGGGCTTGAGCGGCAGCACCAGAGTCAGCGGACCGGGCCAGAAAGCTTCCGCCAGCTTGCGCGAAATCGGATCGAAGATGGCATAGCGCTCCGCCATGGCGAGATCGCTCATATGACAGATCAGCGGATTGAAGCGCGGCCGCCCCTTGGTCTCGTAGATCCGGGTGATGGCGGCGGGATTGGTGGCATCGGCGGCAAGGCCATAGACCGTCTCCGTCGGCAGCCCGATCGGCAAACCCTCGGCAAGGGTTGCGGTCGCGACGTCTATCGCGGTTTGCGGATGTTCGAGAATGTCTATGTGTCGTGCCATGGCCTGCCTGCTTGCAGTTCAGGCCGTTCTTATGCTCTTCGAGTTTTCGGATCAATCGTCAAAGCTGGCGAATGATGTCGCGAAGCTGCTCGTTGCGGGCGCCGAGCAGGAGAACATTGCGGATGGCGATCTGCGGATCGTGGGTATGGAACAACACGCCGTTGCCCCTGATGTCGCGATTGATCGTCAGCTTCTTGTCTTCCGCCGCCTTGTCCGGATGGATGGCGACGGCGAAATACATCCGTGAATATTTGAGGCTGATGTCTTCGAAGAAGTTCTCTTCCTGACCGATGCGGGCAAAGAAGTTGGCGATATAGAAGGCCCAGTTCACGTCCTCATAGTGCGCGAACTGCGTCCGCGCGGCTGTCACGTGGCAATAGCCGAGATGCGGCGTGTCCTTCAGCGTGTGATGGAAGATGAGCTTCGGGAAGCGGATCGATTTGTGGAAGCTGTTGAGCCTGTCATGGGTCTTTTCGCCGGCATCCCTGAGCTTCAGCGCCGTGCGCTCGGCCACGTGCTCGTGACTGAGATATTCCCGCTCCTCGGCAAGCCAATGCGACCTGTTGCGGTTGATGCGGCCCGTGCGCAGGAATTCGCTGTAGCCCGTCGTCGATACCGGTGGCGTCGGTTCGGGCTCGGCGGGCTTCCCAGCGTCGAAATATCTGAGTTTGGCCATGCCGGATCTCGCTATATCAGTCTCTGGGCGGCATGATAGATCGAATAGCTTGAGCCGGGCTTAACCGTTTGGATGCCGAACCCTGGGGAAGACTGAGAAACATGTCGGGAATTATCGATCTCAAACAGCTCCTGTCCGCCATGAAGCCGAATCTCGCCGAGGGCGAATTTGTCTATTGCAGCGTTCCGGCGTCGGCACTGGCCGATTACATCCATCTGGAACCGATCGGGCTCTTTCGCGAAAGAGAAGGTGTGACGCTGATCCTGCCGCTGGAAGTGGCCCGAAAGGCGGGGCTTCCGGTCGCTCCCGCCATGCGCATGATCACGCTTGAGGTTCACTCTTCTCTCGAGGCCGTAGGTCTGACCGCAGCCTTCGCAACGGCTTTGGGAAACGAGGGTATCAGCGCCAATGTCGTCGCGGCCTTCTATCATGACCACATCTTCGTCCCGGCCCTCGATGCCGGTCGCGCGATGGCCGCTCTGCAAGCCCTTTCGTCCGCCCAATCGTCTGTTTCGTCACCCTCTGCCAGCTGATCCGTCGCAATCAGAATAAAGCGTCATCGGCGAGGGTCGGACGGAGCATCGCTTTCATTGCTGGCGCCGGAACATAAGCAATTGAATTGCTTTTCTATATTGTTTGTAAAGACGACCGTGTCGGCGCCCTGTTTTGCCTGTCGTCAATTTCGAAGCCGATGTCGCATTGTAGCGCAGCGGCTGATGCGGCCGAGCGCTATGATGTTATCAATCTCAAGGTGCCGTCTGCTAGGGAGATGGAGAATTGGGAAGCCGGTCAAAATCCGGCGCTGCCCCCGCAACGGTGGTGGAGTGAGGCATGGCGGATAAAGCCACTGGGTCTGGTCGGCCTGGGAAGGTGCCATGGGGTCCCGGAAACAGGGCCGCTCCAGAGCCCGGAAACCAGCCTTGGGCACATATGGTTTACTGACCGCGGCGGGCGGTCGGGGCATTGCTTTCGGCCGTTCCCACCGGCCTTGCATGTCCTCTGCTCGTCTTCCGGTATTGTGCAAGGATAGGCAAATGGATATCGGCAGCAAAGTTCTGCGGCAATTGAAGAACCACCGGACAGGCTTGAGCCTGGAGCAACCATTCTATACCGACCCGGATTATTTCAAGCTCGATATGGAGACGATCTACTATCGCGATTGGCTGTTCATCGGCCATGATTGCGAAGTGCCGCGCGCGGGCAATTACTTCACCGTCCAGATCGGCGATTATCCCGTCGTCATCGTCCGCGGCCGCGACCAGGTCATCCGCGCGTTCCATAATAGCTGTCGCCATCGCGGCTCGCGTGTTTGCAACACCGAGCGCGGCTCCTCGGCAAAGCTCGTCTGCCCCTATCACCAGTGGACCTACGAACTTGACGGCTCGCTGCTCTTCGCCCGGCAGATGGCGGAGGATTTCGACAAGAGCCAGCACGGGCTGAAACCGGTTCATTGTGAAAGCGTCGGCGGCTACATCTTCATCTGCCTTGCACAGAACGCTCCGGATTTCGCCCCGCTGCGCGCGACGGTCGAGCCCTATATGGCGCCGCATCGCATCAGCGAGGCCAAGATCGCCTTCCAGAGCACCATCATCGAGAAGGGCAACTGGAAGCTGGTCTGGGAAAACAATCGCGAGTGCTACCACTGCGCGGCCAATCATCCCGAGCTTTGCCGCACCTTCCCGGAAGCCCCGACCGTCAGCGGCGTGCAGGGCGCCATGAGCGACCCGGTCATCACCGAGCACTGGGCACGTTGCGAGGCCGCAGGCCTGCCGAGCGAATTCAAGCTTTCTCCGGACGGCCAGTTCCGTGCGACGCGCATGCCGCTGATCGAAGGCGCGGAAAGCTACACCATGTCCGGCCAGAATGCCGTCAAGCGGCCGCTCTCGTCCGATGTAACGATCAACGGCATCGGCACGATGCTGCTGTTCCATTATCCGACGACGTGGAACCACATGCTCGGCGACCACGCGATTTCCTTCCGTGTTCTGCCGATCAGCGCCGAGGAAACGGCCGTCACCACGAAGTGGCTCGTTCACAAGGATGCCGTCGAAGGCGTCGACTACGATCTGGAAGAGCTGACCCACGTCTGGACCGAAACCAACGACCAGGACCGCCGTATCGTCGAGGAAAATGCCTTCGGCATCCGCTCACCGGCCTATGAGCCCGGTCCCTATTCGGAGATCCATGAAGGCGGCGTCATGCAGTTCGTCGAATGGTACACGACTTTCATGATCAACCGGCTGCAGGGCGACCAGGCCAAGCTGTCGGCGGTTGCCTGAGTATGAACATGGCCGTCTCCCTCCGTCATAGACACCTCGACCAGATGCAGCCCTGGAGCGACAGGCAGCATCTGCTTGAATGCCTCTCGGTCACGCCCGAAGCGCCCGATGTGATGACCTTCACATTCGGGTCCGACAAGGACAATTGGTTCCGCTACCTGCCGGGCCAGTTCGTGACGCTTGAGCTGCCGACGGCTTCGGAGCCGGTCATGCGTACCTATACGCTGTCCTCGACGCCGTCGCGGCCCTTCTCGGTCGCCGTGACGGTCAAGGCGCAGAAGGACAGCATCGGCACGCGCTGGATGTTCGAGAACCTCAAGCCGGGCATGCGCATCAAGGCTTTCGGCCCGCTCGGTGATTTCAGCCATATTCGCCATCCGGGAGAGAAGTACCTTTTCGTCTCGGCCGGTTCCGGCATCACGCCGATGATGTCGATGACGCGTTACATGTCCGATATCGCGCCATTGTCGGATATCACTTTCGTCAACTGCTCGCGCAGCCCCGCCGACATCATCTTCCGCTCCGAACTCGAATATCTCGCCCGCTTCATGCCGAACCTCAATCTCGGCCTGATCGTCGAGGGCTGTGGCCGTACCGATCTCTGGTCGGGATTGAAGGGCCGCATCGACAAGGCGAAGATTGGTCTGCTGGCGCCCGATTTCATGGACCGGACGATCTTCTGCTGCGGGCCGGAAGTCTTCATGGATGCGGTGCGATCCATGCTGGAAGCGCACGGTTTCGACATGTCGCGCTACCACCAGGAAAGTTTCCAGCCGGCGAATGCGGCAACGCCGCTTGCGGAAGTTGCCGACGATGCTTCCGGCGAGGCTGCGACCACGATCCGCTTCACCATGGCCGGCAAGGATGTCGTCTGCGCGGCGGGGCAGACTGTGCTTCAGGCGGCGCGCGGCGCGGGCGTTCGCATCGGGGCGGCGTGTGAATCCGGCCTTTGCGGCACATGCCGGGTGATGAAGCTTTCCGGCGAAGTCGACATGAGCCACAATGGCGGCATCCTCGATGACGAGATCGACGAAGGCTATATCCTCGCCTGCTGCTCGCGGCCGAAGACAGACGTGCAGATCGAGGCCTGAGGCCAGTTCGGCTAGGGTGTGTACCCATGAGCCAAGATACACTTAACGTATGCTGTCGCCGCAACGGCGGCGGCGAAGCGAAGACAGCCTGACCTCGCTTGCGGATCACGAAGGGCCGTGCCTTCCAGTGCCCGGTTCAAGCCGACTTGTCCCCTTGGAACCACCAAAATGATAGACGTTGGTGGTGGCGATCGATAATGATTGGCTCGATGATGTGAAAGGCAGGCGGCTCGGTCGACCTGCGTTGAGGTCATGATCGTGTCTGCATCTGTCGTCCCACCGCATGTCTTGTCCGACGACGCGATTCGCCGACTGCTTATTGAGCGTGTTGATGAGCGCCGCCTAAGCGTCGGCATGGTGGTCGGGGTCACTGAAGGCAACGGCCATCGGATCGTCGCCCATGGCCACCGCGACACAAGTGGCGCAGACCCTGTGACCGAAAAAACCGTGTTCGAGATCGGGTCGATCACTAAGTTGTTCACTGCGCTGTTGCTGTCCGACATGGCCAACCGGGGTGAGGTCTGGATGGATGAGCCGGTCGCGGAGCTGTTGCCGACCGAAACACGCGTGCCGGTTCGCGACGGCAAAGCCATCACTCTTCGCCACCTGGCCTCGCATTATTCCGGACTGCCGCGCGTGGCGACGAATGGGGACTCGCCATCTCGGCCAGGTGGCCCCTATGCCGCATACTCGGCGGAAAGGCTCTACGAGTTTCTCGCCGGCCACGAATTGAACCGGACACCTGGCGAGAGCTTTGAATATTCGAATGTTGGGGTCGGATTGCTGGGACACGCGCTGGTACTGCGTGCCGGGGCTGGCGGCTACGAGAGCCTGCTCCGTGCGCGCATCCTTGATCCACTGCGGATGGACGACACCGGCATCGCAATACCGTCGCGGTTGGCTGGAAACATTGCGTCGGGACACAATGATAGTTTGGAGCCAACCTTTGATTGGGCTTTCGACGCGCTGGCCGGGACGGGCGCGCTGCGCTCGACCCTGCCCGATCTGTTGTGTTTTGTCGACGCGGTGTGCGATGAGAGATCATCGCTCGCGTCCGTCATCCGTCCGTTGATGACACCGCGTGACCAAGGCGGCTTGGAACTGGCGACGCAGCATCTGGATGGCGTAGTTGCCCTATCGAAGCCGGGTGGTACCGGTGGTGCCCGCGCTTTTGTCAAATGCATTCCAGAATGGAAACGTGGAGTGGCTGTGCTCAGCAACGCGAGCATCGATGCCGTTGTCGATCTCGGCGCCCATGTGCTCAACCCGAGCCGCGACTTGATGTCGTATCCGAAGGAAGTCGCGATCACCCCCAACTGCCTCGCCCGTTTGGTGGGACGTTATCAAATGAACGATTGGGTGTTCGATGTTACATCGACGGGCGACCGGCTCCATGTTCCGATCGCCGATCAGCATCGGGTGTTCCCTACCTCGGAATGGCATTTCTTTCACAAGAGCGCGCCCATGCAGCTCACCTTCGAACCCGGCGGAGACGGCAGCGCCGCTCGCTTGATCCTGCACTACAACGGCGCCGATCAGGTGGCCGAAAGGATCGGGTAGTGCAAGAGTGATCTGCCGACCAACTTCGGTCCATGCACGGTCCGCTACAATCGCGTCGCGATCTTTCAGCGTCGCTCCTTGTGCCCTAAGCTCCCGATTTCCTGCATGTCGCTATCCGCAAAACCGCTGCATGCTTTTGCGCGGTTGCTTTAGAAATCCTGGTAGTTCAGTTCGTTGACCTCGACCGGCTTGGACTGCGGGGTCGAAGCGGTGACGACCGGGTCGAGCATGAGCGAAACGAGCGCTTGCCGTGGCCCGCTGCACATCGCTGCAAGCGCAATCGTCAGATCCGGCGCGGGCAGGGGCTTGGCCGGCAGGAGATCACCCTGCGGCCAGATCTTCGCGAGCTGAACCCTCGTCATCGGCACGACATTGACGTCGATGTCGCTGAGCGTGCCCGGCACCCGATAGGGGCAGCTCTTCTCCGAGCAATTGTCCGATGAAACGAACTGCCAGATGGCATAGTTGTCCCAGTTGCCGAGCGGGAAGGTGCCTTTCACATCGGGCTTGTACCGCGCATACCACAGGGGCAACCGCGACAGCAGCGGATAGGTGCCGCGGTGGTCTGCGATATAGCGCGCCGTGTTGTGATTGACGTAGAGAACGGGGTAGCGCCCGGTCCTGACCTTGATGTGCGCCACGAAGATCTGCGCATCGTCGAGCGACATGAACTGCGTCGTATCCATGCCGTCGATGTCAAGCACCATCAATTCGTCCGGCTGCGGGTCGGCGTAATCGAGAAAATGATTGGCTTGGTCGATCGGGTTGCCGGGCCGGCCCAGATGATAGGCGCCCCATAACAGGCCATTCGTCTTTGCCAGCATGCGGCGCGTCTGAAACAGCTCGCGGCTGACGGCGTATTTGCGCCACATCGTCCTGCAATGGGCCACGGTATCGCCGCCGTGATCGCCGGTGCAGCTGAAGCTTTCAGGCAGGCCGTCGGAGGCCTTGGAGATGAAGCCGGCGATCCGCTTGTCCTGCAGAAACGCGTTCCAGTCGATGGTGTTCAGCTCGTAAGCATCGACAATCAGGGCGTTTTTCGGATCGCTCCAGGGCTGGCTTTCACCGGCCGAAGGCTTGGAGACCGGCCCCATCAGGGTCAGGATCGTCAGCAAGCCGTAAATGAGGAGGTTACTCTTTCGGTATCCTTTCATGAAATAATAGTAAGGATTGCTGGTTAATCTTGGGTTAAGGATGAAATCACTATAAATTCATCGTGGAGCCCCGCATAACTCCTTAAATTGGTAGGGATTTGAGGAACCAAATAACGCGCTGTCGCGTTTCTTGTCGTCTACTCGGATATGCGACGAAGCAGGCAGCGAAACCTTGCTCGGGAAGCATTCCCGGCATGAAACGCCTATAGGCTTGAGCACAAGTCGAACCAGGGAATGGAGATGAAAATGCTTGGTTTCCGTGCAAAAATCGCGACCGTCGCCGTAACGGCTGCCGTCGCCCTGACGAGCTTCACACCGTCTTTTGCCATGCAGATGCCCACCGCGCCGATCGTTAATCAGTCCGCGCCTGCCCAGGCCGCGCCCGGCAATGTCGAACAGGTGCAGTGGCGCCATGGCGGTTACTATCGCCGCGGCTGGTATGGCGGCTATCGTGGTTATCGGGGAGGCTATCGTGATGGCTATCGCTACCATGATGGTTATTGGTTCCCGCTGGCCGCCTTCGGCGCCGGCGCCCTCATCGGCGGCGCGATCGCCAGCCAGCCGCGCTATTACGAGCCGGCTCCGGCTCCGAGCGCTGGTATCAATCCACGCCATGTCGAATGGTGCGAGTCGCGCTATCGTTCCTATCGCTCCTACGACAATACGTTCCAGCCCAATTCCGGCCCGCGTCGCCAGTGCTACTCGCCGTATTTCTAAACAGCGTCTCCTGAATGACCGATGCCAGCCGTCCGGTTCCCGCCGGGCGGCTTTTGCATGGTTGGACGTCAGAGAATGTTGACCCGCTTGAGTAGCCACCATGCCAGAAGCATGGATGCGATGATGAAGCACACCGCATATCCGGTACCGCCCGCTCCGCCCGAGAGTGGCAATGTCGATGTATTCATGCCGAAGAAACCGGTCACCAGTGTCGGCGGTAACAGAAATGCGGTCATGATCGAAAGGATGTAGAGATGCCGATTGATCTCGGAGGCGAGCTTCGAATCGATTTCTTCGTGCAGCAGCCTGGCCCGTTCCTGCAGTGCATAGACGTCATGTTCGACCGCTTCCAGCCGCCCCGTCAGCCGCCCCGCGACATCCTCGAAGCCGAGCGGCATTTCCTCGTCGTCGGAGGCGGCGGCATGGCGCATTAGCGAGAGAACGGTCCGCAGATGGCGATGCAGGCGCACGATCGTCCGGCGGATCGGCGGAAGCTTCGAGCGCTCGTCGCGCGACGTATTCCCGTGGACGAAATCCTCGATAGCATTCAGCTCTTCGCTGATCTCGATGACGACGGAGATCAAGCTGCGTTGGAATTCGACGACGATCAGCTCGAAAATGTCCACCGGGTTCGTGAATCGCGCGGCATTCTTCTCGATCAGCACGCGAGCCCGATCCAGGCTGCGGAGCGGCTGCAGACGGCTGGTGATGAGAAGGCGATCGGTCATGGCGAAATGCAGCCAGCCGATGTCATGGGTGTTGTGCGCGAAGTCGCGCTGGAAATCGACCAAAGTGCCGAAAAGCATTTGTTCGTCAACGGTGAGCGTCGCATGGGTCTCATGCGTCGTCAGAGCTATGCGAGCGGCTTCGTTCAGTTCGGGCGCCTCCTCGAGGAAGGCCGGCACGCGCGCATCCACGAGATTGAGATGCAGCCAGAGAAAACCGTCGCCGCTGAAAAGCGCCGAACGATCGGTATCGTCAGGCAGGCGCTCCGGTTTGGCTGCGCCGGGACGGAGACGGTAGGCCCAGATAAAGCCGGGTATCGTATTGGCTGACGTGAGCGTGTTCATGGCGGTATCGTTCGCATTGTCTGAACAGTTGCCTTAGTCTTCGTTCATGACGATTGTTTATGCAAGTCCATGCCCTGGTGGAATAATCGGGGACATGAGCGGCGATGTCACGGCTACGCGGCGCGCGCAAGACGTATGCGGCGCTCGAATTCGCGAGATGGTGGAAATCGGCATCTTTGCAATCTGAAAAATTGACGTTTACGTAAAAATAAATTAGCTATAGCCACAAATGACCGATGGTCCGGGTGAGGCGGATCATCGCCTGCAGCGATCCGGAGGAAATCATCATGTACAAGGCGCCTGTCGAAGAAATCGCGTTCACGCTCAAACATGTCGCCGGCATGGAGCGCGCGATGGAAGAGGGCATGCTTGGCGATCTCAGCACCGATCTCGTCGATGCCATCCTGTCCGAAGCCGGGCGTTTCGCCGGCGAGGAAATGGAGCCGCTTGCCGAGGTCGGTGACAGGCAGGGCGCAAGGCTGGTGGATGGCAAGGTGGTTCTCCCCGACGGCTGGGAGCAGCTTTATCGCGATTGGATCGCCGGCGGCTGGAACGGCCTGACCGCTCCCGAGGAGTTCGGCGGGCAGGGCCTGCCGCATATGCTGAACATCGCGACGCTGGAAATGTGGAATTCCGCCTCGATGGCCTTCGGTCTCGCGCCAACCTTGACCATGGGTGCCGTTGAGGCCTTGCACGCTCATGGCAGCGCCGATCTCAAGAAAAAATATCTTGCAAAGCTCATATCCGGCGAGTGGTCCGGCACGATGAACCTGACTGAGCCGCAGGCCGGTTCCGATGTCGGCGCTCTGCGCACGCGTGCCGAACGCCGCGATGACGGCACCTATCGCCTCTTTGGTCAGAAGATCTTCATCACCTGGGGCGATCACGAGGCGGCGGAAAACATCATCCATCTTGTTCTCGCGCGTCTGCCGGATGCGCCTGCCGGCACGCGCGGCATTTCGCTGTTCCTCGTGCCGAAATTCCTTGTCAACGACGATGGCTCGCTCGGCGCCCGCAATGATTATTTTGCCCATTCATTGGAGCACAAGCTCGGCATCCATGGCTCGCCGACCTGCACGATGATCTGCGGCGATGGCAAGCATGGCAGCGAGAAGGGGGCTATCGGCTGGCTCATCGGCGAGGAGAACAAGGGCCTCGCCTGCATGTTCACGATGATGAACAATGCGCGGCTCGCCGTGGGCATCCAGGGTGTCGCCATTGCCGAGGCCGCGACCCAGAAGGCGATCGCCTATGCCAGGGAGCGCACGCAGGGCCGGGCGCCGGGCACGACATCGTCGGGCATGAGCCCGATCATCGAGCATCCCGATGTCGCCCGCACGCTGCTGACGATGAAAGCTTTGACGCAAGGGTCGCGCGCCATCTGCTACGCCTGTGCGGAGGCGATCGACATGTCGCACCGCGACCCGCAGAAGGCCCGTTTCTGGCAGGAGCGCGCCGCATTGCTGACGCCGATCGCTAAGTCCTTTTCGACCGACGCCGGCGTCGATGTCGCCTCGCTCGGCATCCAGGTCCATGGCGGCATGGGCTTTATCGAAGAGACCGGTGCGGCACGCCTGCTGCGTGATGCGCGCATCGCACCGATCTACGAGGGCACCAACGGCATCCAGGCGATCGACTTGGTGACGCGCAAGCTGACGCTTGCCAACGGCGATCACGTGCGCGGCTTCATCGCCGAATTGCGAGAGATTGCCGATAGCGTCGCGAAATCCAATCTCGAAGGTTTCGGTGAGACGGCGCCGGTGCTGCAGGCGGCCATCGCCGATCTGGAAAAGACGACCGAATGGCTCCTGTCGAAGCAGGCGGAAGGCGCCGTTGCCGAAGCGCTGGCTGGCGCGACCCCTTACCAGCGGCTCTTCGGCCTTGTGCTGACCGGCTCCTATCTGGCCAAGGGAGGCCTTGCCGATGCGGGAGACGGTGAAGGAGGCAAGCGCATCGCGCTTTGCCGCTTTGCCGCCGAGAACCTCCTGGCTGAAACCGCCGCCCTCTCTGATCGGGTCATCGCCGGCGCATCCAGCCTCGAAGCTGCCCGTGTCGCATTAGTCTAAGGAAAAGCCATGACCGACTACATCCTGATCGAACGCCCCGAGACCGCGCCGCACGTCCAGATCATCCGGTTCAACCGGCCGGAAAAGAAGAATGCCATCACGCGCGCCATGTATCAGACCATGACCGATGCAGTGACGGCGGCGGAAGCCGCGCCGGATATCCGCGTCCACGCCTTTCTCGGCAGCGAAGGCTGTTTTTCCGCGGGCAATGATCTCGCCGATTTCCTCGCTTTTGCCATGGGCGGCAGCATGGGGCGCGAAGTCATTGATTTTCTCGTTGCGCTGGCGAGCGCAAGGAAGCCGGTCGTCTCCGGCGTCGATGGCCTGGCGATCGGCATCGGCACGACGATCCACCTGCATTGCGATCTGACGGTTGCCTCTGATCGCAGCCTGTTCAAGACGCCTTTCGTTGATCTCGCCCTCGTTCCCGAGGCCGCATCGAGCTTGATCGCCCCGCGCGTCATGGGTCATCAGCGCGCCTTCGCCCTGCTTGCCCTCGGTGAAGGCTTTTCAGCGGCCGAAGCAAAGGATGCCGGACTGATCTGGAAGGTCACCGCGCCGGACGCTGTGGAGGCTGAGACCCTGTCTCTGGCCGCAAAGCTGGCGGCCAAGCCGCCCGAGGCCCTGCGGATCGCACGCGACCTGATGCGCGGCCCGCCGGATGCCGTCCTCGACCGCGTCCAGAAAGAGGCCGAGCATTTCGCCGCCCAGCTGAAAAGCGCCGAAGCCCGCGCAGCCTTCGAGGCATTCATGAAGCGGTAAATACCCTATCCGCCCTCGTGATGAGGAGGCCCAACGGGCCGTCTCGAACCAGGAGGGTCGGCCCCCACTTGCGGCGAGAAGACTTACTTCTCCAGCGCTACAACCACCTCGACATGCGAGGTCCACAGGAACTGGTCGATCGGCGTTACTTGCCTGATCCGGTAGCCGCCTTCGACCAGCAAAGCGAGATCGCGGGCAAGCGTCAGCGGATTGCAGGAGACGGCGACGATCTTTTTGACCTGCGAGCGCGCAAGCTCCTTGGTCTGGAATTCCGCGCCGGCGCGGGGCGGATCGAAGACGACGGCGTCGTAGACCTTCAGTTCCTGCGTCATTAGCGGCCGGCGGAAGAGATCGCGGCGTTCGACGGTAACAGGCTTCAATCCCGGTGTGTTGCGCGCGGCCTGGTCGAGTGCGGCCAGCGGCTTCTCTTCCCCTTCCACCGCATGCACCCGCCCGATGCGCGCCAGGCGAAGCGAGAAGGTGCCGCTGCCGGCGAAGAGATCGGCAATGCGCTTTGCCTTGCCGATATGGGAAACGACAAGTTCGGCCATGGCGTCCTCAGCCTGCTTGGTCGCCTGGGTGAAGGCGCCTGCCGGAGGCGAGACCTGTACGCCGCCGAAATCGATCATCGGCTTTAGCGGCTCCACCAGGATCTCGCCGTTCAGCGAGACGCGGGCGATGCCGCGCAGCGACAGCACGGTTTCGATCGTGCTGCGGCGCTGCTTGTCCGAAAGCGACTTGATGCCGTCGACGGCAAGGTCGAGACCGGTCGGTGTTTCCAGCACGGAAACGCGGAAGGCTTCGGCATTGATGGCGATTGCCGCCGCGATGGTCTTGATCGCCGGCAAGCGGGTCATGATGCCGGTCGAGGCGATGGGACATTCCTCGATCGCGACGATGTGGTGGCTCTCGGCCTGGTTGAAGCCGATGAGCATGTCCTTTTCGGTCTTGCGAGCGGCGAAGACGACCTTGCGGCGCTCGCCGGGATGCGCGGCAACGATATCGCCCACCTCGGGCGTCAAACCCTTCGAGCGCAATGCGTCGACGACGAGCTGCCGCTTGAAGGCGCGATAGGGCGCGTCGGCATAGTGCTGCAGCGTGCAGCCGCCGCAGGTGCCGTTGACGCCGTCAGGGCCGAAGTGGCGACAGTGCGGCTCCTGTCGGTCCGGCGAGGCCGACGCGATCGACATCGGCGTACCCTGGCTTTTTACCCGCGCGATGGCGACGCTTTCGCCTGGAAGGGTGAAGGGCACGTAGATCGGGCCATCGGCGCCCTGTGCGATGCCGTCGCCCTGGGCGCCGAGCTTCTGGATGGTGACGGTTTCGGTGCTCATGGCTTGATCCCTGCGAGAAGAAATTCCTGGTTGCCGTCGCCGCCCGTGATCGGCGAAGCGATGAGGCCGAGGCTTTGCCAGCCCATGTCTTCGGTGAACCAGCGCTCGAGTTCGGCCGCAACCGCCGGAGCGGAGGAGGGGTCCTTCAAAAGACCGGCCTTGCCGATCGCATCGCGCCCCGCCTCGAATTGCGGTTTCACCAGCAGGACCGTCCGCGCGCCCGGTTCGGCGAGCGCCAATGCCGGCGCCAGCGCCAGCTTCAGCGAAATGAAGGAGACGTCGGAGACGACGAAGGAGAAGGGTTCGCCGATATCCTCGGCGATCAGGTTGCGCGCGTTCAACCCCTCGATATTGGTCACGCGCGGATCGGCCGCTATGCGCGGATGCATCTGGTCGTGGCCGACGTCGATCGCCGTGACGTGGGCAGCGCCACGCTGCAGCAGGACCTCGGTAAAGCCGCCCGTCGATGCGCCGACATCGAGACAGTACTGTCCCCGCGGATCGAGGCCGAAATGGTCGAGCGCCGCCACCAGCTTCAGCGCCGCGCGCGACACGTAATCCTGTGCGGGATCGTCGATGCTGATCTGTGCATGTTCGCCAAACAGCGCCCCCGGCTTCGCCACGATCTTGCCGTTCACAGTCACCGTGCCGCGCTGGATCGCATCGCGGGCGCGCGAACGGCTGGCGAAGAGGGAGAGGCTGACGAGGAGCTGGTCGAGGCGTTGTGGTTCGGACATAGCTGTCCATGCCGGGCAACGGACTATGTTGCAAGCCTTTTATGCAGATATCGCCGTTGACGCCGGATCGCGGCCGGCGATAATCGCTGCGATCAACGGGCGAGGGGCATCATGCGGAAGATCTGTGGCTATGCGGCATTGGTGGCAATGGTCGCCGTTCCTGCTATGGCGAACGACACCATGGCCGAGCTGAGGACAGGCGGCCTCGCCTATGTGCGCACCGGCGATATCAGCATGGATCAGGAAAAGCTGTTCATCTCGCAGACCGAAGTCCGTGTCGACTACGTGTTCGAAAATACCTCCGACAAGGATGTCGAAAGCGTCGTCGCCTTTCCGATGCCTGACATCAAGGGCGACATAGACAGCATGGTCGATGCCGGTAACGTCGATTCCGACAATTTCCTCGGCTTCACCGTGACGCAGGACGGCACCGCCATCACCCCGACGCTGCAACAGCGGGTATCGGTGGCCGATGTCGATATGACGGATGAATTGAAGGCGCACGGCGTGCCGCTGCTGCCGCTCAGCAAGGCGGCGTCGGATGCCGTCGCCAGGTTACCGGTCGACGTGCTCGAGGACTGGACGGCCCGGGGTCTGATCGCCGATGACGAATACGACAATGACGGCCAGGGCATGAAGCATCATCCGACGCCGATGTGGACGCTGCATACGACCTACTGGTGGCGCACCAAGTTTCCAGCAAAGGCCAGGATCGCCGTTCAGCATCGCTACAAGCCGAGCGTCGGCGGCACGGTCGCCATCACCTTCGCCGGTGAGGAAGACTATCAGAAGCAGCAGTTGCAGGCCTATCGGGGCAAGTATTGCGTCGACGATGCCTTTATGACGACCGCGTTGAAGCTTGCAGCCGTAGCCGACAAAGGCGGCCGGGGCTATACGGAAAACTGGATCTCCTACGTGCTGACGACGGGAGCCAATTGGTCCGGTCCGATCAAGCATTTCGAGCTGACGGTCGATAAGGGCAGTCCTGAAAACTACATCAGCTTCTGCGGAACCAATGTGAAGAAGACCGGCCCGAGCACCTTCCAGATGACTGCGCAGGATTTCTATCCCGAACACGATCTGGATATCCTGATCCTGGCCGCTGCAACGGTGAACTAGAGTAGTTCCGGCAAAAGTGCGAAGCGGTTTTGCGTCTGCAATGGCTTGAAACGGAGAGGCAGAGCATTTCCGTCACGCCGCTAGAAGCGCACATGCTGTGGCGCGCGCCGGGCCGTCTGCGCAAGTTAAATAAATTTAAAGCCGAAGCCTCTACTCATGCCTGTGATTGCGGTGATCCTTTTTGAGATCATCGCCTGCCATGAAGGCTTCGCGCGTCTGCGTCCCAATCATGCCCCCCTGAATTCTCCGAGCAATGGCCGCGTCCCCTCCCAGGCGCGGTCGAATGGTGCTCGCCAGGACCGGCGCTCAGGAGGCGCTCGCTCATGTTTGCGAAGAAACTCTCTTTGAATGGCAAGCTTGCCATCACCTTTACGGCCCTGATCGCCATTTTCGCCTGCGTTTCCGCCTTCGTCTATTCCAAGGAAGAGGTCTCCGCAGGCGCCGCCGCCGAGCAGGCCCAGTCGCAGCAGCTCGTCAGCCTGATCGACGATTCCCTGCAGGCCATGCTGGAACAGGCCGTCAACCTGCGCGGCTTCCTGCTGCTGCGCAGCGACAGCACCTATGGAGATATCTTCGCCAATCGCGAACGCATGTTGAAAAGCATCACCGCCGCCAAGCAGGTCGCGGCCGGCTCTCCGGATCTGCTGCAGGCGATCGACAACATGCAGAAGGCTGCCGATCTCTATTTCCATCAGCTCGCGGAGCCGCAGGCCAAGGCCCGCAAGGAAACCGAGATGCCGCTCGATCAGATCGTCAAGATCGGTCAGAACGAAACCAGGGGACAGCTTGATGGCTTCCGTGAAGCCGCCGCCAAGATCAAGCAGGCCGCCCGCGCCCAGGCGGGCAACCTGGCCTCCATGCAGGAGGATGCCAACGGTGATCTGCGCCTGACCCTCATCCTGGGCGGCATCTTCGCCTCGCTCACTGCTGCCGTGCTTGCCTGGCTGCTGTCACGCATCATCGTGCGCCCGATCGTCGGCATGACGGCCGCAATGGGCCGACTGGCAAACGGCGAGCATGATGTCGAAGTGCCGGCCGTCGGCCGTGGCGATGAAGTCGGCCGGATGGCCGATGCCGTTCTGGTCTTCAAGCAGGCAGGGATCGAAAAGCTGCGCCTCGCCGGCGAGACTGATCGCATGCGTGGCGACGCAGAACGTCAGCGCCTGTTGAACGACGAGCAGAAGGCGCACGAAGAGGGTGAAATCCGTTTCGCCATGGAAACACTCGCCGGCGGCCTCTCGGCTCTGTCGTCTGGCAATGTCGCAATCCGCCTTCACAACAGCTTTGCGCAGCAATTCGACGGCGTTCGTGCCGACTTCAACAATGCCGTCGAGAAACTGGAAGCGGCCCTGCAGTCCGTCGGCTCCAATGCCCGCGCCATCAATGCCGGTGCCGGTGAGATCCGTTCGGCTGCCGACGACCTTGCCCATCGCACCGAGCAGCAGGCAGCCTCCGTCGAGGAAACTGCCGCCGCGCTGGAACAGGTGACGACAACGGTTCGGGATTCGGCCAAGCGCGCCGAGGATGTCGGCCATCTCGTCGAGCGTGCGCGCCTCGGTGCCGAAAAGTCCGGCGAGGTGGTACGCAAGGCGGTCTCCGCCATGCAGCAGATCGAAAAGTCTTCCGGCGAGATCAGCAACATCATCAGCGTCATCGACGACATCGCCTTCCAGACCAACCTGCTGGCGCTGAATGCCGGTGTTGAAGCCGCCCGCGCCGGCGACGCCGGCAAGGGCTTTGCCGTGGTTGCCCAGGAAGTCCGCGAACTTGCCCAGCGCTCCGCCAATGCCGCCAAGGAAATCAAGTCGCTGATCACCACCTCGAGCGATCAGGTCAATACCGGCGTCTCGCTCGTCGGCGAAACCGGCAAGGCGCTGGAGCTGATCGTCTCCGAAGTACAGGAAATCAACCGCCACGTCGGCGCGATCGTCACGGCGACCCGCGAACAGTCGATCGGGCTGCAGGAGATCAATACGGCGGTCAACACCATGGATCAGGGCACGCAGAAGAATGCCGCCATGGTCGAAGAGCAGACGGCTGCAAGCCATGCGCTCGCCCGCGAGGCTGCGGCGCTGAACGAATTGCTTCAGCAGTTTCGCCTTGGCAATTCCGCCCCGGCAGTCCCTGCTCAGGCAATCCCCGCCCGGCCTGTCACGGCAACGGCGCGTTCGAAGCCTGCCGTATCTCCCGCCCGCGCTCTCGGCCGCACGGTGGCGAAAGCCTTTGGCGGCAAGGCAACCGCGGCAGCCGCCGCTCAGGACGAGTGGGAAGAGTTTTGATGCTTCGATAGCCCTCCCCATGTGGGGAGGGCTATCGTATCTGGCAGAGGAATGCTTTCAGGCAGTACTACTCCACCCGGCTCTTGATCTCAGGCGCGACAGAGCTTCTTGCTTGATCCTTGTCCGGCGGACCTAGCCGTCTTTGCCTGCGCCGTTCAAGTGAAGCGCGAAGCCGGTCGTTTCCGGATCACCCAGCTCCGCGCGGAGCTGCATGCTGGGGATCAGATAACCGCCGCCATTTTGCTGCCGATAGGGGATGGGAGGGGTGGTCTCGATCGTCCTCATCCGCGCGCGCAGGCGCTCGACCGCCGATTGGAAGCCGGCCTCGTCCAGGCGATCGACCCTGTAGGTCACGAAGGGCGGAAGCACCTCGTAGCCCGGATAATAGAGGATGCCGTGATTGATCGGGAACAGCAGATCGTCGATCGGTCCATTGATTCCCCGGGGCGCATAGTGCTCCTCCCAGCCACCGGCAGTCACGATCAACATTGCGCGTTTTCCAACGAGCGTTCCTTCACCGTAGCGGTCGCCCCATCGCTTGTCGCTGTGCTCGCCGACTCCATAGGCAAAGCCATAGGCGAATACCCGGTCGACCCAACCCTTGAGGATCGCCGGCATGGTGAACCACCAGAGGGGGAACTGGAGAATCAGCATGTCGGCCCACAGCAGCTTTTCGATTTCGGCCTTGACATCCTCTGTCAGCGCATTGGTCTCGAATGCCTTTTTGGAAGCTGCGCCCGCCACGAACCGGTCATCCGGCGCCAGCCATGGAAAGTCGGCACGGTCAACCTCGGATTTCCAGCCGTCGGCATAAAGGTCCGACACGCGCACCTCATGGCCGTGAGCCTCGAGTTCCTTTATGGCGACGTCGCGAAGTGCGCCGTTGAGCGAGCGTGGCTCGGGATGGGCAAAAACAAGTAGAACTTTCATGGGTCAGCGATCCTAAGTTGGAAGGTCGACCTCTAAGCTAGATAGCACACCGGTAATCCGCTATATGTAGGAAATGCATAAGTTTATGCCGGATAGTGGATAAATTGAACGTCACTCTCGAACACATGCGCACATTTGTTCGCGTCGCCGAGCGCGGGAACCTGTCGGCGGTTGCGCGCGAGCTCGGAGTCGGTCAATCAACCGTCACGCGGCATCTGCGGGAGCTCGAGGAAGCCGTCGGTGTGCCTTTGCTCAGCAGGACCACCCGGCGTGTCACGATGACCGATGAAGGCAGCCGCTACTATGCCGATAGCATTCAGATCTTGCGCCTCGTCGAGCAGGCCGGCGACGAGGTGCGGGCCACGCGCGGCGCGCCCGCCGGCACGATCCGGATATCCTGCACGGCGGCGTTCGGGATCTTGCATGTCAGCCGGCTGATCTTCGCGTTTCAAGATCGCTATCCCGACATCGGCGTCGATCTCAGCCTCACCGACGAGCGCATCGATCTCGTGCGCGAAGGTGTCGATATCGCACTTCGCTTAGGGCCTCTCACCGATAGTTCCATGAAGCTGCGGGCTCTCGGCCAGTCCCGGCGCCTATTCGTCGCGGCACCGGATTATCTGGCGAAGCGAGGAACACCGGCTAGCCCGTTGGACCTTTCCAGCCATGAGGGTATCCGCATGTCAAACGTGGCCGGCAGCGATCTGCTAAGCCTGCAGGGACCGGATGGTAGGCACCACGCCGTTCCGTTCGGCGGGCGGTTTCGCGTCGATCATGGCCTTGCCGCGCGCGAAGCACTGGTCGCGGTGTCGCGCCCGCCCATCGATGGCTTGTCGATGATCTCCTGACCACCGGTCGGCTGGAGGTGATCCTGCCGGACTATTCGCTGCCGCCTACTCCGCTCAGCATGCTGATTGTCCCAGAGCGTGCGGGCATAGCGCGCGTCCGGCTGCTGGTCGACTTTTTCGTCGGAGAGATCGGCACCATCCCAGGAATCGAAAAGCCGCAATCGGGGCGTTAGATGCGCACAACCGGCATCTCCTTCAACCGGCTCGGTATCCAGCGATTTCTTCCACCATAGCTGTATTTCGTCGAGTGAGCTGACCTATTTGACTGAGCAATCATGGTCGGCTGTATCGGCTCGAGGCGTTCGTTGCCGCTTCGGCTGCGCCGAGTCGCTCGTCACCCGGCGGCTTCGACGATCCGGCCATGACCGAGCGCCCTGAACACCGTCTGCACGATGCCGGCGCGGTCGAGGCCGGCCATGGCGTTCATAGCCTCGGGCTTGGCCTGTTCCACCCAGATATCAGGCATGACCAGCGAACGGATCTTCAGGCCGTTGTCGAGCAGGCCCTGATTGGCCAGGAACTGCATGACCTGGCTGCCGAAGCCGCCGACCGATCCTTCCTCTATGGTGATCAGGATCTCGTGGTGGGCGGCAAGCTGGCGGATGAGGTCGTGGTCGAGCGGCTTGGCGAAGCGTGCATCGGCGACCGTTGTCGACAGCCCGGCGGCGTCGAGATCTTCCGCAGCGGCGAGGCTATCGGCCAGCCGCGTGCCGAAGGACAACAGCGCGACCTTCGAGCCCTGCTTGATGACGCGTCCCTTGCCGATTTCCAGGATCTGGCCGCGTTCGGGCATTTCGATGCCGACGCCTTCTCCGCGCGGATAGCGGAAGGAGATCGGGCCGAGATCGTAGGCCGCCGCAGTGCGCACCATATGCTTGAGTTCGGCCTCGTCGGCAGCGGCCATGACCACGAAACCGGGCAGGGTGGCAATGAAGGTCGTGTCGAAGGAGCCGGCATGCGTCGGACCATCGGCGCCGACGAAGCCGGCACGGTCGATCGGGAAGCGGACCGGCAGGCCCTGGATCGCCACATCATGCACCACCTGGTCGTAAGCACGCTGCAGGAAGGTGGAATAGAGCGCGGCAAACGGCTTGTAGCCTTCCGCGGCAAGGCCGGCTGCGAAGGTCACGGCATGCTGCTCGGCGATGCCGACATCGAAACAGCGTTTGGGGAAGAATTCCTGCAGCTTGTCGAGGCCTGTGCCGTTCGGCATGGCGGCGGTGATGCCGACGATCTTGTCGTCGAGCGTCGCTTCCTGCACCAAAGCGTCCGCAAAGACGCTTGTATAGCTCGGCGCATTCGGTTTCACCTTGGTCTGCGCGCCGGTGATGACGTCGAACTTGTTGACGCCATGATATTTGTCCGCGGCGGCTTCGGCGGGCGGATAGCCCTTGCCCTTCTGCGTCACGACATGGATCAGCACTGGCCCCTGGGCATTGTCGCGGACATTGCGCAGCACGGGCAGCAGGTGCTCGAAGGCATGGCCGTCGATCGGGCCGATGTGATAGAAGCCCATCTCCTCGAACATGGTGCCGCCGGTCACATAGCCCCGTGCATGCTCGACTGCCCGGGTGATGGCGCGGTCGACCTTCTTGCCGAGATAGGCGGTCAGCTTCTTGCCGAAATCCCGGAAGCCCATGTAGGTGCGGCCGGATGCGAGGCGGGCGAGATAGGCGCTCATCGCTCCCGTCGGCGGGGCGATCGACATGTCGTTGTCGTTGAGGATGACGATCAGCCGCGCGTCGAGCGCGCCGGCATTGTTCAAGGCTTCATAGGCCATGCCGGCCGACATCGCGCCGTCGCCGATGACGGCGATCACGCGGCGGTCGGTATTGTCGAGCTCGGCCGCAACAGCCATGCCGAGACCGGCGGAAATGGAGGTCGAGGAATGTGCGGCGCCGAAGGGGTCATATTCGCTTTCGGCACGGCGCGTGAAGCCGGAAAGGCCGCCTTCCTGGCGCAGGGTGCGAATGCGGTCGCGCCGTCCCGTCAGGATCTTGTGCGGATAACACTGGTGGCCGACATCGAAGATCAGGCGATCGTTCGGCGTATCGAAGACGCTATGGATGGCGATGGTCAGCTCGACGACGCCAAGGCCGGCGCCGAGATGTCCGCCGGTGCGCGACACCGCATCGATCATCTCGTCGCGGACTTCGCGTGCGAGTTGCGGCAACTCCCGGTCCTCCAGCTGTCGCAGGTCGGAAGGATATTGGACCCGGTCCAGCAGTGGCGTCTCTGGCTTTTGTGTCAAGGCGGAAGCCTCTTTCTTGCTATTCTTGGGCGGTTGTCCGCCTTTACGTCAAAACAGATTGCGACAAAAGGCGCCGAATTCAAGGTGATCCCGAACAAGAAACATGTGGGATTGTTATGAACCCGTTAGCCCTCCGGCAATGGAATGAATTCTTCCTCATCGCCTGGTACGATGTCGAAGCGGCCCGTGCGCCATTCTTCCTTGGCCTTTTCGATGCGCTCCTTGGAAGATGACACGAAATTCCACCAGATATAGCGCTTCGAATTGAGCGCCGCACCACCAAAAAGCATGAGATGACAGCCTTTTTCCGCAGCTTCCAGGGTAATGGCATCGCCGGGGCGGAAAACGAGGAGCTGATCTTGCGCGAAGTGATCGCCGGCGACGATGAGCGAACCGGAGAGAATGTAAACGGCGCGCTCCTCATGAGCTGCGCCAAAAGGAAACGTCGCGTTCGGCTGAAGCTTTAGATCGACATAGAGCGTGTCGGTGAAGGATTTTACCGGAGATTTCAGGCCTTCAAAATCGCCGATCACCACACGCCCGGTCACGCCGCCATCGGCGATGACAGGCAATTCGTCTTTCTCGGTATGGGCGAAGGATGGATCGATCTCTTCCTTGTCGTCAGGGAGTGCTAGCCAGGTCTGCAGGCCCGACATCGCAAAGGGATGGTCGCGTAGGTTCTCAGGGGTGCGTTCGGAATGCACGATGCCGCGTCCGGCCGTCATCAGGTTGATGTCGCCGGGACGGATCACCTTCGCCGTGCCGAGGCTGTCAAGATGGCGGATCTCGCCGTCGAACAGGTAGGTGACTGTGGAAAGCCCGATATGTGGATGCGGGCGTACATCGACCGCCTGGCCCGGCCGAAAGATTGCAGGCCCCATGCGGTCGAAGAAGATGAATGGGCCCACCAGCCGCCGCCGGCTGCTCGGAAGTGCGCGCCGTACGGAGAAGCCGCCGAGATCGCTGGTACGCGGAATGATGAGGTTCTCGATCGCGTCACAGGCAAAGGCATCACCGGCCTGGGGATCGTTTCCTGGGAAGAAGGACATGAAGGCTCTCCTTTCGGTTAGCCCTTAACCTAACGAGAAAGGTTGGGAAACTCAAATTTCCTGTATGGAATGTGCGTGTAGGTTGTCTCGCATTTCAACTTGTGTGATTGGCGTGATGAAACCATCCGAGGTGAATACGCATGGACAATACGAGAAACAAAGCGTTGATCGCAGTTCTATTGGGAACAACGTTGATCGGATGCAGCACAACGAGCGACAAGTCGGCGACGACAGTTGCAAAGCCCTCAGGCCCAGTTGCAATGGATCGTGGAGTCGCCGCATTTCGCGATATCTGCTTCGCCTTCAAGGCACCCTATGCCGAAAGCTACGCTGCAGCGAAGCGATATGGCATAAAGAAATTTGAAACCAAGCAAAATTCGAGCTGGTTGTCTGGAAAATATACGTATTCCGAAGGTGCTACGGATGATGGATCGCTCATCGTGGGCATCAATCCAAAGGGATTGTGTACTGTTCGGGACCGTCGTCATCCCGGTATGGCCGACGACAAGACCATCGAAGATCAATTCGCAGCCGTAATTCACACGAAATACCCGCTCGCAAGCAGGTTGCGGGAAAATAGCGTTGCCTACACAACTGTAGAAAACTGGAAAAGCATCGATTTCGGGTTCGCGCTCAACTACAAGGGCTACAATATGTTCAGCTCGCCGCTGTGATATTGTTTACTCTTTAGCCAACCGCGCTCCGGCTCACTACCCGTCCAGTGCTTCCGTGCCCTGCGGCTTGCCGGCGCGGTCGAGCCTGATCTTCTCGATACGGTTTTCGGCCGCTGAGAGCAGTGCCTCGCAATGTTTCTTCAGCGCTTCGCCGCGCTCGTAGATGGAAATGGATTCATCCAGCGCCACGTCGCCGCGTTCGAGCCGGGCAACGATGCTTTCAAGTTCCGCCACGGCCTTCTCGAAGGAATAGCCCGAAACATCTGCCTTGGCGTTCTCGCTCATCGTCAACCTTTCATCATGCGTAGAATATGCATCCCCGCCGACTCGGCGAGGCCTTCCAGATCATAGCCGCCTTCGAGCAGGCTGACGACCCGGTTCTTCGCGCTGCGGTCGGCGACTTCGAGCAGGCGTCCCGTCGCCCAGTCGAAATCCTCGCCGGTGAGATTCAATTGGGCCAGCGGATCGCGGTGATGGGCGTCGAAACCGGCCGAGATGATGATGAGATCCGGGCGGAAGTCATTGAGCGCCGGCAGCACGCGAGACTTGAAGGCCTCGCGGAAATGATCGCCGCCGGTATTAGGCGAAAGGGGAGCGTTGACGATGGTGTTATGCGCGCCGCGCTCGTCCTTCTTGCCGGTGCCCGGATAAAGCGGCATCTGGTGGGTCGAACAGAAGAGCACGGACGGATCGTCCCAGAAAATGTCCTGCGTGCCATTGCCGTGATGCACGTCCCAGTCGACGATGGCAACGCGCTCGGCGCCATGGGCCCTTTGCGCATGACGGGCGGCGATCGCGGCATTGTTGAAGAAGCAGAAGCCCATGGCCTTGGTCTTCTCGGCATGGTGGCCGGGCGGGCGGGCCGCGACGAAGACATTGTCGGCCGCGCCGGTAAACACGTCATCGACCGCCGCCATGGCGCCGCCGACGCCGTGCATGATCGCCTGCAGCGTCTTCGGGCTGGCATAGGTATCTGCCTCGATCTGGTTGATCTCGCCCTCATCGCCCCTGTCCGGCATCGAACGCAGCACGAATTCCAGATGCGCTTCGGGATGCGCGAGCAGGATCGCATCTTCGTGGGCGGGCGGGGCTTTGCGCCGATCCAACCGCTCGAAGTTCGGGTGCTCCAGCGCAATGTTCAGCGAGCGCAACCGATCCGGCCGCTCCGGGTGGCCGGGTGGAACAATATGTTCAAGGAAGATCGGGTGTTCGTAAAGACGTGTGCTCATGGGACCAATCTATAAATGAGGTGTGACGCCTATTACAGGACATGGACCATGTCACTACAATGTCAACAATCCATCTTAACCACTTTGGGGTGGCGCCCGTTTACTTATCGAGACGCGGTGTTAAGCTTTCATTAAGGTCAGTATGGCGTCGGCCAGGGTTGTTGCGTGATGGCGAGAGTAGAACGATCCGATGTCATCGAGGTAAGGGTGCCGCCGCGCGATGTCGACCGCTACGGCCAGATGTTTATCGCCTCTTACATCTCGCAGGCGGAAACCGCGCTTTCGAATTTCTGGCGCACGCGGCCGCTGGTCGATGACGAGCCTGTTTATATTGCCAGGAAGGCGTCCTGTTCGCTGCACCGCGCCCTGCATTTCGACGATCTCGCCCGCTTCTCGGTCAGCGTCAACAAGATTGGTGGCAAGTCGATCGGCTTCATGGTCATGGTCGAGACCGGCAACGAACTGGCGGCGGAGATCGAGATACTCTGGCTCGCGGTGCGCGGCGACGAGCATGATCCGGTGCCGCTGCCGGAAGACACGCGCGACTGGCTCTACAAATATCTGGCTTGAGCTGACTTAGCCCCGCTGCGGCAGAAGCGGATAGCCAGCCATGACGGCGCGGCCGACGAGAGCTGCGACGACAGCCTTGATCACGTCGCCGGGAACAAAGCCCAGAGATCCGATAAAAGCCTTGCTGAAGCCGATATTGATGGCTAGCCAGGCAATGCCGAACGCATAGAGCACCACGACGCCGCCGATGACGGCAGCGATGAAGAACCCAACGCCTTGGACAAGGCTGCTCTGCTCTGCATTTACAAGCCGCTCCGAGAGATAGCCAGTGACGAAGGCGCCGAATATCCAGCCAAAGAAGAAGCCGGCTGTCGGGCTGACGAAGTAGGCAAGACCGCCGCGGCCTCCAGACAGTACCGGCAGGCCGATTACAATCAGCAGGCCGACGATCAGAACCGCGATCGTGCCACGCTTGGCGCCGAGCACGACTCCAGCCATCATAACACCGAGCGACTGGGCCGTGATTGGCACAGGAATAACGCCGATCGGGATCGGCGGCAGCAGGCCGAGCGCCACGATGATGGCGGCAAAAAGCGCCGAGAGGACGAGGTCGCGGGTGTTCATGGCGGCTCCTTCGCAAACAGATATCTGTTCAATGCCGCCGAATGCCGCGCGCGTCAATCGCAGCCGCGATATTGTCCGCATCCCGCAATGTCAGAATGATCAGCGGCGCGAGCGTCGTTACCAGACGTATCTTGATCCCCCGCGCCTGATGCGCTTCGCGGATGGCGCCATAACGGTCGAGAATCTCGGGCACGAAACGCATGACGAGGCCGACCGCAAGCCCGATATCGGCCGCTCTGAGCAGGCCGATTCTCTCGAGCGGCGTGGCAAGGGCGGTGATCTCGTCGATGAAAGCAGCCATCGATGTCGTCGCTGTTACCGCGGCTGCAAACAGCGCGAGCGCGGTCAGTCGCAGTGCCACGACGATGGCTAGCTGGAGCGGACCGACCAGGGCTGCGAAGACGGCGAGGACCGCAATCGAGATCAGAATGGGCCGCAGCCGCTTCAATGCCTCTCCGATCGACAGGCCGGTGCGAAAATAAAGTCCGGCGCCGGCAAGGTTTGCGCAGGCAAGCACGGCAATGGACTGGGTCAGGAAGAGCAGTATGCCGAGCGCGGCAAGCGCCAGCAGCTTCAGGCGCGGCGAGAGCCGGTGCAGCCAGGTATCGACGTCGACATGCAGCGTCTGCATCAGATGGCCAGCTCCCTGTAACGCGCAATCGCTTCGGCCGCCGGAGCATCGGCGATGAGCCGGCCCTGGTCGAACAAAAGCACACGCTCGAAATCCTCGAGCAGGGGCAGGTCGTGGCTGATGACGATGACATTCTCCGGCAGCCCCATGATGGTCTTCTGCACCAGCGCCCGGTTCTTGAGATCGAGCTGGTTGGTCGGCTCGTCGAGAATGAGAATGTCCGGGCCGGTGACCAGCACCGAGCAGAGGGCGGCCATCTGCAATTCGCCCCCGGAAAGTTCATGCGCCCGCCGCGCCGCCAGATGGCTGACGCCAAACCGGCCAAGAATGCCTTCGACCGCCGCATCGATCTCCGCCTTGTCATAGCCCCGCGCCTTCAGTCCATAGGCGATATCGTCGCGCACGATGGGCAGGATGATCTGGTTCTGCGGCGACTGGAATATATAGCCGACCTTGCCGAGCACCTTGGCCGCGTCCACGGCGGTATCGAGCCCGTCGACCACGACGCGCCCGGTCGTCGGCTTGACGAGCCCGTTGATCAGCCGCGCAAACGTCGTCTTGCCGGAGCCGTTGAGACCGATCACCCCGATGCGGCGCTCCCGAAGCGTGAGGTTCAGCGGAATGAGCGCGGTGCGCTTGCCGTAGTCGACGCCGGCGTTGTCGAAGCGGATATCCAAGCGGCTTTCCTGTTTCGTGGTGGTGTCGCGGAGCTATAGCGCATCGCCTGGATTTATCAAATCAGAGCCTCTTTGAAAGCATGGGAATTTATGCCTATGATCTGTCCATGACGAATCTGCTTTCGAATCGCGATGCCCGCCGCGTCTTCCTTGCCAAGCAGGGGCTCGCCAATCCGCCGAACCGCGCCTTGACCAAGGCGGGTCTGCTGCAGCTCATCCATGACATTGGTTTCGTGCAGGTGGATAGCATTGCCACCGTCGAGCGCGCCCATCACCAGATTCTGTTCTCGCGCAACCAGACCTATCGGCGCGAGCATCTGACGGAACTGCTGGAGAAGGATGGCGCGCTGTTCGAGAACTGGACGCACGACGCCTCCATCCTGCCGAGCGCCTTCTTCGTCTACTGGAAGCACCGCTTCCGTCGTGAGGACGAGGCGATCATCGAGCGCTGGCGCAAATGGCGCGGCGAGGGCTTCGAGGACGCATTCGAGGAAACCTATGAGCGCGTGCTGAAGAATGGCGCAATTACCGCCCGCGAGGTCAAGGCGGAGGATCATGTCTCCGGCGGCTGGTGGAACTGGCATCCAAACAAGACGGCGCTCGAATATTTCTGGCGTACCGGCAAGTTCGCCATTGCCGGCCGCACCAATTTCCAGAAGGTCTACGACCTTGTCGAACGCGTCTTGCCGAGCCATTTCCATGAGCCGGAAGTGGAGCACGACGAATTCGTCGACTGGGCCTGCCGCAGCGCGCTGCAGCGCCTGGGTTTCGCAACTTCAGGCGAGATCGCAGCCTTCTGGGACCTGGTGACGCCGCAGGAGGCCAAGAGCTGGGTCGAGACGCATCGAGACGAACTGACCGAAGTGCTGATCGAGCCAGCCGGTGACGGCAAGCCGCGCCCGTCCTTCGCCTTCCTCGATTTCCATGACACGCTCGATGGCCATGCGGAAGCGCCGGCGCGCATCCGCGTTCTGAGTCCGTTCGATCCGACCTTGCGCGACCGCAATCGTACGGAACGCCTGTTCGGCTTCTTCTACCGCATCGAGATTTTCGTGCCCGAGCCGAAGCGCGAATACGGCTATTACGTCTTTCCACTGCTCGAAGGAGACCGTCTGATCGGACGAATCGACATGAAGGCCGATCGCAAGACGGGGACGCTTGATGTCAAGCGCCTGTGGCTGGAGCCGGGCGTGAAAGCATCCGCCGGTCGGCTGGAGAAGCTGGAGGCAGAGCTGGAACGTGTCGCCCGTTTTACAGGGGTTGAGAAGGTCGTGTTTCTGGAGGGCTGGCGGGGATGATCACCTCCCCCTTGAGGGGGAAGGTCGCCGCATAGCGGCGGGTGGGGGTGATCGTTGGCTGGCTCTGGTGGCTGACGCAATCACCCCACCCCGGAGCTTCGCTCCGACCCTCCCCCTCAAGGGGAGGGTTAGGTAGAGACTCTTATGAAAAGGGAGGGTCTATTGTCGTCGCCAATTCTCGAAGGCCGTAATGTCAGGCTCCGCCCGCCATGCGCCGATGATGCCGATGTGCGTTTTGCCTTAGGCACGAATGCCGAGATCGCGGAGATGTACGGCATCAACAAGGAAGACATGAAGCCTGTCACCCGGGAAGGTGCCGCCCGGTGGGTGCAGTCGTTTGCAGAGCGCCCGCATGCCTGGGTGATCGAAATCAACGGCGCCTTCGCCGGCGAGATCAGATTGGACAACGTCAATCTCCAGGACAAGCGCGCGACAATGGCGATCGGCATCAGCAACCCGGCTTTGCTCGGCAAAGGCTTCGGCACCGAAGCAATCACTCTCCTGCTCAACCATGCCTTCGGCGAGATGGGCCTGCATCGGATTGGAATACGCGTGCTCGCCTATAACAAGCGCGCCATCCGCGCCTATGAAAAATGTGGCTTTGTGGTCGAAGGGCGAGAGCGGGAGACGGCCTATGTCAACGGCCGCTGGCACGACGACATCATGATGGGTCTGCTGGATCGCGAGTTTGTGTCGAGAAGCGACCACTAATTTGACTAGGAATCCAGTTGCCTGAAAAGCACCTCACGGTGCACGAGAGGGCAGATGCAGAACTTCCGCTCTACTCGGCAGTTTTGCAAACAAGGTTCGAGCAGTCCGTGTTACTCATCTCAATGGCAGTTCGAAGCTTTGCTTCAGCGTTTCCATCGGCACATCCGTCTTGACGTTCAGCACGCTGGGAATGCGTGTCAGATAGTCGGCCTGGAAGCGCCAATAGCTATGGAGATCCGCCGTGACGATCCGCAGGATTGCATCGCATTCCCCGGTCGTGAGGTAGCATTCCATCACTTCGGGAAACCGCCGTATTGCCTCGCCGAACTGGATCGTTATCTCGGCATCCTGTGTTTTAAACCAGACACGAGCAAAGACGGTAAGGCTGGCACCGACCTTTGTTGGATCAAGCACGGCCACGTAGCGATCAATGATACCGGCTTCCTCCAGCAATCGCACCCTTCGAAGGCAAGGTGAAGGCGATAACCCCACTTCTCTCGCCAACTCGACATTGGAGATGCGCCCATTTCGTTGAAGTACTCGCAAGATGCGACGGTCGATGTCGTCCAAGTTCATTGGCGTTTCCAGCCTCATAGTCCATGTATATTGGCATTTTATACCAAGATTTGATCTTTCCTTGCCTTCTTCGCAAGGTCATTGCGTAGAGGTTAGCCTAACATTCCATCCGTTCAACGCGAAGATGGAAACTCATTCATGCCGAAGAAGCTCAAGAAAATCGTACTCTCTTATTCAGGTGGCCTGGACACGTCGATCATCCTGAAATGGTTGCGGGAGACCTATCAATGCGAAGTTGTCACCTTCACTGCCGATCTGGGGCAAGGCGAGGAGTTGGAACCGGCACGCAAGAAGGCGGAAATGCTCGGGATCAAGGACGTCCGGATCGTGGATGTCCGCGAAGAATTCGTGCGCGACTTTGTTTTCCCGATGTTCCGCGCCAATACGCTCTATGAGGGCCAGTATCTCCTCGGCAGCTCCATTGCCCGCCCGCTGATCGCGAGGCACCTTGTCAGCATTGCCCAGGAGGTTGGCGCGGATGCCATTGCCCACGGGGCGACGGGTAAGGGCAACGACCAGGTTCGCTTCGAGCTGACCGTTAATGCCCTCGATCCCTCGATCTCGATTGTCGCTCCGTGGCGCGAGTGGGACATTCAGTCCCGGACGCAGCTCATTGAGTATGCCGAAAAGCATCAGATTCCCGTTCCCACGGACAAGCGGGGAGAAGCGCCCTTCTCGGTCGATGCGAATCTGCTGCATACCTCGACCGAAGGCAAAGTACTGGAAGACCCGGCAGATATCGCGCCGGATTATATCTATCAGCGAACGGTCGATCCCGTGCATGCGCCTGATGTGCCCGAAATCATCACGATCGGTTTCGAGAGAGGTGACGCGGTTTCTGTGAATGGTGAAAAACTGTCTCCGGCGGCACTTCTGACCGCACTCAACGAATTGGGCGGCAGGCATGGAGTCGGGCGGCTCGATCTGGTCGAGAACCGGTTTGTCGGCATGAAATCGCGCGGCGTCTACGAAACACCCGGCGGTACGATCCTGCTCGCAGCCCATCGCGGGATCGAGTCGATCACGCTCGACCGCGCAGCCGCTCATCTGAAAGACGAGATCATGCCGCGCTATGCGGAGCTGATCTATAACGGCTTCTGGTATTCACCGGAGCGGGAAATGCTGCAGGCGCTGATCGACCGCAGCCAAGCCTACGTCAATGGCGAGGTAACGGTGAGGCTCTACAAGGGTTCGGCGAGCGTTATTGCTCGCAGTTCGCCCGATTCGCTCTATTCTGCCGATCTCGTCACCTTCGAGGAAGGTTCGGGCAACTACGATCATCACGATGCCGAGGGCTTCATCAAGCTCAACGGGCTGCGTCTCAAAAGCTGGGCGACACGCAACAGGAAAACGGGCGGGCCTGGCTCGCTGCAAAATTTATAAGCGTTGCGGCGAAGCACCGGACTTAGGAGATGGAACTGCTATTCACCTCCCCCTCGAGGGGGAGGTCGCCGCATAGCGGCGGGTGGGGGTGACAATTGTTTGGCTCCGAAGGCCGACGCGATCACCCCACCCCGGAGCTTCGCTCCGACCCTCCCTCAAGGGGAGGGTGAAAGTCAGCAGATCTCCGTCTTGGCGATCTTGATGCCAAAACCTTCGAGGCCGACATAGTGGCGCTCGCGGCTGGTGAGCAGCTTGATCGAGCTGACGCCGAGATCCTTGAGGATCTGTGCGCCCAGGCCGATTTCCAGCCACTCGCTGTCGCGCGCCTGCGCCTCGGTATGGCTCTCGCGCTCGGCCTGGCGTGCCTTGCGGCCATTGTCGAAATGGCCGACGCCGACGGAACCTTCGCGCAGATAGACGATGATGCCGCGGCCTTCTTCGGCGATCTTCTTCATGTAGAAATCGACGGGCCGGCGCTTGCCGAAAATATCCTCGGCGACGCTTTCAGGATGCAGGCGCACCGGGATGTCGATGCCGTCACGAATATCCCCGAAGACGACGGCAAGATGCTGCATCGTGTCCCAGGGCAGGGAATAGGTATGGGCGCGAGCTTTGCCGAACGCCGTATCGATATCGAAGCTGGTGCCGAGTTCGATCAGCGTTTCCTTGCGCTGGCGATAGGCGATGAGATCGGCGACCGAGACCATCTTCAGCCCGTGCTGCTCGGCGAAACCGGCCACCTGCGGGCCGCGCATTACCGTGCCGTCGTCGTTGACCAGTTCGCTGATGACGCCGATCGGCGGCAGGTCGGCAAGCTTGCAGAGATCGACAGCGGCTTCCGTATGGCCCGAGCGCATCAGTACGCCGCCTTCGCGAGAAACCAGCGGGAAAATATGGCCGGGGCGAACGAAGTCTGTGGGGCCGACATTCGGATTGGCGAGATTGCGCACCGTCAGCGTGCGGTCGTCGGCGGAAATGCCTGTCGTCGTGCCGTGCTTGAAGTCGACGGAAACGGTGAAGGCCGTCGTATGGGCGGAATCGTTTTCCGCGACCATGGCATTGAGGTTCAGCCGCTTGGCCTCTTCTCGCGGCATTGGCGTGCAGACGATGCCGGATGTATGGCGAACGATGAAGGCCATTTTCTCGGGCGTGCAATGAACCGCGGCGACGATAAGGTCGCCCTCGTTCTCGCGGTCGTTATCATCCATGACGACGACGATTTCACCGGCTTCAAAAGCCCGGATGGCATCGACAACACGCTTCTGGTCGTAAGGCATCAAGAAATCCCTATCTCTGTTGGCCCGTCTGGCCGCGATCCCTCAGATAATGGTCGGCAACAGCACAGGCAACCATCGCTTCACCGATCGGCACGGCGCGAATGCCGACGCACGGATCATGCCGGCCCTTGGTGCGTACATCGACATTGTTGCCATCGGCATCGATCGACTGACGTTCCGTCAGGATCGACGAGGTCGGCTTGATGGCAAAGCGCGCCACGATCGGCTCGCCCGTGGAAATGCCGCCCAGGATGCCGCCGGCATGATTGGACAGGAAGATGCGTTTGCCGTCATTGCCCATGCGCATCGCATCGGCATTTTCCTCGCCGGTCAGCTCGGCGGATGCGAATCCCTCGCCGATTTCGACGCCCTTGACGGCGTTGATAGACATCAAAAGCGAGGCGATATCCTGGTCGAGCTTGCCGTAGATCGGTGCGCCGAGACCGGCCGGTACGCCCTCGGCGACGACCTCGACCACGGCACCAATCGAGGAGCCGGCCTTGCGGATGCCGTCGAGATACTCTTCCCAGATGGGGACGATTTCCGGATCAGGCGCGAAGAATGGATTTTGATCCACCTGAGCCCAATCCCAGTTAGCGCGGTTGATCTTGTGCTTGCCGATCTGCACCAGCGCACCGCGGATGGTGACGCCCGGCACGACGAGGCGAGCTATGCTGCCGGCAGCGACACGTGCGGCCGTTTCGCGCGCCGATGAGCGGCCGCCACCGCGATAGTCGCGAATGCCGTATTTGACGTCATAGGTATAGTCGGCATGGCCGGGGCGATAGCGCCTAGCGATCTCGCCATAATCCTTCGAGCGCTGGTCGGTATTCTCGATCAGCATCGAGATCGGCGTGCCGGTCGAGATCATCGTCTCGCCGTCCTCGTCCATCATCACGCCTGATAGTACCTTGACCAGATCGTCCTCGCGCCGCTGCGTGACAAAGCGTGATTGTCCCGGCTTGCGCTTGTCGAGCCAGACCTGAAGCTCCTCAAGCTTGAAGCGGAGGCCGGGAGGGCAGCCGTCGACGACGCAGCCGAGTGCCGGGCCGTGGCTTTCGCCCCAGGTGGTGACGCGGAAAAGGTGACCGAATGTGTTGTGCGACATGAAAAACGACCGGATTGGTGCAGCCTGGCGGGCAGGCCGCGTCTTGTCTCTTGTAATTTCGGCCCACTCATAGAGCATGATGCCGAAAAGTGTAAGCGGTTTTCGGGCGACATCATGCTCTACGTATTTGATTCCAATGCCGGATGATGATCGAGGCCGGTTCGGCCTTGATCATCATCCGGCGGAGGCCAAAATGCCGTAAGACAAAATCTTTCTTTCCGTTGTCACGGAAACGACGCTCTGCCCCATCTTGCGCTGGCCATCGGCATGGTAAACAAAGATTAATCCGAATTGTGGATTGTGACGATGCGTTCACCAATTGGGCGAGCATGGTCACCATTGTGGGCAACTTCCGCCATATTCGCAGTGTTTTCTACCGCGCATAAGAAATTACAGTAGATTTGACGTTAAGGGGTAACGACCATGCGCTTTTTTGTTGCGACGCTTTTGGCCACGGCAAGCTTGCTTGCTCCCGTCGCAGGCTTTGCCGAAAGCGCAGATGTCGAGGCAACGATCAAGAAGGTCGACACGAAGAACTTCAACATCACGCTGGATGACGGCAAGAACTATCAGGTGCCGGAGGACTTCGATTTCAGCGGCCTGCAGGCCGGCGTCAAGGTCGTGGTCTTCTACACCGAAGTCGACGGCAAGCGCGTCGTCAACGACCTTGATATCGTCCACTAAGTATCGTGGCCGCCGGATCACTGGTGGCCAACTGCAAATCCAGCACGTTGGAAACGATTATTCTACCGTAGTTTCCCGACCACAAAGCCGCTCGCGCTCAGTTGAGAGCCGCTCTACATCCAGCCGATGATCTTCATTTGCGGATCGACTTTGAGGATCTGGTCCTGATGGATCGGGATTTCCGCCGCCTCTTCCTTTTCGACATCGCCGATCAGACGGAACAGCGTGCGGATGACGCCGCCATGCGTGACACAGACGGTATGACGCTCGACGGATGTCAGCCATGAGCCGACGCGCCAGGACAGGATTTCGTAGCTTTCGGCGTCATCGCCAGGCGGGATGAAATCCCATTTGTTCGCCTTGCGCTCGGCAAGCCGGTCGGGTGCCGTTGCCTTCAATTCCTTGAGCGTAAAGCCCTCCCAGGCGCCAAAGGACAGCTCGACCAGCCTGTCGTCGGTACGATAGTCCTTGGGAGGCAGGCCCATGGCGTCGCGTGCGATTTCCATGGTTTCGCGCGTGCGCCGCAATGGGCTGGCGATAAAGTCGAAGGGCCGGTTTTCGAAGGCGAGGATTTCAGCCAGATCGATGCCGTTCTGCCGCGCCTGTTCGCGGCCGATCGAATTGAGGTCGATATCCTTCTGCCCTTGCAGGCGGCGCTCGGCATTCCAGTCGGTCTGACCGTGACGTATCACATAGAGGATGGGCGACACGGTCAGCTTCCTGTTGGTCAGTCCTTCGCGACGGAAATGTCGGGCGCGTCCACGGCCTTCATGCCGACCGTGTGGTAGCCGGAATCGACGTGGTGGATCTCGCCGGTAACGGCCGTCGACAGGTCGGACAGCAGGTAGAGGGCGGAATTGCCGACTTCGTCGATCGTGACAGTCCGCTTCAGCGGCGCATTGTACTCGTTCCACTTCAGTATATAGCGGAAATCGCCGATGCCGGAAGCGGCGAGCGTCTTGATCGGGCCCGCCGAAATCGCGTTGACGCGGATGCCGCGGCTGCCGAGGTCGACTGCGAGGTAGCGCACGCTTGCTTCCAGAGCCGCCTTTGCGACACCCATGACGTTATAATGCGGCATGACCTTTTCCGCACCGTAGTAGGTGAGGGTGATCATCGAGCCGCCGTCATTCATGATTCGCTCGGCGCGCTGTGCAACAGCCGTGAACGAATAGACGGAGATGTCCATCGTCTTGGTGAAGTTGTCGCGGCTGGTATCGAGGTAACGGCCGGTCAGCTCGTCCTTGTCGGAGAAGGCAATCGCGTGCACGACGAAATCGATCTTGCCCCATTTCGCTTCCAGCGTGTCGATGACGGCATCGATCGTTGCCGGCTCGGTGACGTCGCAATGGCCAGCCATGAAGGCGCCGAGTTCCTGAGCGAGCGGCTCGACGCGCTTCTTCAGAGCGTCGCCCTGCCACGTCAATGCGATCTCGGCTCCGGCATCCGAACAGGCCTTGGCAATACCCCACGCTATCGAACGGTTGTTTGCAACGCCTAGGATGACGCCGCGTTTGCCTGCCATGAGGCCAGTGGATTGAGCCATATTCTGCTCCCTTGAACTTTCGAATGACCCTGCCTATGGCATAGGCCGTTCCCCTGTTCAAGCATCGTAAAGATCATCAACTGTTAGGGATCGTAACAAAGGGTGCTGTTGTCACCAAAATTTCACAGGAAAAGTCCTTCGCGCATGCTGCGCATGAGATCCATGACCTTATCGTCGGGTTTTTCCCACAGCATCAGCCGCAATTCGACGATGAGATCGCCTTTTCCGCCATTGCCGTCGGGCAGTCCCTCGCCGGAAATGCGAACGACCTGATCCGAACCGGACCAGGCCGGCACCGTGATCTTGACCGGCCCGTTCAGTCCATCGACCGTGGTCTCGCAGCCGAGGACCGCATTCTCGATGGTAACGGGCAGGATCGTGCGCACATCGCTGCCGTCGAGCGTGAAGCGTCCGTCGGTCGACAGATGGACGGTAACGGCGACGTCGCCGCGCAGCATGCCCGGCAGTTTCAATCCCTGGCCCTTCAGGTGCAGCACCTGGCCATTGGAGATATCCGTCGTCGCCTGGAAGCGCGCCTCGCGGTTGTCGGGCAGCGGAACGGTGATCCAGCGGCTCTTCAGCATGTCCTCGATGGTCACTGTGGCTTCGGCGGCCACCTCCGGGGTTTTCTCCGGCGGCTTTTCAGGGGCATTGCCGCCCGTGATGCGTCGCACCAGCGAGCCGAGAATGCCGAAGGCGGAACGCGAGCCGGCCGAGGCGGCGGCCGTTACGAATTGCTCTTCTTCCATCTGCGGCTCTTCGGCTGCCGCGGTATTGGGTTGCTCGTGCGGTTTTTCTGCCTGCTGTGCGCTGGCTTCCGCCGTGGCTTGCGCCTGCTGCGCCTGGCCAGCCTTCACCCCAAAAATCCGCTCGACCACGTCTTCCGGAGATTCGGCGGCACTACCCTGTTGGCCGGAGGCGGCAGAGGCAGCCGCCTTGCGGGCGTTGGCTCGGGCAAGCTCTTCCATGATCTTCTCGGCTTTGGCGCGTGCCGCCTTCGCCCGCTCGGCGGCGTCGCGCGCGGCCTGCCGCTGCTGTATGATCGTCTTTTCCTGGCTCTGGCCTTTCGCCTCGGCCATGCGCGCGATCTGATCGTAGCGGCTCCGCTTGTGCGGGTCCTTCAGCGTTTCGTAGGCACGGCCGATTTCGGCAAAACGCTCCGACGCCGTCGGATCGCCCGGATTGTGATCGGGATGGGCAGTCTTTGCCAGGTTGCGCCAGGCGGCCTTGATTTCGTCCGCTCCAGCATCCTTCCTAACGCCCAGCACCTTGTACGGATCGCGCATCTTTCCCGCCATTATTCATGGGTGTGCTCAGTCCCATCGCAGCACCCCAAAGTAAAAATCCCGTTGATCGCGCTTCGCCACCTTGCTTCCTTTTGGGGGGAGGCAAGGCCGATGCGCGGATGAACCAATCCTGCGGGAAAAGTTGCTAATCAGGCGTTACGGCGGGCGGGGGCCGGCGATCCCCATTTCGAGGCATGGTTAGCCGATCGCTAACGGGTGGCGCCAGGAATTCGCACTCGGATACGGAGCGCCCGAGACAACATCATGCCCGCACGTCTGAAATGCTTTGAAGACCATGGTAAAGAGGAAAGCGGCGATCAGCCTGCCTGCTGGAAGCTGAGCAATTGCCATTCGCCCAGACCGACGAGGCAGGTTCTGCCGGAGAAGTTGGCGATGCCCTGATAGGAATGCCGGCTGGTGCGGAATTGTCGGCAGACCACGCCGGAGGCATTGCTTTCAACGATTGCGTCGATGACGCCGGCGCTGCCGGTCGAGGCATTGGCCCAGGGGACGGGCTGTCCGTTGAGCTTGTGAAGGTCCGCCGACGTGACGGCATTGCGCACCGTGGTTTCGTCGGACATGCTGTCTGTCGTTACCGGGGCGGTGGGTACCGTGCCGGTGGAAACGCTGCGATCCACCTTGGCGGAACTCAGATAGTCCATGCCGCCGCCGACGCAGCCGCCAAGAGCAAAAAGGGAGACTAGGGCGACTGCCATCGTCACGCCTTTTGCAAGCTTGCGCTTTGTATGAACGATCGACTTTGCTATGACTTCCACCCGAACATTTTGACCAGCCAGAGGGGCCAGCGGTTATTAGGAATTGCGGAGCATTTGAATTAATATGTCGGAAAACGAGTTAACAAGCGGTGACTTCACCGAGCAGAACGAGCCTTTCACTCTTTTTGCGTCCTGGCTGCGCGAGGCCGAGACCACCGAACCGAATGATCCGAATGCGGTTGCGCTGGCAACGGTGGATAAGGATGGTTTGCCAAATGTCCGCATGGTTCTTCTGAAGGGTTTCGATAGCGACGGATTCGTATTCTATACAAATTTCGAGAGCCAGAAAGGCCAAGAAATTCTTTCCCAGAAGAAAGCTGCCATGTGCTTCCACTGGAAGTCGTTGCGACGCCAGGTGCGCCTGCGCGGCCTGGTTGAAGTTGTGAGCGACAAGGAAGCGGACGAATATTTCAAGACCAGGGCGCGCGGCAGCCGCATCGGCGCCTGGGCCTCGAAGCAGTCCCGCCCGCTCGAGGGCCGGTTCGCACTGGAAAAGGCGGTTGCCGAATATACCGCCCGCTATGCCATCGGCGATATTCCGCGCCCGTCCCACTGGTCGGGCTTCCGCATCCGGCCGCTTTCGATCGAATTCTGGCACGACCGCCAGTTCCGTCTGCACGATCGCATCGAGTTTCGCCGGGCCATGCCGGAAGGCGCCTGGCAGAAGGTGCGGATGTATCCGTAAATCCTATGCTGTTTCCCGGCGCCCCATCAGCCGCATGGGGATGCCGGAGGCGAGAGCCGACGCATAGCGCGGCTTCTGGTAGTGACCGTTCAGCGATAGCCGCGGCAGCATTAGCGGCGCATGGCCGATCGTTGCGGTGATCGTGCCGGGGCGGGTGGTGACGCCGACCGAAAAGCCGAGTTCCGCCGCGAGCCGGCCCTCGCGCGGCGAGACGGCCTCGTCCGTGCCATAGGGATAGGCGATGGTCGCCGGGCGCTTTCCGGCGATGTCGGCGACATAATCCGCCGAAAGCGCCATTTCCGCTGCGGCCTCGGCTTCCGTGAGCCGCGCCAATGCCCGGTGGCTCACCGTGTGCGCGCCGAGCGACGCAAGCGGATGACGAGCCAGTTGCCTTAATTCGTTCCGATCCATGATCGATGCGCCGACGATGTCGAGCGGCTCCAGGCCGTGATGCCGGGTAAGCTCATCGATGCGGTCGACCGCTTCGCTTTCCTCTTGGCTATGGACGAAGGCGGCGAAGCGAGCAAATGCCGCGTGCTTCTGGCCGTCCCTGCCGAGCGGCAGAAATTCTTCCCCCGATCCGAAATCGAATCTCAGCCGATCCAGCCGACCAAGCAGCTCGGCGAGCGTCTCCCACCATATGCTGTGGCTTCGCTCCGAAAGCCCCTGGGCGACAAAGACGGTAAAGGGCGCATCGTGACGCGCAAAGACCGGCAGGGCGTGATCGAGATTGTCCCGGTTGCCGTCGTCGAGCGTGAAGGCGACGAAGGGCGGCTTGCCGAAGGCGTCCTTTGCTCGTGAGGGAAGGGCGTCGAGTGCGATGAACTCGTAGCCATCCCGTTTCAGCCGCGTGATCGCGCGATCGAGAAAGTCGGGCGAAACTTCCAGATGCGCATTGGGGGCAAAACGGCGGGAGAGAGGAGGACGCACGTGATGAAGGGTAAATATCGTGCCGAGGCCCGCAACGTCGCGCATCAGCCCCGCACCCTTCAGGATTGCGGCAGCCTCCAGCCCGCTGGAGATCATCGTGCGCTTGAGGCGGACCTTGATGCCCTGTTCCATGCGGCTCGACCCGGTTGATCAATGTCAAGGCTGTAGCGCATCCCCGTTAAACCTTACTGAATCTTTGTCATAATTTCCAATGCGTTAATGGTTATTTTACCAGGAACGGCAAAATTGAAGAACTATCGAGGCTGTTGCCTCAATATCGCACCGATATCAGGTTTTTTGTCGCAAAATCATACAGGGATTGATGCGGTGTGTTGGCATTCTTTCGGTTGGGGACAATTATGAAACGACTTCTGATGGCTTTGTCTGCAGCCGTCTTGCTATTGAGCGCTCCTGTGGCGAGCTTCGCGGGCAGCGCCTATTTCATCATGGATGCGAAGACCGGCAAGGTACTGGCATCAAGCAATGCGGATGACCTCAACCATCCGGCATCGCTGACGAAGATGATGACCCTGTACATGGCCTTCGAGGCGATCAATCGCGGCAAGCTGAGCTGGAACACGAGGATACCGGTCTCGCGCGCCGCCGCTGCCAAACCCCCGACCAAGCTCGGCCTGAAGCCTGGTGGGACGGTGACCGTCCGCGAAGCCGTCGACGGCATGATCATCAAGTCCGCCAACGATGCCGCAGCCGCCATGGCGGAAGCGCTCGGCGGCAGCGAAAGCGGCTTTGCCCGGCTGATGACGCAAAAAGCGCGCGAAATCGGTATGCGCCGTACCACCTTCCTCAATGCTTCCGGTCTTCCGAACATGCAGCAGTGGACAACGGCTCGCGATATGTCGACGCTCGCCGTCGCGCTCATCAACAACTATCCCCAGGAATACCGGCTCTTCTCGCAGGCAAGCTTCAACTATCGTGGCCGCAGCGTTCGCGGCCACAATAATCTGATGTATCGCTACGAAGGCATGGACGGCATCAAGACCGGTTACACCAATGCCTCCGGCTTCAACTTGGTCAGCGCCGTGCGCCAGGGCAATCGCCGCGTGATCGGCGTCGTCATGGGCGGTGCCACCGCGCGCGGCCGTGATGCGCTGATGGCCTCTCTGCTGGATCGCTATGTGCCGAAGGCTAGCCCAGTCTCGACCTCGCGCCTGCTGGCGAGCGTCGGTGGCGGCAAGGCGGCAAAGCAGGTCGAAGTGGCGTCCGCGTCGGACGACGTTGCCGTGGATGTCGATACGCAGACCACCGCGGCGACGCCGCGCAAGCGCGTCGAGGTCGTTCCGATGGCATTCGCCGCTGCCTCGAACGTCACCGTGCCGATGGATCGCCCGGCTGCGATGGACGAGATCCTCGTTGCCAACAAGCCGGCTGCGACCGGTAGCTGGCAGGTGCAGATCGCCGCAACCCCGACGGCTCAGGCCGCCAAGGACCTGCTTTCCGAAGCGAAGTCCAAGGCCGGCAATGCACTCGCTAACGCCTCGCCCTATACCGAGGCTGTCGGCAAGGGCGGCAACACGGTCTATCGCGCCCGCTTCGTCGGCTTTGCAAATCGCGACGATGCGAATTCCGCCTGCTCCGCGTTGAAGCGCAAGGACTTCGATTGCATGCTGCTGCCGAGCAAGGGCTGAGCATAATCTCAATTGGATAAGAGCGAGCCGGTGGGGCGCATCTCCGCCGGCTCGACTTTTTTGCGGGAATCGTTCATGAATGTCAGGAACATAAAGGGAACGATTTCATGCTGAAAGATCTGATGAAGCAATTCGAGACGGCTTCGGCGACCTATGCCGCCGAAAACGGCCTGGAGCGCGACGACGATTGGTTTGTCCTGAAACTCCAGGAGGAGATGGGCGAGCTGATCCAGATATGGAACCGGATCACCGGCCGCGGGCGCCGCAAGGGCATGAGCGAAGAGGAGCTTGCGACGGCGCTCGCCGATGAAACGGCCGATGTGCTCGGCCACATCCTTCTTTTCGCGCACAGCAACGGCCTGGATCTGACCGCTGCCGTCGAGCGCAAGTGGCTCTTCCGCCCGCAGGAGTAATGAGGAGGGGGCTCTAAGCCTTGGTGCCGCCCACCGTGATCTGGTCCATCCGCAGATGCGGCTGGCCGACCCCGACGGGGACCCATTGACCGCCCTTGCCGCAATTGCCGATGCCGGTATCGAGCTTCATGTCGTTGCCGATCATCGTCACGCGCTTCATCGCATCCGGGCCGTTGCCGATCAGCATGGCGCCCTTGATCGGAGCGCCAACCTTGCCGTCCTCGATGAGATAGGCCTCGGTGCAGCCGAAGACGAACTTGCCGGATGTGATGTCCACCTGGCCGCCGCCGAAGGAGACGGCATAGATGCCCTTCTTCACCGAGGCGATGATCTCTTCCGGCGTCTTGTCGCCGCCGAGCATGTAGGTGTTGGTCATGCGCGGCATCGGCGTATGGGCATAACCCTGACGACGGCCGTTGCCGGTCGCCTTCAGGCCCATCAGGCGGGCATTCTGCCGGTCCTGCATGTAGCCGACGAGTTTGCCGTTTTCGATCAACACGTTATAGGCCGAGGGCGTACCTTCGTCGTCGACCGTGATGGAGCCGCGACGGTTCTCGATCGTGCCGTCATCGACGACGGTGACGCCGGGCGCGGCTACCATCTGGCCCAAAAGGCCGGCGAAGGCCGATGTCTTCTTCCGGTTGAAATCGCCTTCCAGCCCGTGACCGACAGCTTCATGCAGCATGACGCCCGGCCAGCCGGAGCCGAGCACGACGTCCATCGTGCCGGCCGGCGCCTCGATCGCCTCGAGATTGACGAGCGCCTGACGCAAGGCTTCGTCGGCGCCGTGGTGCCAATTGTCCTCGCTGACGAAATCGCCGAAGCCGATGCGTCCACCCGTGCCGAAGGAGCCAGCCTCCTGCCGGTCGCCGTCACCCACGATCACCGAGATGTTGATGCGCGTCATCGGACGGATGTCCCGCACGCGGTGGCCGTCGGCGCGGAGGATGTCGACCACCTGCCAGCTCGCGGCGATGGATGCCGTCACCTGCCGCACCTTGTCGTTCTTGTCGCGCAGATAGCTGTCGATCCGCTGCAGGAGTTTGGCCTTCTCCTCGAAGCTCGGCGTGCCGATCGGGTTCTCGTCGCCATAGAGCACCTTGTTGGTGCGCTGGGGCGCAGCTGCATAGGAGCCGGCATAACCCGACGTCACCGCGCGCACGGCATCGGCGGCGCGCTTCAGCGCGGCTTCGGAGAGATCGCCCGCATGCGCGTAGCCCACCGCTTCGCCGGCAACGGCGCGCAGGCCGAAGCCCTGTTCGGTGTTGAAGCTGCCGCCCTTCATCCGACCATTGTCGAATGTCAGCGATTCGGCCTGGACATGCTCGATGAAGAGCTCACCGTCGTCGGCGCCCGAAAGCGCCTCGGCAACGATGCCGCGCAACTTGGCTTCATCGGCATCGAAAAGAGTAAGGAGATCGGTATTCATGGGTCAGGTGCTCCGTTCAGAGCCGATGTAGGCTTCGCACGGCGCAAGAGCAAGCCCATCCCGTCAGGGAAGGGCGTCATAGCCTTCGGCGAAGCCCTTCAGATCCACCGGAATGCCGATGCCTTCTTCCGGCGACTGGAAGACGATGAAGGTTGCCGTGGCGCCACTGCGCAGCGTCTTCAGCAATTCGTCCTCGAGCACGACTTCGGCGTAGCAGCCATCCGAGAAGCAGCGCACGAAATAGGCGCGACCGATATCCTTGCCGTCGATGTTGAGGCCGAGGCCGTTCGGCAGTAGCACGCCGAGCGGGGCCAGCACGCGCAGGATCTTGGACTTGCGGTCAGCCGTCTTCAGCACCACGACGGAAAGGCCGATTTCCGGACGATCCTCGGCGATCACGTTCTGCATCAGCGCGCATTGCTCGGTTGAAGCACCGGCCGGCTTGTCGCAGACGACGGACCAGGCGCCATGGCTCGAACGGACCGTACCCGGCGGTTGCGGAACCTGGCTGGTCGGCACCTGCTGCGTATGCGGCTGCTGCTGGCCCGGCTGGTCTGGCTGCAACTGTTGGGTCTGCTGCGCCGGCGGCTGAGTCTGCTGTGCCTGTTGCGCCCACGCGGGCGAGGCGACCGCGGCAGCGACGCTGCCGGTAACAAGCAAAAGCCGGGCGAGGGAACGAAAACCCATGGAAACCTCTAGATTCGAATCAGTGCCGATATTGTTGAAGCCCAGGCCGGCAAATGAAAAGCCCCGGGTGCTGGATTCCAACCGACTGCGGCGGAAATACGACGTCTACTCCATTTTGTCCCGGCGGCGCCATGGACCATGATGCAATTTTTCGTATGATGATGAAATGCTTGCCATGTCCGGGACAGGCATGGGGGGAATATTCGCGCAAAAATGCCGCACTAACAAATGTCGTGAGTTGTTGCGGAGCACCCCAAACTGTGGTTTGAAGCGCAATGGATTGTAGGGATACTGCGTTTGAGGAAGATCTGGGATCAAACGCTGGAGGGAGAGACATCGTGATTAAAAGAGCTTACGCGGCTCTGGCGGCTATGATCTGTCTGCTTTTTGCGACAGGTAGTTACGCCGATCAGCCGAGACCTTGGGAAACCGGTATGCAGCAGGCGGCAACCGGCAACATGCATCAAATCCGCTGGTTTGAAGCATACACGCTTTGGTTTATCATTCCGATCACGCTGCTTGTTCTGGCCCTCCTTGTGGTGGTCATGGTCAAGTTCCGGGCTTCCAAGAACCCGGTTCCGTCCAAGACGAGCCACAATACGCTGATCGAAGTTGTCTGGACCATCGGTCCGGTCCTCATTCTTCTCTTCCTGGCTATTCCCTCCTTCAATCTGCTGACCGACCAGCTGACCTTCCCGGAGAAGACGGACGTCACCGTCAAGGCGACGGCGACGCAATGGCAGTGGAATTACGAATATGAAAACGGCGGCGCGACGCCGCTCGCATTCGATTCCTTCATGCTGAAGGAGCCGGATCGCGCAGCAGCCGGCAAGGAAGACAAGTCGAAATATCCGCGGCTTCTCGCCGTCGACAACGAAATGGTCGTTCCGGTCGGCAAGAACGTGCGCGTTCTCGTCACGGCCGCGCCGACCGACGTCATCCATTCCTTTGCCATGCCCGCCTTCGGCGTCAGGATCGACGCCATTCCGGGCCGCCTGAACGAAACCTGGTTCAACGCTGACCGCGAAGGTCTGTTTTATGGACAGTGTTCCGAGCTCTGCGGCAAGGATCACTCTTTCATGCCGATCGCCATCCGTGTCGTCTCCGATGATCAGTACAAGCAGTGGCTGGCTGCCGCTGCAACTGATCTGAGCAAGGCGAACAAGGCTCTGATGGCCGCCGTCGATCAACCGACGACCGTCAAGGTCGCCGAAAACACGGCGAAATAAGAGGGATAGGAACAATGGCTGGATCTAAGGCACACGACGATCACTCCCATGATCTTCACGACGCCCATGCGCATGACGATCATCACGAACACAAGCAGAGCTTTGCGGATCGCTGGCTGTTTTCGACGAATCACAAGGACATCGGCACGCTCTATCTGATCTTCGCGATCTTCGCGGGCGTGATCGGCTTCCTCCTGTCGGTTGCCATCCGCATGGAATTGCAGGAACCCGGCATCCAGATCTTCAGTGGTCTGGCGTCGATGGTCTACGGCTTTTCGGGCGATGCCGCGATCGATGGCGGCAAGCAGATGTACAACGTCTTCGTGACGGCCCACGCGCTGATCATGATCTTCTTTATGGTCATGCCGGCGATGATCGGCGGCTTCGCCAACTGGATGGTGCCGATCATGATCGGCGCGCCTGACATGGCTTTCCCGCGCCTGAACAACATCTCCTTCTGGCTCATCGTTCCCGCCTTCCTGCTTCTCATCCTCTCGATGTTCGTCGAAGGCCCTGCGGGTGCTTACGGCGCGGGCGCGGGCTGGACGATGTATGCGCCTTTGTCGGGGACCGTCGGTCATCCCGGCCCGGCGATCGATCTGGTGATCTTCGCGCTGCATCTTGCAGGCGCTTCGTCGATCCTCGGTGCCATCAACTTCATCACCACGATCCTCAACATGCGCGCTCCTGGCATGACGCTGCATAAGATGCCGCTTTTTGCCTGGTCGGTGCTGATCACGGCGTTCCTGCTGCTCCTGTCGCTGCCGGTGCTTGCTGGCGCCATCACCATGCTGCTGACCGACCGCAACTTCGGCACGACCTTCTTCTCGCCGGAAGGCGGCGGCGACCCGCTGCTCTACCAGCACCTGTTCTGGTTCTTCGGCCATCCGGAAGTCTACATCCTGATCCTGCCCGGCTTCGGCATGATCAGCCACATCATCTCGACCTTCTCGCGCAAGCCGATCTTCGGTTACCTCGGCATGGCCTATGCCATGGTGGCGATCGGCGCGGTCGGCTTTGTCGTCTGGGCTCACCACATGTATGTGACCGGCCTCTCGCTCGACACGCAGCGCTACTTCGTCTTCGCCACGATGGTCATCGCCGTCCCGACGGGCGTCAAGATCTTCTCGTGGATCGCAACGATGTGGGGCGGTTCCATAGAGTTCCGCACGCCGATGATTTGGGCGCTCGGCTTCATCTTCCTGTTCACGCTCGGCGGCGTTACCGGCGTTCAGCTCGCCAATGCCGGTCTCGACCGTGAATTGCATGCGACCTACTTCGTGGTCGCGCACTTCCACTACGTGCTGTCGCTCGGCGCCGTCTTCGCCATCTTCGCCGCCTGGTACTACTGGTTCCCGAAGATGACCGGCTACATGTACAACGAGCGGATCGGCAACTGGCACTTCTGGATCACCTTCATCGGTGTGAACATGGTGTTCTTCCCGCAGCACTTCCTCGGCCGCGCCGGCATGCCGCGCCGCTACATCGACTATCCGGATGCCTATGCGGGCTGGAACTTCGTCTCCTCCATCGGCTCCTATGTCGCAGCCGTGGGCCTTTGCTTCTTCTTCTGGGGCGTTATAGATGCATTCGCCAAGAAGCGCGCTGCGGGCAACAATCCCTGGGGTGACGGCGCAACCACGCTCGAGTGGCAGCTTTCGTCGCCGCCGCCGCACCACCAGTGGGAAGAGCTGCCGCGCATCAAGTAGCCTGTTTCCGGACGCCGTGCTAAGCGGCGTCCGGCCCAACTGATAATTGGAAGAAAGAATGACGGTCATCGACAATCACGAAGCGCTCGTAAAGCAAGGCGAAGCCGGCCTGTCGGAAGCGAGTGCGCGCGATTATTTCGAGCTTCTGAAGCCGCGCGTGATGTCACTGGTCGTGTTCACCGCCTTCACCGGCCTGGTGCTGGCGCCTGGCCATATCAACCCGGTCCTTGGGTTCATCGCCATTCTCTGCATAGCGGTGGGTGCCGGCGCATCCGGTGCCCTGAACATGTGGTATGACGCCGACATCGATGCTGTCATGAGCCGCACGGCGCGCCGTCCGATACCGTCGGGCCGCATCAACCCGTCGGAGGCGCTGGCTTTCGGCCTGGTGCTGTCGGGCTTCTCGGTGGTAATCCTCGGCCTTGCCGTCAACTGGCTTTCCGCCGGCATTCTCGCCTTCACGATCTTCTTCTATGCCGTCGTCTATACGATGTGGCTGAAGCGCTCGACGCCGCAGAACATCGTCATCGGCGGTGCTGCCGGCGCCTTTCCGCCCGTTATCGGCTGGGCTTGCGTCACGGGCAGCGTGCCAATCGAGAGCATCGTGCTCTTCCTCATCATCTTCCTCTGGACGCCGGCGCATTTCTGGGCGCTGGCGCTCTTCAAGATGCGCGACTACGAAGCCGTCGGTGTGCCGATGCTGCCGAATGTCGCGGGCATCCCGACGACGAAGAACCAGATTGTTATTTATGCCGTGCTGACCGCGATCGTCGGCGTGGTGCCTGCCTTCATGGGCTTCGCCAGCCTGGGTTATGGTGTCGCCGCCACAGCGCTGGGTGTCATCTTCGTACACTGTTCCATCGCCGTCTGGCGGATGGCCGATGGCGACGAAAAGATGGTGCCGGCAAAGAAGCTCTTCGCCTATTCCATCTTCTATCTTTTTGCGATCTTCTCCGCGCTGCTCATCGACAGGCTCATCGCCGTGCTGATGTCGGGTGGTGTTGGAGGCTGGCTATGATCGAGCTTGTCAAATTGACGGAAGCGCAGAAGAAATCGCGGCGAGGGCGCAATATCGCGCTCGGACTGGTGTTGGCCGGCCTGGTGGTCCTGTTTTATGCGATCACTATCATCAAGGTCGGCTCCGGACACGTTTGAGGAGGCGTGATGGGGGAGGCAAAGAAAAGCGCGGGAACGGGTGGCCGTAACAACGGCCTGGTCGTTGCCATGTGCCTGAGCTTCGTCGTCGGCATGAGCGCCATGTGCGCCGCCGCAGTGCCGCTCTATCGCATGTTTTGCCAGGTTACGGGCTACAACGGCACGACGCAGCGCACCGAGCAGGTGTCGAACGTCATTCTCGACAAGCAGATCCAGGTTTCCTTCGACGCCAACGTCGCCCCCGGTCTGCCCTGGGATTTCAAGCCGATACAGAAATCGGTGAACCCGAGGATCGGCGAGACGATCGAAGTTAAGTTCCTGATCGAGAACAAGTCCGACAAGATGGAGCGCGGTCAGGCGATCTTTAACGTCACGCCGCTCGAAGCCGGCGTCTATTTCAACAAGGTCCAGTGCTTCTGCTTCAACGAAACAGATCTTGCGCCAGGGGAAAAACGCGAGATGCCGGTGGTTTTCTACGTCGATCCTGAGATCGCCAAGGCAGTGGAAACCAAGTCGATCAGCGCGCTGACACTGTCCTACACCTACTACCCACGGGACGGCGCAAAGCCCGTGGCATCGAATGAGGGCGCCGTGCAAGCGGCGGAAAAGAAGCTTTGATGGAGAGTGCTTTTCGGTTTGACCGGAAGCAATATGGGAAAAAGTTATTCGGGGATTGCTGATATGGCCGAAGCGCATCAGAGAAAACACGACTATCATATTATCGATCCGAGCCCATGGCCGATCGTCGCGGCCATCGGGGCTTTTGTGATGACCTTCGGTGGCGTTGGTTTCATGCGTTACCTCAACGGTGGCACGCTGCACCTGTTCGGGTTCAATTGGGCACATCCCTGGCTGTTCTTCATTGGCCTCGCCGTAGTCCTCTACGTGATGTACGGCTGGTGGTCGGACACGATCAAGGAAGCGCATGAGGGCGCGCATACCCGCGTCGTGTCGCTGCATCTGCGCTACGGGATGATCATGTTCATCGCCTCCGAGGTGATGTTCTTCGTCGCCTGGTTCTGGGCCTATTTCGATGTCAGCCTGTTCCCGAACGAGGCGATCCAGGCATCGCGCACGGCCTTCCTCGGCGGCCAGTTCCCGCCGAAGGGCCTGGAAGTCCTCGATCCCTGGCACCTGCCGATCTACAACACCATCATCCTGCTCTTGTCCGGCACCACGGTTACGTGGGCGCACCACGCGCTGCTGCATGGTGACCGCAAGGGGCTGATCCAGGGCTTGACGCTGACCGTCCTGCTCGGCGCCTTGTTCTCCTGCGTGCAGGCCTATGAATACGCGCATGCGCCGTTCGAGTTCAGAAACTCGATCTATGGCGCGACCTTCTTCATGGCGACCGGCTTCCATGGTTTCCACGTTCTGGTCGGGACGATCTTCCTGCTGGTCTGCCTGATCCGTGCCATCCGGGGCGATTTCACGCCGAAACAGCATTTCGGCTTCGAGGCGGCCGCCTGGTACTGGCACTTCGTCGACGTCGTCTGGCTGTTCCTGTTCTTCTGCATCTACATCTGGGGCAGCTGGGGCGCGCCGCTCGCGGCCGGCTGATCGGCATCGATCTTTCGATAGGAAAAGGCGGGCGCCTTGCGCCCGCCTTTTGCTTTTGTGCGTTCAATCGCTTGAGGCGATCCTCTCGAACGCAGTCGGATGGAGAAGGCCCCTAGCAAGCAACAGCCGGATTTCCTCGGCGCAGCCTTCAGGACTGCTGACCGACGTATCGACCTCCAGATCATAGATCCCGGGCCGATGGACATGCTCCTGCCAGGCGATAATCGGCGCAGGGATTGGCATGCCGGCTTCAACCGCAACATAGCCGCCTTGCCTTTCCGGCCCTTCCGCCAGACGCCGTTGCATGATGACATCAAGCGGACAGCGCACGCCGACGAACAACGCGGGCAGTCCCGCCAACAGCCGGGCACAGTCGCCAAGGATGCTGAGTGGCTGCGAATGACTGTCGTGATGTCCGAATTCGGCGACCACATTCAGCCCCATTCGGCTATGCGCGGCGATCGAGGCATAGAGTGCGGCATAAAAGCGCGGAACCAGCGGCTCGAGGTCAGGCCGCTCGCCGCCGGGGCGCAAGCCGATACCCGGGCGATAGCGCGCAGGCGTGATCTGTCGCACATAGGCGTCGACCCCGAGATTGACCCACACGCCCTCGAATTCAGCCTGTATGACCTCGACGATGCTGCTTTTTCCGGATCGCGGCGCACCGTTGAGAATGACGATCTGGCCGGGCGATGTGCCTTTGCTGAATGCCACGATTCAAGTCCTTTCTGCATGCTTTCCAGGCCGATGAGGAGGGCATCCGAGCTTTTCGATTGGACGGATGCGCGCATCGCGGTTACTGATGGTGGCGGGGCGAGGTCGATATGTTCGCCCGTAATGGCAGGCCGATCGAGACAGAACTTTGAGCTCAGAGCAAGACAAGACGCCAGACGAGGCATCCCATAGTGACAGCGCCCTCTTTGCGCCCGTCGATCCGTTCAAGGTCGGCATTAGGGGATGTTGCCCGCGCTGCGGCCAGGGCAAGCTCTTCGATGGATTATTGTCGATAAAGCCGCGCTGCACCGCCTGCAATCTCGATTATGCCTTCGCCGACGCGGGCGATGGTCCGGCCGTCTTCGTCATCCTGATCGTCGGCTTCATCGTCATCGGCCTGGTCCTGTGGATGCAGATCAATTACGCGCCGCCGGTCTGGGTCTATATCGTGCTGTTCGCGCCGCTGACGATTATTCTGTCGCTTTTGTCGCTGCGCTGGTGCAAGGGCATCCTGATCGCCCTGCAATATCGCAACAATGCCAGCGAAGGACGCGTCCATCGTGACTGAAACGAGCGTATCGGTCCGTCGCGCCAATCCATTCTGGCAGATCGGCAAGGCGCTGCTCCTGTTTGTGGCATTCGCTATCCTGATCGGGCTCGGCACATGGCAGGTCGAGCGGCTGCAGTGGAAGGAAGGCCTGCTGGCCGATATCGCGGCGCGCAAGGATGCGCCCGCCGTCCCCTTGTCGGCAATCGAAGCGATGGCGGCGTCGGGCGGCGACATCGAATATCGCGTCGTGACGGCCACCGGCCATTATCTGAATGACAAGGAGCGGCATTTCCTTGCCACCTATGACGGCGATCCCGGCTTTCATGTCTATACGCCGCTGCAGCTCGACGATGGCCGCTACCTCTTCGTCAACAGGGGCTTCGTGCCCACCGAGGCCAAGGAATCCGAAAAGCGCAAGCCGGGTGAACTGGCCGGCGAACAGACCGTCACCGGCCTCGCGCGCGCCAAACTCACCGACCGGCCAGATGGCATGCCGGACAATGATCTCGGCAAGAACATCTTCTTCTGGAAGGATCTGGATGTCATGGTGGAGAGCGTCGGATTGCCGAAGGACAAGGTGCTGCCCTTCTTCATCGACGCCGACAAGACGCCCAATCCGCAAGGTCTGCCGATCGGCGGCGTCACCATCATCGATCTGCCGAACAATCATCTCCAATATGCCGTGACCTGGTATGGCCTGGCGGTGGCGCTGGTTGCGATCGTTGCGATTTCCTGGTGGCGCAAGCATCATCCGGACGCGCCCTCACAATAGAGGCATGCAATAGAATAGCTTCATTTCGATGGAATATTCCGCTAGAGCAGGCGGCAGGGCGCTCCTATCTATGGCTGAGCCACTGCTGCGGATTTCGGAAGAGACATGAATATAGCCGTTTCCAAACCTGACCTGACCATCCGGCTTTGCGGGCCGCGCGGCTTTTGTGCCGGCGTCGATCGCGCCATCCAGATCGTCGTTCTGGCGCTGAAGGCCTATGGCGCGCCTGTTTATGTCCGCCACGAGATCGTCCACAATCGCTACGTCGTCGAAGGGCTCGAAGCCAAGGGCGCCATCTTCGTCGAGGAGCTGGACGAGATCCCGGCCGAACATCGCGCCCAGCCCGTGGTCTTTTCAGCACATGGCGTGCCGAAATCCGTGCCGGCCGATGCCGACCAGCGCAATCTCTTCTATCTCGATGCCACCTGTCCGCTGGTCTCCAAGGTCCACAAGCAGGCCATGCGCCACAATCGCCTTGGCCGCCACGTCGTCCTCATCGGCCATGCCGGGCACCCGGAAGTGATCGGCACCATGGGCCAGCTGCCCGAGGGCACCGTATCGCTGATCGAGACGGTGGAAGATGCCGACGTCTATCAGCCCGTCGATCCCGACAATCTCGGTTTCGTCACGCAGACGACACTTTCAGTCGACGATACCGCCGGCGTCATTGCGCGGCTGCAGGAACGCTTCCCCAATCTCACGGCACCGGCCGCAGACTCCATCTGCTACGCCACCACGAACCGCCAGGAAGTGGTGAAGGAGGCAGCGCCAGGCTGCGATCTCTTCCTCGTCGTCGGTGCGCCGAACTCTTCCAATTCCAAGCGCCTCGTCGAAGTGGCGCTGCGGGCAGGGGCGAAACAATCCGTCCTCGTCCAGCGCGCTTCCGAGATCGATTGGGACAACATCGGCGATATCAGGACGGTTGGCCTCTCGGCTGGTGCATCTGCGCCAGAAGTCATCGTCAACGAGATCATCGAAGCCTTCCGCGCCCGTTATAATGCTGTGGTGGAACTCGCTGAAACTGTGAAGGAAACCGAGAATTTCCTCGTCAATCGCGAGCTTCGCAGTATAGAGCTGACGACGGCGGATATGGCTTTCGTCAACGGAGAATGAGAGGGCCACCCCGTCCTTCGAGGCCTTGCCGCTTGCGCTGACGCTGCATCGGCAAAGCACCTCTGGATGAGGTGGACGAGAGTTTCGACGCCAGGCGCCCAAAGATCAGCCCTCATGGTGAGGAGGCCCTGCTGAGCTTGTCGAAGTGGGGCCGTCTCGAACCACGAGAGCGGGTGGTTGCGGTGGTCGGCGTGTATCAAGGGAATAATTCGTGGCTGTTTATACCGATATTACCGAAGACGATTTGAAGTGGTTCCTGACTGAATATGATGTCGGCGAGTTGCTCTCCTACAAGGGCATTGCCGAGGGCGTCGAGAATTCCAACTTCCTCTTACACACGAGCCGCGATCCGCTGATCCTGACGCTTTACGAAAAGCGCGTCGACAAGGGCGACCTGCCGTTTTTCCTGGGCCTGATGCAGCACCTGGCAAGCCGCGGTCTGTCCTGCCCCTTGCCGCTGCCGCGTAAGGATGGCGAGCTGCTCGGCCATCTCTCCGGCCGTCCTGCTGCACTCATCTCCTTCCTTGAGGGGATGTGGTTGCGCAAGCCCGATGCCAATCATTGCCGGGAGGTCGGCAAGGCTCTGGCCGCCATGCACGTTGCCGGCGAGGGCTTCGACATTCGCCGCCCGAATGCGCTGTCGCTCGAGGGCTGGCAGGGGCTTTGGGAAAAGTCCGAGGCGCGCGCCGACGAGGTCGAACCCGGCCTGCAGGACGAGATCCGCGGCGAACTCGATTTTCTTGGGCGGCACTGGCCGAAGGATCTGCCCGAGGGCGTCATCCATGCCGATCTTTTCCCGGACAATGTCTTCTTCTTAGGCGACACGCTCTCCGGGCTGATCGATTTCTATTTCGCCTGCAACGATCAGCTCGCCTACGACGTTTCGATCTGCCTCAACGCCTGGTGCTTCGAGAAGGATCACGCCTACAACATCACCAAGGGCATGGCGTTGCTCGAGGGCTATCAAAGCGTGCGGCCGCTGAGCCCGGCCGAAATCGCCGCCTTGCCGACACTTGCGCGCGGCTCGGCGCTGCGATTCTTCCTGACGCGTCTCTATGACTGGCTGACGACGCCGGCCGGCGCGATGGTCACCAAGAAGGACCCGATCGAATATCTGCGCAAGCTGCGCTTCCACCGCCAGATCGCCTCTGCTGCCGAATACGGGCTGAAGGCATGAAGCACGTCGATATCTTTACCGACGGCGCCTGCTCCGGCAATCCCGGCCCCGGCGGCTGGGGCGCGGTGCTTCGCTATGGCGAGGTGGAAAAGGAACTCTCCGGCGGCGAGGCTGACACCACCAACAACCGCATGGAGCTGCTGGCGGCGATCTCGGCGCTGTCAGCCCTGAAGAGCCCTTGCGAGGTCGACCTCTACACCGACAGCGTCTACGTCAAGGACGGCATCACCAAATGGATCTTCGGCTGGAAGAAGAACGGCTGGAAGACCGCTGACAAGAAGCCGGTGAAGAATGCCGAGCTCTGGCAGGCGCTGGACGAGGCCTATAACAGGCACAAGGTGACGCTGCACTGGGTGAAGGGCCATGCCGGCCATCCGGAGAATGAGCGGGCGGATGAGCTGGCGCGCAAGGGGATGGAGCCGTTTAAGAGGAGGTAGAGGGTTGGGTGTTTTTGGGCGCGATTGGGACGAGCGACGGCGCATTTTGAGGTGCGAACGCCGATGGGTTCGTACTTGGTAACGGCTTCGCGCCAATTGTGGATTTCTGGGCTTCTTTGACATTCGGTTTTATGTCAGCCTTCGCGGGGCGTCCAAATGTCACAACGTAGATTCACTGTTGCGCTACCTGGGGGGCGAAAAGCAAAACGGAGTTTTCAATTTCGTCCAGAACTGACCTTTCCAATGATTCGTGCGATTTCGGCGTCCGTCATACTAACGGCAAACTGGTTGAGCAGTCCCATGGGCTTACTGGCAGCTTTGAGTGCACGTGCATAGGTTTCAGACAACATGGGGACATAGACCCCCCAGTTGGTGACAAACTCCGGGTCGGACTTGGTCTGGTCCATTTCGCTAAGGGTCCGTTCAGCAGCCCTTTGACCACCATGTATTGCTATCAGTCGCCATCTTTCGATTCGGAGAAGCGGTCGCGGGTCGGCGTCCAGGGCTTGATCCATGTATTCGATTGCCCCAGCATAATCCCCTTCGAATTCTGCCTCTTCCGAACGAACTTCGAAATGTGCGCTATTGACACCGGGGTTTTTGGCTAAGTCTTCAAGGGCATCGCGGTAGAGTTTGTCGATGTTCTTTGGCTTATCTCGCAGGGTCTCCGAACCGCGATATTTCCAGTGCAAGTATACCCGGGCGAGACACATCAGGCTGAAGATCGTGCGACGTAGTTCTACATAAGCCAGTGAGTAGCGCTGTGCTTTAGCGAAATCTGGAAAAGGAGTTCGCAGGATGCAGGAGATCAGCGGACGGTAGGTGTGTTCGAGGCGTGAGTCCTTACCTTGATTGAGATTCAGCGCAGTTTCATAGCATTTAATTGCATCGAAGAATTCACCTTTGAACTCATAGACATTGCCACGAAGAAACGCCGCAATAGACTTTGTACGGTGATCATTGCCCAGCAACTGAATGCATTTTTCCGACACGCTGAACTTTCTTAGTCGCGTGGCACTCAAACAATAATAGCGGATGATCTCGACGCGCGTGGTTTGGGAAAATTCTGTTCGATGCTCGAACGCTTTCTTCAAAAGTCGATAGGCGGCATCGCGACGGTTCGCATGATAGAGCCGTACACCTGCCTGCAACCAATGTGCCGCCGAGACAAATCGTGCGATGCTGTCGGGGAGTTGACCCTCGCCTGAAATAAGGGCCGCCTGGATACGGCTTTCTATCCGGGTAAACTCGTGGTCCTGGGTCTCGAACTCGGGGGGATTTGAAACGAATTCTCTCGCAGCCTGCCAGAACCAATCAACCAATTCCGGCTGAATCAAACTGCGGTTCAGCCGGTTTGCAAGCAGCGGATTGAGGCGATAGAGACTGTCCGCCTCCCTTTCAATAAGACCATATTCGAGTAGCTTTCCCAGAACTCTGAGTATTGGCCTACTAGGCTTTACGACGCGTTCTAGGTCTGCGACGTCACAGGGCGAGACGTCATTAAGGAAGATCAGCGTTCTCTGTTCGTCCGGAAACTCAGCAAGCTGAGCGAAGGCCCAGCGTGTATATACAGTCATCTGCTCGACCATCGGAGAGCCCTCGGCGGCGATCAGAGCATCAAGCTGATCAAGATCGTCGATATTCGAAGCCGCTCGAACCAGCGAGACCAAGAAGCCGACGTTCCCACAAGCCGCAGAGACTATCTGATCGACTAAGTCATCTGTCCACCGCTCGGTGTGGGGGTCAAAGTGGCCCACGAGTTGATAGCAATAATCTCTTAGTACGTGTTCATCGATTGTAGGGACTCGTTTGGTTTCGATCCGCCCGCGACAGCGGACCCGCCGTTCGACTGGAAGCGGCACTTGCGAGATAATAAAGAGCTTGCCTCGGGTTGCTGGCTCAAGCGCATTGACCACATCGTCGAGCCATTCCGGCAGTTCGATCCTTTCTTCGACGATGCGTCCATGTCGCAGTATCAGATAATTCCCCGCCTCAATGACTTGCTCGATCGCCGCCGCAACTTCGTTTATCTCGCTCGTGAATGTCGAACCTTGAAGCTCTTCAAGTCGCCGTTGTCTCGCGCCAAGCGCTTCGCTTTCAATTCGAAGGAGGAGCTGCCTGGGAAGGGTCGCCTCATTTACTTCAATGGTGACCCCACGACCGTTGGGAACAAAGTCGCGATTGTATTCACGAACGATTGTTTCGCGGCCTATTCCATTGAAGCCAGACACCCAAGCCGCTGGAAAGAATTTAAAACGATCATTCGGCAATTGCAGTGACGCCCGCATAGACTGAAGCAATTCGGGTCGCGGCAGGCGAGGATGGTTAGGGACAAGGAGAGGCTCGGAAACCCGCGAGACGAGTTCAATCGCATGGTCAATGGATACGTTTTCTTGCGAGGTCCGGAAGTCTAACGCGCTTCTCAGCGAGGCGAACACCTCTTTCGTGCTTTCGGGAAAGTCATCTGTCCAACTAAGGGGGCAGTCATCGAGCCGCAAGACCAGTGGACGCAGCCGTCCACTATCCAATAAACCCGCAGCCTGCTTTATCTCCCGAATGCACCCCGCCGCCTCGAGGTATTTTCGTGACCAAAAGATTACGATGATTTTCGCTCGCGGAAGCTCAAGCTGCGAAATCTCATCCCACATATGTGCGGATTCCTCTCCCGTTTTGGAGTAGAGATAAATCCAGTCGTCAGGGAACTGCTTCCAGACCTTTTCGGCAAAGTCTATCTCAGTACTCGAAAACGAGAAGAAGATCGGGAACGCTTTTTTTTGGTCATCGAGAATCTTTCGTGGTGATCAACATTCAAGAGTGCAGACCGTCGCGGAAGTTGCAACTGCTTTTTCGAGACCTAAAGAGTTCCCGCTTTCGATAGGTAGTCGACTTTGAGGCTTTCAGCTCAGCGTACCAGCGCTATCAAACATGCAGCCAATAGCCGCTTCCCGCTCAGCTTTGTCATTCGCGACATTGAAGCGGACGTCTGCAAAGGGTCAAACGCAGCCATTGCGGCGGGTGTTGCAGAGATGTGAACATCACCACCCCCACCTTGCCCCATCCCCCTTTCCCTCTATGCTGCCCCCGACACCCAGGGAGGCTGACTTATGATCCTGCATTGCGTTTTTCTCCGGCTCAAATCCGCCATGACACAGGATGAGAAGAAATCCCTCTTCGAATCCGTGGTTGCCTTGCAGCAGGTCGTTCCCGGCGTTGTCGATGTGAAATACGGGCCGAATGTCTCGCCCGAGGGTCTGCATGGCGGTTTTGCGGATGGCTTTGTCGTCACCTTCGAGAGCGCCGAAGCGCGCGATGCCTATCTGGTGCATCCCGATCACGTCGCCGTCGGCGAGCGCATCGTTTCGTCCACGGATGGCGGTCTCGCCGGGCTTATGGTCTTCGACTTCAATCTCTGAATAGAAAAGGGCCGCAGGCGAAACATACCTGCGACCCGGATTGCCTGATGCCTGTCTGGTTGACGGCTCAGCTCGACTTCGCCATCGCGGCGGCCAGCTGATCAACGTTATAACGGAACATCTTTTCGTAAGTCGAAGCCGGTCCGTTGGCCTTGGAGAGGGCCTCGACATAAAGCTCGCCGCCCGGCTCCGCGCTCGTAGCCTTGGCGACCTGCTTGACGAGGCGCGGATCGTTCGAGTTTTCGAAGAAATAGGTCTTCACATGCTCGGTCTTGATCTGCTCGATCAGCTTGGCAACGTCGGCGGCCGAGGCTTCCGTCTCCGTCGAAAAGCCGAGCGGGGCGAGGAAGCTCACTTTGTATTCGCGGCCGAAATAGCCGAAGGCGTCGTGGCTGGTCAGCACCTTGCGGCGGTCGTCGGCGATCTTGTCGAACTTGCTGTGGGCATAGGCGTCGAGCTCGGTCAGCACCTTGGTATAGCGTTCGGCATTGGCCTTGAAGTCGGCGGCGTCGGCGGGATCGGCCGCGGACAGCGCCTTTTCGATATTGCCGACCCAGACCTTCACATTGACCGGGCTGTTCCACACATGCGGGTCGGTGACTGTCTTGCCGTCGTCGACCATGGTGCGTGTGTTGATGCCATCCGAGGCGACGACGGGCGTGCCCTTGTAGCCGGATGCGGTGATCAGGCGGTCCATCCAGCCTTCCAGGCCTTCGCCGCTGACGAAGACGACCTTCGCGGCGTTGAGCTTCTTGGCGTCGGCCGGCGACGGTTCGAATTCATGGGGGTCGCCGTTCGGGCCGACGAGGCTCGATACCTTCACATGGTCGCCGCCGACCTGCTTGACGACATCGGCAAGCACGGTGAAGGAAGCGACGACATCAAGCGTCTCGGCGGAAGCCGGGCCGGCGACGCCGAAGGCGACGAAGGCTGCCGCAGCGGCTGAGAGAAGCAGTCTCTGTTTGTTCATGCGAGTCTCCTTGTTCGAATTAGCCCCGGAGATGGGGACGGGGGAAGAACCGCCGGGCAACGCCCGAGGGTGCGAAGAGGATGGAGAAGCCGTAGATCAGGCTCGCGGTGATGATGATGGTCGGGCCCGAGGCGAATTCGAGGTGGTAGGAGGCGATGAGGCCGATATAGCCCGAAGCAATCGCCGTCGCCGTAGCGGTCGCCATCATCGCGGGCAGGCTGCGCGACCAGAGCTGCGCGATCGCCGCCGGCAGCATCATCAGGCCGACGGCCATCAGCGTTCCGAGCGCCTGGAAGCTCGCGACGAGATTGAGCACGACCAGCAGCAGGAACAGGAAGTGGTAGACGGGCCCGCGCCCACCGACGGCGCGCAGGAAGCCGGGATCGAAGCACTCCATGACCAGCGGCCGGTAGATGACGGCAAGCGCCAGCAGCGTTACTGTCGTGATTGCGCCAATCTGGTAAAGCGCAGGCGCATCGATCGCGAGGATGGTGCCGAAGAGCACATGCAGCAGATCGATATTGGAGCCGCGCAGCGACACGATGAGCACGCCGAGCGCCAGCGAGGTCAGATAGAAGCTCGCAAAGCTCGCATCCTCCTGCAACACCGTCACGCGGCTGACAAGGCCGGAGAGCAGCGCCACCGAAAGGCCGGCGACGAGCCCGCCAAGCCCCATGGCGGTCAGCGACAGCGAGCCGGCAATGAGATAGCCGATGGCAGCCCCCGGCAGGACGGCGTGGCTCATGGCGTCGCCCATCAGGCTCATGCGCCTGAGCATCAGGAAGACGCCGATCAGCCCGGAACCGAGGCCGAGGCAGACGCAGGCGATGAGCGCGCGCCGCATGAAGCCATAGTCCGCAAAGGGCGCCAGGAAGATATCATAGGCGGTCATTCGGCCGGCTCCCGCTTCGTGAGGGAGCGGGGGGCGGGTTCTTCATCTTCGGGCAGGCAATCCTCGGCCTCGTCATCCCAGCGCTCGGCCATGGCGCGCGCCTTGATGAGGTTTGCCGGGCTCATGACATCCTGTGTCTTGCCCCAGCCGATCAGTTCGCGGGCAATCAGCAGCGTCTGCGGGAAATGGGCGCGCACCTGCTCGAAATCATGCAGCACGGCGATGACGGTGCGTCCTTCCTTGTTCCAGCGCAGCACGAGGTTCAGCAGGTCGCCGGTCGTCCTCTGGTCGATGGCGGTAAAGGGTTCGTCCAGCAGGATGACGCGGGCGTCCTGCAGCAGCAGCCGCGCGAAGAGGACGCGCTGGAACTGCCCGGCCGAAAGCGCGCCGATATGGCGGCGTTCGAAGCCCGAAAGCCCGACAATATCGAGCGCCTCGCGCGCGCGGTCGGCATCCTTTCGCGAGAACTGGCCGAAGGCGCCGGCATTCTTCCACGCGCCGAGCATGACGGTGTCGGCAACCGAAATCGGAAAGCGGCGGTTAATCTCGGCCGCCTGCGGCAGATAGCCGAAATCGTTGCGCGTTAGCGCACCGCGATCGATCGACCCACCCGCCGGCCTGAGTTCGCCGACGATCGCCTTGAGCAAGGTCGACTTTCCCGCCCCGTTCGGCCCGGCGATTGCCGTCAGGCTGCCGGCGGCAAAAGCGCCAGAGATATGATGCACGGCCGGATGGCGCTCATAGGTGACAGTGAGATTTTTGAGGTGGATCAGCTCGTTCATGCCAGAGCCACCGCCCAGCCTATGGCCGCCCAGAGTATCGCGATGCCGACGGCCACATAGGCAAGGCGCATCAGGGCCGAGCGTCCCATGAGGGAGGACGCGAAGGGATCGTTATCGAAGGGCATGCGAGGGGCTTTCAATTATGTAATAACATTACACGTTGTAGCCGATGAAATACGGCGAAAAAGAGACGGTGAGTGGATTGGCTGCCATTCGCAGTAGACTTCACCGGAATATTGACAGGCTAACACCGCCGGCTCTTTCCTGTCGCAACAATCGTGACGACATAGTCTGGTAAGAGGGTCCGGAAAAGGAGGATGCTGTGGGATTACGGCTGGAGCTATTTGTTACCGATTTTCAAAGATCGATAGAGTTCTACCGTCGTGTTCTGAATTTCCAGGTCGTTGGCGAGGTGGGCAGAGAATACACGATGCTAATGAATGGCGAGGCGACCATTTCCATAAATACGCAGAATGCTCTAGAGCCGGATCATCCCCTTAGGGCCGGAAATGGCGAGCGGCTCGGCTTGGGCCTCGAAGTCGTATTGAGCATTCCAGATATAGAAAGCTTTTATCAAAGCACCAAAGCGCATGGCCACCCGGTATCAGAGCTTGTCTTGCAACCTTGGGGTCTGCGGGATTTTCGCATCACCGATCCGGACGGCTATTATATCCGGGTGACAAGCATGTAGCGAACGGGGGAACAAAGAGACCCGGCAACACCCCGCGTTTCGAAGCGACATGGGAGCCGGCCGCGAGGCGCCCGGTTCCCATGTTTTGCTGAAAATCAAAGCTGCTCGATCATCGCGGCAGCGCCCGAAACCGTCGCCTGTCCGGGGCTTTCCTCGATGTTCAGCGTCTTCACCACGCCGTCTTCCACCAGCATGGAATAACGCTTGGAGCGAATGCCGAGGCCGCCGGCGGAGAGGTCGACGTCGAGGCCGAGCGCCTTGGTGAAGGAGCCGTCCCAGTCGGCGAGGAAATGGATCTTGCCCATGCCGCCGGATGATTGTGCCCAGGCGCCCATGACGTGCCAGTCGTTGACCGCGACGACGGCGATGTCATCGATGCCCTTGGCGAGAATGGTGTCGCGGTTTTCGAGAAAGCCCGGCAGGTGATTGAGCGAGCAAGTGGGCGTAAACGCGCCGGGCACGGCGAAGAGCACGACGCGCTTGCCGGCAAACAGCTGCTCGGTGCTGATCTCGACCGGGCCGTCGGCGGTCTTTTCCTTGAAGGTGGCGGCAGGCAGCGTGTCGCCGATGGCGATAGTCATGGCTCTCTCCTTGGGTCGTTGTTTCGGGGCGCTCGAACGGCCACCGATGGCATGATGACGGTTTAGGGAACTATAGATCCGGCCTATTCGAGCGCAAGGGTGGTTTCCATCGCCCTATCGCCATCGACGACCAGAATGACCCAGTTCTTGCCCTTCGGATCATAATCCTTCGGCAGCGTGCCGATCTCCATATCGGCCGAGAAGGCAGTCCCCTCCCGCGTCGCGTTTGCTTGCTGAAAGAACACGTAGCCCGACGGCCCCGTGACGTAGATTGCGGGCGCCTTTCCGCTCGCTTCCGGCAGGGTCAACTGCAGCGAAAGGCTCTTGGCGTCGGCGGAGATCCTATGGCTCCGGACGGTGAAATCCGGGGAGGGGGCTTTGGGCAGCAGCGCCTTCGCCGTATCGAGCACGGCCAGTTCACGCGATGTCGGCTGTTCATTTGCCGGCAACGGTAGCGAAAATTCAGCCTGGAACGGGATGCAGATATCCTTGCAGAGGCCGATGAAAGCCGTCAGCTCAAGCTTTGCCGGCGCCTTGCCTGTGACGCGAAGATCGAGCGGCAATGTGACCGGCGCATCGTAGCCGATTTCCCGGATGGGGCCGACGCTGATCGGCTTCGGTATCGGATAGCCGGTGTTTTTCACCGTTACGCCGCTACCGGGCGCTGGCGTTATTTGCGGCGGAATTCCGCCTTGGCCCGGCTCCCGCCAATAGGTAATCCAGCCCGGCTCCGGTTCGATCTGCAGGGCGGCACGGATATGCCCTTCCGCGTCCGGCGCCAATGCGATCAGGCGCATTCTGCCGCCCTGATTGTCTATCCAGTCGCTCGTTGCGGCATGGGCCGTAGCGGCGCTGAAAAAGAGAGTGGCGATGAGTGCCGACAGGCGGGCAATGGTGCTTATTTCAATCATGAAACAAGGATTTAGCGGATCGGATCGCCCGGAGCCAGCACGAGCGGAGCAGGAAACGATCATTTTCAGTTGATTGATTTATGACATTGCCCCATCTTGGTATCAGGCGGTGCAGTTGCAAACTGCGGTCAGGAGGCACGATGTCCCTATCGACGCTGAAGAATAGACGCGAAAGAGGTTTTCTCGACGGTCAGTTCCTGATCGCCATGCCTGGCATGGAGGATCGGAACTTCCATCGCACGGTGGTTTATATCTGCGCCCATTCGGATGCCGGTGCCATGGGCTTCGTCATCAATCGGGGCCAGAAGCTGACATTCACCGACGTCCTTTTGCATCTCGATATGATCAAGGATGACGATGCCATCGTGCTGCCGCAGATGGCGCGCGATTTTCCCATCCAGACCGGCGGTCCCGTCGAAAGCGGTCGCGGTTTCGTCCTGCATTCCGACGATTACATCAGCGACAGCAGCATTCCGGTCAGCGATGACATCAGCCTGACGGCGACGCTCGATATCGTGCGCGCCATTTCCAAAGGCAGTGGTCCGAAGCGCGCGACCATGCTGCTCGGCTATGCCGGCTGGGGCGCCGGTCAACTTGAAGCGGAGATCGGGAACAATGGTTGGCTGAACTGCCCCGCCAGCGAAGAATTGATCTTCGATCGCAGCCTCGACAACAAGTATGATCGCGCTCTTGCCCTCATGGGTATCAATCCCGCGATGCTGTCGCTGCAAGCAGGCCATAGCTAAGCCGATACGCGTTATTTTGGAACGAAATAACGCGCGTGGCGTTTCCTGACAGAGCAACGGCAATTCCGCCGTGCTAGCCAAGGAGGCGCCAGACATGAGCAGCACGACCGACAAGATGTCCGGTAAGGTGAACGAAGTCGCCGGCAAGGCCAAGCAGATGGCCGGCAAAGCGACCAACGACAAGGAAATGCGCGCCAAGGGCGCTGCCCAGGAAGCCAAGGGCAAGGTGCAGACCGCCGTTGGCAAGGCTAAGGACAAGGTCAAGGGCGCAGTAGACCGGATGTGACCGGCTGCTCGTGTTTAACGATCTAGGGTCGCTGTTCCGTCCGAATTGACGTGGTAGCAGCGAATTGGGAGGAAGAGCCTGTTACGGAAACGTGGCAGGCTCTTTACTATGGAACAGCACGGCCTTCCGAGGGAACATGCGGCTTTTCACCTGCGATCATTGCGGCCAACCCGTTCATTTCGACAATAGGCAATGCGTCCGCTGCGGCCACCAGCTGGGTTTCCTGCACGATCGTCTGGCAATTTATGCGCTTGACGTCGGTGAAGGTTCGAACTGGCATCCGGTTTCAGAGACAACGCGACATGTCCGCTTTTGCGCCAATGCCGAACTCGATATCTGCAACTGGCTCATCGATGCGGACGATCCGCAACCCTATTGCGTTGCCTGCCGCCATAACCGACTGGTGCCGAATACCGATACCGAGCAGGGCATAGATCGCTGGCGCCGCATCGGCCAGGCGCAGCGGCACCTGTTCTATTCCCTGCTGCGCTGGAACCTGCCGCATCCCGACCGGGCGGAGGACCCTCAGGGCGGGCTGGTGTTCGATTTCCTCGAGGACGGAGTGCAGGGCGACACCGTTGTCCCGGCAGTGACCGGCCACGAAGAGGGGCTGATCGCCATTCGAGCCGCCGAAGCCGACGACGTGACGCGCGAACAGGCGCGTATATCCATGAACGAGCCTTATCGCACCTTGCTCGGCCACTTCCGCCACGAGACCGGTCATTTCATCTGGGATAAACTTGTTCGTGACCGTGGGCAGTTCGATGCCTTTCGCGCCGTCTTTGGTGACGAGCGCGCCGATTATGGCGCCGCACTTCAGGCGCACTATGACAACGGTCCGCCTGCGAACTGGCAGGAAAGCTTCATCAGCGCCTATGCCAGCTCGCATCCATGGGAAGATTTTGCCGAATGCTTCGCGCATTATCTGCATATCGTCGACACACTGGAAACGGCGCGCTCCTTCGGCCTGGCGATCGACCCCTACAGCTACCACGACATGGCTGCCGAAGTGGACTTCAATCCTTACAAGGCTGAAAGCGCCGAACAGCTCGTCAATGCCTGGGTACCGCTGAGCGTGGCGATCAATTCCATCCAGCGCAGCATGGGCCAGCCGGATGCCTATCCCTTTATCCTCTCGCCGCCCGTCGTTGCGAAGCTCGATTACATCAGGGAACTGATCGACGGGCCGTAATCATTACCCTCCCCTTGAGGGGGAGGGTCGAAGCAACGCTCCGGGGTGGGGTGATTTCCGAGCGGGGTCACCCCCATCCGCGCGTTCCGCCGCGACCTCCCCCCCCTCAAGGAGGAGGTGGACCTTGTTGTTAGAGCATTTCCAGGAAAAGTGCGCAGCGGTTTTCCGTCCGGAATGCGTAAAGAAACAAGAGGATAGAGCGTTTTCGCGATTCGAAGAAAAGCGGAAATGCTCTAGGCGCGCTTCGTCAGCGGAAAGCGTTCCTTCAAGAGGCGGATCACGGAATCAGAGCCCATCGGCGGCCCAAAGATGAAGCTCTGGCCGTAGGTGCAGCCGATCTTGGCAAGCTCCAGTGCATCTTCCTCGGATTCGATACCTTCGGCGACGACGCGCATGTTGAGTTCGCGCGCCATGGAGATGACCGAGCGCAGCAGCACGGCCTTCTTGTCGCTCTCGTCGCGGACCATGGCCTTGTCGAGCTTGATCGTGTCGAAGGGGAAGCGGGTGAGATAGGCAAGCGATGAATAGCCGGTGCCGAAATCGTCGAGCGCCAGTCCGATACCGGCGTCGCGCAGCTTGTCGAGCACCAGCCGCGCCTGTTCCGGATTCTCCATCACCTGCGATTCCGTCAGCTCCAGCTTGATGCGGTGCGGATCGCAATGGGTCTTGGCGAGCAGGGCGCGGATATCGTCGTAAAGCTCGTTGTTCAGCAGCTGCACGCTGGAAAGATTGATAGAGACGAACAGCGGCAGGTCGCCGGTTTGCCGCTGCCACGCCTTCAGGTCGTTGGTCGCCTGCTCCAGCGCGAACATTCCGAGCGGGCCGATGATATCGGATGCCTCGGCAATGGGGATGAATTCCGTTGGCGGAATATTGCCGCGCTTGGGATGTTCCCAGCGCATCAGCGCCTCGAAGCCTGCGACCTCGGCATCTTCGAGCCGCACGATCGGCTGATAGACGAGCGAGAGCTCCTTGCGCTCGACGGCGCGGCGGAGATCCGTTTCGAGCTGCAGCCGGTCGGTGCCGAAACTGCGGAACGCTGGCTGGAAGGGTTCGACGCGATTGCCGCCGGCGCGCTTGGCGCGATACATCGCGAGTTCCGCGTCGCTCAGCATGCCCGCCGCATTTTCCTGCTGGTCGACCCAGGACGTCAGCCCGACCGAGGCCGTCAGGATGATCTCACGGTTGGCGAAATTGATCGGCACCATGATCGCCTTGCTGATCGCATCGGCAAAATCCGCGACCTTGGCGGGATCGCGCTCGGAAACGAGGATGAGGCCGAACTGGTCGCCCGAAAGACGCGCCAACGTATCCTGCGGTTTCATCAGGCGGCGCAGGCGCCGGGTCAACGCGATCAGGATATTGTCGCCAGCGGCAAAACCGAGCGTGTCGTTGACGAGTTTGTAGCGATCGATGTCGATGACCATGACGGTCGGCCTGAGCTGGTTGCCCTCCGATGCGAGCGTCAGAACGGCCTGAAGGCGATCGAGGAAGACCTGGCGGTTCGGCAATCCGGTCAGATTGTCATGGACTGCGTCGTGCAGCAGCCGTTCGACCGAGTTCTTCTGCTCCGTGATATCGACGATGGTTCCGACGCAGCGAATGATCTCGCCGTTGGAGCCAAGCACCGGCCGGGCGCGGATCGACAGCCAGTGGAAATGTCCGTCCTCCGCGCGAATGCGGAATTCGTGGTTCAGCCGGCCGCGGCGATGCTCCAGAAGCACGTCGAGCGTCGCGCGGAAACGATCCCGGTCGTCGGGGTGCAGCCGCGGCAGCCAATTGCGTGCCGCGCCGTGCATGCTGCCGGGGGAAAGGCCGAGCTTCATGGAGATATCGGGTGTTGTGACGACACGGTCGCGCGCCACGTCCCAATCCCAAACGGTGTCGCCGGAACCTGTGAGCGCCAGGGATTGCCGCTCCAGATCCGAGAACAGGCCCTGCTGGAAGGCGCCGCCGGCAAAGGCGTGCTGCATGACGGTGAAGCCGATCAGCAGGACGATGAGCACGAGGCCACCGCCGAGCGCCGGCTGAATGATGTCGTTGTCGAGCTTGCCCGTGACCGTCATCCAGGCCCCGAACAGCCAGACGAGGATGAGTGCCCAGGCGGGGACGAGCAGGATGGCGCGGTCGTAACGGCTGAAGCCGAGATAGATGATGAGCAGCAGGCCGGCCGTTGCCGTCAGCGCCAGCGATAGACGCGCGATGCCGGCTGCAATCGACGGATCGTAGATCGCGACGCCGAAGAGCAGGGCAAGGCCGAGAACCCAGGCAAGCGTCACATAGCCGAGATGCGCATGCCAGCGATTGAGATTGAGATAGGTGAAGAGGAAGATCACCAAACTCGACGCGAGCGCCACCTCCGCACAGGCGCGCCATATTCGCTGGTCGCTTGATGTTATGCTGATGAGCTTGCCGAGGAAGCCGAAGTCCACGCAGATGTAGCCGAGCACCGCCCAGGCGAGTGCGGCCGTGGCCGGCAGCATCGAGGTGCCCTTCACCACGAAAAGAATGGTGAGGAACACCGCCAGCAGGCCGGCAATGCCAAGCACGATGCCGCGATAGAGCGTGAAGGCGTTGACCGTATCCTTGTAGGCGTTCGGTTCCCAGAGATAGAGCTGCGGCAGGTTCGGGGACGAAAGCTCGGCAACGAAGGTGACGACGGCGCCGGGGTTCAGCGTGATGCGGAAGACATCGGCCTCGTCGCTCGGCTGACGGTCGAGCGCGAAGCCTTCGCTCGGCGTGATCGCGACGATGCGCTGCGAGCCGAGATCGGGCCAGAAGACCTTCGAATTCACCAGGCGGAAATGCGGAGCGACGATGACGCGCTCGAGCTGCTCTTCGGAAACATTGGCGAGCGCGAACACGGCCCAATCGCCCTGGTGGTTCGGCGAGGAGGATCGTACCTCAATGCGGCGCCGGATACCGTCGGCGCCAGCCGCTGTGGAAACCTGAAAGGCCTCGCCCTGGTTGGTGTAGATTTCCGTCGTCGCCGTCAGGTCGAGCGCGGTATCGTCGCGCGAGATCTTCACGGGCTCGGCTGCGTGCGCCATGCCGGCGATCATCAGCATCATGGCAGCCCCTAGCGTTGCTATGACAGCGCATAGCCGCCGGGCCATCGGCCACGTCTGCATCAATCCGGCGATCATCGCTGGTCTGAGCTTCGGTTCAGGTTGGTATCGGATGCCAACCTTGAAAACATCACATGGTCGCGCCACTGACCGTTGATTTTAAGATAACCGCGCAAATGACCTTCCCGCTGGAAACCGGCTTTTTGCAATAGCCGCATGCTACGCTCGTTATCCGGAATACAGGCTGCTTCAATTCGGTGCAACTCAAGTCCGGAAAAGATATAGGGTATAACCAACTGAAGTGCGGCGAACATGTGGCCCTGACCGGAATAGCGCTCGCCCATCCAATACCCGATCATGCAGCTCTGTGCAGCACCGCGGCGAATATAGCCGATCGTGATGCCGCCAACCAGCGTTCTGTTTTCCCTGAGGAAAATGAACAGCGGTATGGCCTGGCCGGAGCTATATTCCTGCTTGCCGCGGATGATGCGCGCCCTATAGGCAGCCTCAGTCAACTCGTCATGCCGCCAGGTCGGCTCCCAAGGTTCTAGGAAGCGGCGGCTTTCAGCCCGAAGCTTATGCCATTGATTGAAGTCGGAGTGGCGTGGCAGGCGCAGCAAATATGTGTCGTTTTCGAGTTCAACCGCGTCCGGATGACGTGAGAGAAACCGAAAGACAGATTTTTGCATGCCGCCAAGCACTCCCCCGAGAATTGAACCCATAGGCCCGCGGCGTGCGCTTAGCCGCTTGCGCTTCTGGAAGCAGGCGCCGGCGACGACAGCGACGTGACGATGTCTTCCATCGGTGCGAGCTGTTCGAGCGGCCCGATCGCCGAAAGCGTCGGTACTGTATCGAAGAACAGCCGGCCGGCAAGGTCCGTGAGGCGATCGATGGTGATGCCTTCCAGGCGCTCCAGCATCTCCTGGTTCGGGATGGGGCGGCCATAGAGCATCATCTGCCGGGCGACCTGGCCTGCGCGGGCGGCCGGGCTTTCCTGACCCATCAGGAGCTGTGCGCGGATCTGGGCGCGGGCGCGCTCGATTTCCTGCTGCTGGATGTCATGGGACGACTTGTGCAGTTCGTTCACGATGACGGGCAGCAATTCCGGCAGGTTCTCGCCGCCGGTCGCGGCATGGATGCCGAATATGCCGGTGTCGGAGAAGCCCCAATGGAAGGCATAGACCGAATAACAGAGCCCGCGGAATTCGCGCACTTCCTGGAACAGGCGCGAGGACATGCCGCCGCCGAGGATGTTGGCGAGGATCTGCGAACAATAGAAATCGCGGGTGTGATAGGCGCGGCCTTCGAAGCCGAGGAGGATCTGCGCGTCCATCAGGTCGCGCGTTTCGCGGACGTTGCCGCCGATATAGCGAGCCGGCTCGATGATGGGCGAAGTGGAGGGTTTGGTCGGCAGGCTGGAAAAGCGCTCCTCGACCTGGCGCACGAAGCTTTCGTGGTCAACCGCACCGGCGGCGACCACGAACATGCGGTCGGTGGTGTAATTGCGATCAAGATAGCCGCGAATCTGCGCGGGCGAGAAAGAGACGACGGTCTCCGGCGTGCCGAGGATGGCACGACCGAGCGTCTGGCCGCGGTAGGCGACCTCGGAAAACTTGTCGAAAACAACATCGTCGGGCGTGTCGTTCGCGGCATTGATTTCCTGCAGGATGACCTGCTTTTCACGGGCGAGTTCTTCCTCGTCGAAAGCGGACTCGGTCAGGATATCGGCAAGGATATCGACGGCGAGTGGCACATGGTCCTTCAAAACGCGAGCGTAATAAGAGGTGGTCTCGGTCGAGGTGGCGGCGTTGACTTCGCCGCCGACATTCTCGATTTCCTCGGCGATCTCGCGAGCTGTGCGCCGTGCCGTGCCCTTGAACGCCATATGCTCGAGCAGATGCGCGATCCCGTGTTCCGCTTCGGTCTCGTTACGCGAACCCGACTTGATCCAAACGCCGAGCGCCACGCTTTCGAGGTGTGGCATCGATTGGGTCGCTACTGTCAGCCCGGACGCTAGCCGGGTGCACTCCACTGTCATCGCCTGTCTTTCCGCGTCTGTTATTCACCGGTCCGGGTATGTTTTCCGATAAAGCTTTCAACGGCTTTAAGTTCCGGATCGAGAATATCGAAACGCTCCTCCCTGGTCATCAGACCAGCAAGCCACGTCGGAAGCGCCGGGTCAATACCGGATGCGGATTTTACTGCGGCGGGGAATTTTGCCGGATGGGCGGTGGCAAGCGTCACCATCGGGCTTGTGGTACGCTCGTTCTTTTCGGCGACGAAGACGCCGATCGCGGTGTGCGGATCGAGCAGATAGCCTGTATCGGCAAGGGTCTTGCGGATCGTTTCGGCCACCTGCTTCTCGCTGGCGCGGCCGGCACGGAAGTCCTTCTTGATGAACTTCAAGGCCTCCTTGCTGATCGAAAAACCGTTCGACTGCTTCAGGCTCTCCATGGCGGCGCGCACCTTGGAAGCGTCGCGGCCATTGGCCTCGAACAGCAGCCGTTCGAAATTGGAAGAGATCTGGATATCCATCGACGGCGCGCTGGTCGCCTTGACGGAGCGCATCTCGTAGCGGCCGGTCTTCAGCATGCGTGCGAGGATGTCGTTCTCATTGGTGGCGATCACCAGCCGCTCGATCGGCAGGCCCATCCGCTTGGCGGCGTAGCCGGCGAAGATGTCGCCGAAATTGCCCGTCGGTACGGTGAAGGAAATTTTCCGGTCCGGACCGCCGAGCGCAACGGCAGTGGTGAAATAATAGACCACCTGCGCCATGATTCGCGCCCAGTTGATCGAGTTGACGCCGGAAAGCTTGACCTTGTCGCGGAACGAAGCGTCGTTGAACATGGCTTTGACGAGGTTCTGGCAGTCGTCGAAATTGCCCTTGAGTGCAAGGGCATGAACGTTCGCCGCCGTCGACGTGGTCATCTGCCGCTGCTGCACCGGCGAGACCTTGCCATGCGGGAACAGAATGAAGATGTCGGTGCGCTCGCGACCGGCAAAGGCGTCGATGGCAGCGCCACCGGTATCGCCGGATGTGGCGCCGACGATGGTTGCGCGCTGGCCGCGCTTTTCCAGCGCATAGTCCATCAGCCGCGCCAGCAGCTGCATGGCGACATCCTTGAAGGCGAGCGTCGTGCCGTGGAAGAGCTCCATGACGAAGCTGTTCGGCCCGGTCTGGACGAGCGGGGCCACCGCCGGATGCCTGAACGTGGCATAGGCGTCGTCGATCATGCCTCGGAAGACGTCGGCCGGGATCTCGCCATTGGTAAAGGGCGACAGGACCGCGAAGGCGACGTCCTGATAACTCTTGCCACGGAAGGCGCGGATTTCCTTTTTCGTCAGGACAGGCCATTCACGGGGAACATAGAGCCCGCCGTCACGGGCAAGGCCAGCCAGGAGGGCATCACAGAAGCCAAGGGCAGGGGCTTCTCCCCGCGTTGAAATGTAGTCCACGGTATAGAATTCCTTTGGTCGCAAAATTGCCTGAGTGATCGGTTGAGAGAGTAGAGGAACGAAGCGGCGGCGGCCTGTCTTTTTGCGTCGGATCAGCCGCGTGGTTTTCGCGTTTGCGCAAGGCGCGTGGGATCAGCGCCGGACGGAGGCTGTTTGTGGCAATATGTCGATCTCGAAAAGTGAGCCAAAACGGTGTCTACCCAATCGATTTTTCGCTGCGCCGCTGGTATAGACCATCGCCAAGTGTCATAAAAGGCCCGTCGGACAGGCTTCAGGCCGATAATGTGAATTATATGGAGAGGGTGGAATTATAGTGTTTGGCAGGGTTTCGCGTCGTCTTTTCTCCGCTTCGCTTCTGGCATTGCTGACGGGCTGCAGCACTCTCGGTATTGGTGGCAACAGTGAGAAGCAGCCAGGGGCTGACATCACGGTGGCGCCGCAAGCCGGAGCCGCGACTGCTGCGCCGACCGGCGCTCAAACCTATGTCGCCGGCAAATGCCCACAGGCTGTCATCCGCGACGAGGACTCGGTCTATCGCACTTACGCCAAGGGCGCCAAGGATGATGCCAGCCAGCTGATGTATCAGGCTTCGCTGGCGCAGGCGACCCGCCAATGCACGAGCGACGGTACCAGCCTCGGCATCCATGTGGTTGCACAGGGGCGCCTGGTTGCCGGCCCGATGGGCAGCTCCGGCAAAGTGACCCTGCCGATCCATGTTGCCGTCATGGACAACGACAACGCCCTCTACAGCAAGACCATCATGTACACGGCTGAAATTCCGCCGGGCGAGACCACGGCGCAGTTCCTCTTTACCGATGACGACATCCAGGTTGCCGGCGGCTCCGGCGGCTTTACGATCGTCCAGATCGGCTTCGATCAAGGCCCGCAGAAGCCTGCGAAGGGCGAAAAGCCGGTGCGCAAGAAGCGTCACTAGGCACGTCGGCCGTGCTGCGGCGCTATTATTATGGCGTGCGCAAACTGCATTTGACACTGATTAGGTTGAATGGTCCTGCTATTTGGCAGGGCCATTCTTTTGCGGAAGCCAGATGGAATCGATGTCGGCTCCGCCCGTTGCCTAGCCGTTGTCCCGACCAAACCGAGCGGTTGCGTCAGTCGATAATTTGAGCGCCTTGTGCCCTCGCGCGCTGAACATTGTCCTTCATTTCCTGCAATCGTTCTGGAGAGTGGCCTTGCCACTCCGTAACCTCGCCTATCACCCGCAACGGCTCCCGCGAGCGATAGGACTGCGTCGGATTGCCGGGGAATTTCTTGTCCGTCAGGTTGGGATCGTTCACGATCGAGCCGGTCGGCTCCACAATGTAGATCCTCTCCCGACCGTCGCCCGCGGCGAGCTCGGCGCCCCAAATAGCAGCATCCAGCGTGCCGGTGAGATAGACCCAGGACAGCGGTTTGCCCGTGCCATAATTGGATTTGTAGCCAACTGCGATCAAGTCTCCCGGTTTCAGGTTGGCCCGAGTGCCGTGATAGAATCGTTGCGGAATGGCATCGTCGTTGGCGGGCATTTGCTTCCTCCGTGTGCTTTTCGGAAGCGTTATACCCGGGCACCGGGGTCTTGAAGCAAGCCGTTGCCGCGCTCTATATACCCACTATCGGACACATTCCCCGCTGTTTCGGCGCCAGCAAAACCTGCGGCCAAGGTCGCAGCGTTCCGACTTGCATCGGAGGAACGCAAGGCTTCAATATTCCAGTTACGAGTTAAGACGCCTAGCGACGTGCCCTTAGAGCACGCCATCCCATTCAGCGAGTGCCATGACGACGCCAGGCAGGTCGGCCATGCGGCTGACGACCGTTTCGGCGCCGGCATCGGTCAGCCGGTCGGCATGGGAGGGGTAGGTGTGTGACGCGCCGGTAAAGCCGATGACGCGCATGCCGGCGGCGCGCGCCGCCTGGACGCCGTGAACCGAATCCTCAACGACGATCGTGTTGGCCGGGCTGACATTCATCTGCTTCGCGCCATGCAGGAAAATGTCCGGCTTCGGCTTCACGCGGTCAGCGCCGAGATCCTTGGCGGAATAGATATGCGGTGCAAACAGCTTGATGTAGCCGACCTTCGTCAGCATCATCTCGAGGCGGGCGGAGCTGGAGTTCGAGCAGATGCAGCGCGGCATCGGCAGTCGCGATAGCGCCAGCGGAACACCAGATATAGGCTGAACCTCATTGGCAAGCGCGAGATCAAGGATCTTTTCCGACTTGTCGAGCAGCGAAGCGGAGAGCGGGATGCTGGCCTCGCGCTCGACTTCGAACAGGATGTTGCGCCAGGTCATGCCGGCGAAGCGCTCGCCCATTTCCTCGGTGCTGATCGGGTAGCCCGCATCGGTCAGCAGCTTCGATTCGACCTGCGCCGCGATGATTTCCGAATCGACCAGAACGCCGTCGCAGTCGAAGATGATGAGGTCGAAGCCATTGCTCATGAAAATTGCTGCCTTTGATGTGGCTGGGTTGGGCACGCTCCAGGAAATTTCGGTGTTTCGGGAGATGCTCTGAAAAATGACCGTCGCGCTTTACACGATATGTCGACAAAGCTCAACCAATTGGCGGGCATGGCTGCGCTGCAGTGAACGAAAGGGTCGAAATGCGCAAAAGCGGCGATGGCCATCGCTTGTCGCTCGACATCAGGCAGGCCCGCCTTTAAGGATCGGCCATGGCCAAGGAGCGCGACGACACCATTGCCAGCCGCATCAGCCGGGTGCTTGCCGACCGCATCATCCGTGGCGAGATCGCGCCCGATGCGCACTTGCGGCAGGATCACATCGCTGAGGAATTCGGCACCAGCCATGTGCCCGTGCGCGAGGCGTTCCGGCGGCTGGAGGCTCAAGGGCTGGCGATCAACCTGCCGCGCCGCGGCGTTCGCGTCGCCTCTTTCGATCTCAAGGAAGTCCGCGAGGTCGCGGAAATGCGGGCAGCGCTGGAGGGCCTTGCGCTGAAGCACGCGGCGCCGCATCTGACGTCAGCCATTCTGGACGAAGCCGAGCAGGCGACGCGCGACGGCGATGCCGCCGGTGACGTCCATGCCTGGGAGGAGGCGAATCGCCGCTTCCACCGCCTGATTCTCGCACCCTGCGGCATGGCGCGCCTGCTGGCCGCCATCGATGACCTGCATGCCGCCAGCGCCCGCTTTCTCTTCTCTGCGTGGCAATCCGGCTGGGAAAAGCGCACGGATCACGATCACCGCGCCATTCTGGCGGCATTGCGCCAGGGGCGAGCCGATGAGGCCGCCGCCATCCTGCAGAAGCACGTGCAATGGATCGGCCGCGCACCTGTGCGCACGCCTTCGGGATCAACGCGCGAAGCCTTCGCTATCGTTGGCTAAAAATTATAGATAATTTTGAGATGTATGGTTGAGCACACTTTGAGGGTGTTGTTCTGCGAGGCCCTCTTCGCTCTAACGCCACCGTGTCGCTGTCAGCATCCAGTTCCAGCGCGCCGCCACTCTTGAATCTTATTGTCATTATTTTTCAATGCGATCTCAAGCTTACTCAGAATTTCGGGGGCTTGCTACTTGCCTGATTTCACGATCTCTCTCATAAAATAGATGAGACTCAAAAATTATCTATAATTCTAAAAGGAGAGCCTATGTCCCTGTTGCAGCATCACGATGAAGTTGGTTTCGATCCGCTCCGTCTCGGGCAGCGTTCGCTTGTCACCAAGGCTGTGTTCGTTCTTGCGGGAACGCTGATCTTGGCGCTGGCATCGCAAATCGCGGTGCCGATGGTGCCCGTGCCGATCACCATGCAGACATTCGCGATCACCATGATCGGCGCGCTCTATGGCTGGCGTCTTGGCGCGGTCACCGTTCTCGCATGGCTCGGCGAAGCCGCGATCGGCTTTCCGGTGCTTGCCGGCGGGGCAGGCGGCATTGCGCCTTTCATGGGGCCGACGGCCGGTTATCTGGCGTCTTTCCCAATCATTGCAGCTCTGGTCGGCTGGTTGGCCGAGCGCGGCTGGAGCGGCAATCGTGTCGTACGCAGCTTCATCGCTCATCTCTCGGCCAACATCCTGTGCCTTGCAATCGGCGGTGCATGGCTTGCGGCTTTGATCGGCGCGGAAAAGGGCTGGCTCCTCGGCGTTGCGCCCTTCATCCTCGGTGCCGTGCTGAAGTCCGCGCTTGCAGCCGCCGTGCTGAAGACCGTTCAGGTTTATGGCGGCAAGGCGCGCCTGAATTGACCGTCAGGCTTCGCGCACATCATCTGCTCTGCATGCTGACGTTCGTCGGTGAAGGCTATACCTCAGCCTTCACCGACAACTATCGCCGCATTGCCGAGCGGCTGTCGGAAGGGGAGGAGATCAAACTGGTCTCCGGCCCGGACGATATCTGCGCGCCGCTTCTGGGCGGAGAGGAGCCGCATTGCTACAAGACCTCCGTCATCGAGCGGGATGCGGCTGCTCTTGCCGATATCGCGGCATTGCTTGGGGAGGAAATCGGCCCCGGAACCACGTTGGCGCCGGATGCCAGGCTGCTTTCCAAGCTTCGCCGGAATTTCGCCAGTGGTGAAATCCGTCATGCATGCCTCGGCTGCGAATGGGGCGACCTCTGCAGCCGTATTGCTGACAGCAATTTCAGCGGTGTGCTTATCAAGGCGGCCTAAGGCTTGTCATCCAGCTCCGGCTGCGGGTCGCCATCTTGCGCCTCGATAGGAAAGAGCGCCAGAAAACGGCGCTCGCCTTCGGGCGTGAACAGGATCGAGCGGCTGTTTTCGGTTCGGCGCGCCCAGCTCTTGTCCAGGAAGTTCGAAAGCAACGCCTTGCCGAGGCTGCCGGCCAGATGTGCTCGCCTTTCGCTCCAATCCAGGCAGGATCGACAAAGCGGGCGCCGGCTGGAGCGCAGCCCGGACACATCGATGCCGATCGATCCCAAATGCGTCTCGCCGTCGGCCGTCAGGCTCAAACCTTCTCCCATCACCGAGATCGAACCGGCCTCTATCAGGCTGTCGAGCATCCGCACGCCGTAATCGCCGGCAAGATGGTCGTAGCAAATGCGCGCCTTGCGAAGCGCCGGCTCCTTCGGTCCGGGACGATGGCGCAAATGTCCGCGGCTTGCCGCAAAACCCATGATGCCTTCAAGCAGCTTGCCGACGCGATCGTCTGCCAGCGTGAAATAGCGATGGCGACCCTGCTTGCGCTGCGCCAGCAACCCACCCGCTTCGAGCTTGGAAAGATGGGCGCTTGCGGTCTGCAGCGTCACGCCGGCCGCTGCTGCCAGTTCCGTCGCTGTCAGTGCACGGCCGCCCATCAACGCCGTCAAGATGTTCGCTCGTGCCGGATCGCCGATCAGCGAGCCGATCTGTGCAATGTCTGGACCTTCCTTCATACTTCGATCGTAGCCGAAGCATCTCCGTTCTGCAATGTGCGAAAACTTTCGCATCAGCAAAGGAGAAAGCCAATGATCACCTGTTTCATCCGCTATCAGATCGATCCGTTCAAGCAGGAAGCCTTCGGCGAATATGGCAAGGCCTGGGGTCAGATCATCCCGCGAAACGGCGCCGATCTGATCGGCTATTTTGCCCCGCATGAGGGGTCGCTGACGACGGCCTACGGCATCTACAATATCGAAAACCTGACTGCCTACGAAGCCTATCGCAAGAGCCTCGCCGCCGATCCGCTGGCCAGGGCCAATCATGATTTTTCCCGCCGCGAGCGGTTCATCTTGCAGGAAGATCGCATTTTCCTGAAAAATGTATCCCTGCCGCACGCTCAGAGGATGTCGCCATGATCGCAGTTATTTTCGAAGTCATTCCCCATCCCGGTGAACGCCAGCACTATCTCGACATCGCTGCAAGGCTGCGCTCCGAACTGGAAGCGATCGACGGTTTCGTCTCCATCGAGCGCTTCGAGAGCCTCAGCCAGCCAGGCAAGATCCTGTCGCTTTCCTTCTGGCGCGATGAAGCTGCCGTTCGCGAGTGGCGAAACCGCGAGGCGCATCGCGCCGCCCAGAAAACGGGCCGCAAGACGGTATTCGCCGATTATCGGCTGCGTGTTGCGCAGGTGCTTCGCGACTATGGGATGACGGAGCGGGCCGAAGCGCCTGATGACAGTCACGCAGTCCACGACATCCAAGACAATTCGGCGTGATGGCGCCATTCAACGAGCGATAAATTCCCGGGGGCTTCCTCGGGAATTTGGAAAATGTGCTGTCGCTTCAGTCTTTGGTAACCAAGTTAGGTAACCATAACACTCAGTTAAGAGCACCGAGTAAGTGTAACAGCGAGTATCAAATGGCGTCAGTTTTCCCGCTTGCCGACCTCAGGACCTCAGCAGTTCCGGGTTCCTGGATCGACACGATCATCAAGGGCGATTGCGTGGCCGCTCTTGAGGCACTGCCCAATCAATCCGTCGACGTCATCTTCGCCGACCCGCCATACAATCTCCAGCTTGGCGGCACGCTGCATCGCCCGGACCAGTCGCTGGTCGACGCGGTCGATGACGAATGGGATCAGTTCGCCTCCTTCGAAGCCTATGATGCCTTCACCCGCGCCTGGCTGCTCGCCTGCCGCCGCGTGCTGAAGCCGACGGGCACGATCTGGGTCATCGGCTCCTATCACAACATCTTCCGCGTCGGCGCGACGATGCAGGATCTGAACTTCTGGATCTTGAACGACATCGTCTGGCGCAAGACCAATCCGATGCCGAATTTCAAGGGCCGCCGTTTCCAGAACGCCCACGAGACGATGATCTGGGCGAGCCCGAACGCCAAGGCCAAGGGCTATACCTTTAACTACGATGCCATGAAGGCCGCCAACGACGACGTGCAGATGCGCTCCGACTGGCTCTTCCCGATCTGCAGCGGCAATGAGCGGCTGAAGGGCGACGACGGCAAGAAAGTGCATCCGACGCAGAAGCCGGAAGCACTGCTTGCCCGCGTCATCATGGCCTCGTCCAAGCCCGGCGACATCATCCTCGATCCCTTCTTCGGATCGGGCACGACCGGCGCGGTTGCCAAGCGCCTGGGCCGCCACTTCGTCGGTATCGAGCGCGAGCAGGATTATATCGATGCGGCCAGCGCCCGCATCGCCGCCGTCGAGCCGCTCGGCAAGGCGGAACTGACCGTCCTGACCGGCAAGAAGGCCGAGGTGCGCGTCGCTTTCAACGTGCTGATCGAGAGCGGCCTCATCAAGCCCGGCCAGGTTCTGACGGATGCGAGACGCCGCTATAGCGCCATCGTGCGCGCCGATGGCACGGTTGCTTCCGGCGGCGAGGCCGGCTCCATTCATCGCCTTGGCGCGAAAGTCCAGGGCCTTGATGCATGCAACGGATGGATGTTCTGGCATGTCGACGATGGCCGTTCCCTGCGTCCGATCGACGAACTCAGAGCCATCATTCGCAGCGATCTTGCGAAGGTGGAATGAGCCTCAGTCATTTCTAGCAAGCATATCCGTCTTCTTCCGTCGTGTACCTCCAGTTAGGGAAGAAGGCGAAACACTTAGGGCCTTGCCGGACATAGCGTACGGTAAGGCCCTGAGTGTTTTCAGCTCTGGATCTCAGAATTCCTGATAGTCCGTGACGTCGACGCGCACGACGCGGCCATCCTCGTTGAAGGTGATCGTTTCCTCACCCTCGCGGATCAGCGGCTGGCCCGTCTTGCTGTTGGTGGCGCGCACGGACCAGATGGCACGGCCGGAAAGCGGCGTGAGCGTCTCCACCAGGGAGTTGGACGCCGTCTGATCGGGATAGGTGTCGAAATAGCCACGGAAGGCTTCCATGATCGCCGCGCGCCCGGCAAGGCTGCCGACGCCGTTGGAGACATAGGTGGCATCGTCGGCAAAGAAGTTCTCGATCGCCTCATAATCGAGACGGTTGATCGCATCGTGGAACAGGTCGATACGTTCTGCGGGATCGAAAATCATGGTTCAGACCTTTATGCCATAGGCGGCGAGATCGCTGCGCAGCTTCTCGGCGCCGGTGAAGTGAACTGCATGCCAGCCGGCAGCCCGCGCGCCTTCGACGTTCGGATAGGAATCGTCGATGAAGATCGTGGTGGCTGGGTCGAGACCGAAGCTTTTGGCGTGCGTGTCGTAAATCGCGACGTCAGGCTTGATCAGCCCGATATCGCCGGAAACGGTGACGCCGCGCGGCTTGCTGAGGAAAGGATAGCGCGCCTGTGCCTCGCGAAACGTGTCGGAGGCAAAGTTGGTCAGCATGGTGACGTCACGTCCCTCAGCGATCAATCCCTCGAAGATGGCGACGCTGTCGTCATAGGCATGCGGCACCATCTCGTTCCAGTGCTTGCGGAATGCGCGGATCTGTTCAGCCCGCTCCGGATGCTCGGCAATCAACAAGGCTTCCGCTTCCTCCCAGGTACGGCCGCGATCCTGCTCCAGATTCCATTCATGGGTGCAGACGTTGGCGAAGAACCATTCGCGCTCGACATCGTCTGGAATGACGTGGCTGTAAGGAATGCTCGGATCGTAATGAAGAAGAACCTTGCCGATATCGAAAACGATGTGCCGTATTTCCGTCGTCATGAATGAATTCCTGATTCTTGCTCTAAAGGCATTTTTGCGAACGCATTGGGAATAGCCTGAGCGATCGCTTTTTTCATGACTGTCGGCAGCGCCTGCTCTTCAAGATTTGTAACCGGCGCCCACCATCCGTCATGGTTGTTCTTCTCCGAGACTGACTTGGCGCGCCAGATCGACAGCCTCAGTTCGAAGTGAGTGAAGACATGCGTCACCGTGCCCGCCGGCTGCCAGTCGGCCGGGAAGGGGGCTGCCTCGATGCCGGTCTCGCCATCGACCCGCGCCGTCCAGCCGGTCGTCGGCACTTCCGTCATGCCACCCAGCAGCCCGCTCGCGACGCGGCGCCGCAGGAAGATTTCGCCCTTGTCATTGACGGCGACGAAGGCCGCGCCCTGGCGCACCGGCCTTTCCTTCTTGGCGACCTTGACCGGGAAATGCTCGGGATCGTGCCCGGCCAGCGCCTGACAGGCGCCGTTGAAGGGACAGAGCGAACAGACCGGACGCCTGGGCGTACAAATCGTCGCGCCGAGATCCATCATCGCCTGCGCGAAATCGCCCGGCCGCTCAGTGGGCGTCAGCAGGGCGACTTTCTGCTTCATCAGCGGCTTGGCGCCGGGCAGGGGCGTTGAAATCGCATAGAGGCGTGAAATGACGCGCTCCACATTGCCGTCCATCACCGCCGCCTGACGATTGAAGGCGATCGCAGCAACGGCGGCGGATGTATAGTCGCCGATGCCCGGAAGCGCTTTCAGGCCCTCTTCGGTATCCGGAAAGCGGCCGCAATGATCTGCCGCAACTGCCTCGGCGCATTTCTTCAGATTGCGGGCGCGGGCGTAATAGCCAAGCCCGGCCCAGGCGGCCATGACGTCGTCATTCGCGGCAGCGGCGAGATCGCTGACTGTCGGCCAGCGCTCCAGGAACTTTGCGAAATAGGCCTTGACCGCCGGCACCGTCGTCTGCTGCAGCATCACTTCCGATAGCCAGATGCGATAGGGATCGGGCTTGACCCCGCGCGCGGCCATGGATGGCGAGACCCGCCAAGGCAGGTCGCGGTGGTGTCTGTCGTACCAGGCAAGCAGGGATGCGGCCGTGGGGGAATGCGAAGTCTTGGTCATGATTTGCCGCGTCGAGGGGAAGTGCTCTATACTTGGCCAAGCTGCGTCGGGTGATCAAGCGCCCGAACGGACAAAGCATGCACCGGAAGCCGATTGAGATGAGTTATCCCCGAAAAGGCGAAAAGCAGATTTCCGAGCTGACCAACGGCATCGTCGATCCGGTGCTGGCAAAGCGCGCCGGCATCAATACGACGCTGCTCGGCTGCTGGGACGAAATCGCCGGCGAGGAATTCGCCGATTGCACGCGACCGGAAAAGATCGCCTGGGCCAGACGAACTGGCCCCGGCATGGACGACCGCTATCAGCCGGGCGTCTTGACCATCGCCTGCGAGGGTGCCCGTGCCCTCTTTCTGACCCACGCGCAGGGCGAGCTCATCCAGCGCATCAACAGCTTCTTCGGCTTCTATGCCGTCAATCAGATCCGTATCGTGCAGAAGCCGGTCTCCGTCGCATCCAAACGCTCGCGCACGCCGCCGCCGCTAAAGGGCGAGGCGGCACGCAAGCTGAGTGACATGATGGACGGCATCGAGGATGAGAAGATCAGGGCCGCCGTTCAGCGCCTGGGCACGGCCATGGCCTGGAAGCGGCGTTAAGCCAGAACAAACGGCTCGTTTCTCGAATTGTGGACAGAATTTAAGTTGTTTGTCTTTGCCAGGTCACAATTCTTTGAAGAAAGTTGGTCAACCGTGCCTTGTTAGCGGCAGGCAGCCGTTATATCGCATGAAACATTCGAAGACCTCTTTTAACGACGGGTGACTCTATGCCGATGTCCGACATGCTCTTGACCAAACGCCATCTGCTGGGCGGCTCTGCCGTTGCAGCCCTTTCGGTGGCGTTCTCTGCCTTTGCCGACACCGCATCCGCCGCAAATTCAGCTGAGTCCGCTGATGACGCCCCTCCGTCGCCGGATGGCGACGTCAATATGACCGACGTGCTGAAGCCCGGCCCGCTGCCGGAAATCGCGCTCGGCAAGCAAGATGCGCCGGTCAAGATCGTCGAATATATGTCGCTGACCTGCCCGCACTGCGCGCATTTCGCCGTCACGACCTTCGAGACGATCAAGCAGAAATACATCGATACCGGCAAGGTTCTCTTCATCATCCGCGAATTCCCGTTCGATCCGCGCGCTGCTGCAGCCTTCATGCTCGCCCGTTGCGCCCCGCAGGAGCAGTACATGCCGATGGTCGAAATGCTGTTCAAGCAGCAGATCGCCTGGGCCTCGCCCGATGTCGACGGCCGCGCCGCGCTGCTGCAGATGTCGAAACTTGCTGGTTTTACTGAGGATAGCTTCACGAAGTGCTTGACGAACCAGAAGCTTCTGGATGATGTCAACTCTGTACGGGAACGCGCAGCCAAGGATTTCGGCGTCAATGCCACGCCGACCTTCCTGATTAATGGCAAGCGCTACGCAGGGGACATGTCTGTTGCTGCCATGTCGAAGCTTATCGACAGCCTGCTCTGATCCGCGCCTTTTTCAATCACAGGCGGGCGGCTGGGGTCGCGCGCCTGTTTTCTATTACCTCCCCCTTGAGGGGGGAGGTCGCGTGGAACGCGCGGGTGGGGGTGATTTCCGGGGTGAACGCATGATCACCCCACCCCGAACCTTCGGTCCGACCCTCCCCCTCGAGGGGAGGGTGGAGATCCGCTCATGAAATTCAACAGACTGAGAGTTGTCGGCTTCAAATCCTTCGTCGAACCGGCGGAATTCGTCATCGAGCGCGGCCTGACCGGCGTCGTCGGCCCGAACGGCTGCGGCAAGTCCAATCTGGTCGAAGCGCTGCGCTGGGTGATGGGCGAGAATTCCTACAAGAACATGCGCGCTTCCGGCATGGACGACGTGATCTTTTCCGGCTCCGGCAACCGTCCGGCCCGCAACACGGCCGAAGTCGGCCTTTATCTCGACAACAGCGACCGCACCGCACCCGCGGCCTTCAACGACAGCGACGAAATCCAGGTCACCCGCCGCATCGAGCGCGAGCAGGGTTCGGTCTATCGCATCAACGGCAAGGAGGCGCGCGCCAAGGATGTGCAGCTTCTGTTTGCCGATGCCTCGACCGGCGCGCGCTCGCCCTCCATGGTCGGACAGGGACGTATCGGCGAGCTGATCCAGGCAAAGCCCCAGGCGCGACGCCAGCTTCTGGAAGAGGCGGCCGGCATTTCCGGCCTGCATTCGCGCCGGCACGAGGCGGAGCTGCGCCTGCGTGCTGCCGAAAGCAATCTCGAGCGCCTTGACGATGTGACGTCGCAGCTCGAAAGCCAGATCGAGAGCCTGAAGCGTCAGGCGCGTCAGGCCAACCGTTTCAAGATGCTTTCGGCCGATATTCGCGCTCGCGAGGCCATGTTGCTGCATATCCGTTGGGTACAGGCCAAGGAAGCTGAAGCCGAGGCCGATAGCGCGCTCAATCAGGCAACGGTGCTCGTCGCCGAAAAGGCGCAGACCCAGATGGAAGCGGCGAAGGCGCAAGGCATTGCCAGCTTCAAGCTGCCGGATCTGCGCGACGATGAAGCGAAGGCCGCAGCCGCCTTGCAGCGTCTGCAGATCGCCCGCTCGCAGCTGGAAGAAGACGTCAACCGTATCCTGCGCCGCCGCGATGAGTTGATCCGCCGCCTGGCGCAGCTCGCCGAAGACATCAGCCGCGAGCAGCGCCTTGTCGCCGACAATGCGTCCATCCTTGCCAAGCTCGATGCCGAGGAAGCCGATCTCGCCGACATCCTCGCCGATTCCGGCAGGCTTGCCGAGGAAACGCGCTTAGCCTTCGAGGAGGCTGCAACCAAGCTTGCCGACAGCGAGCGAATCTTTACCGCTCTGACCGCGGAACGCGCCGAGGCTGCTGCCGCCCGCAACCAGCTGGAGCGTGCCATCCGTGACCTTGCCGACCGCAAGATGCGGCTGGAGCGTCAGGCCAGTGAAGCGAACGGCGAGCTTGCCGCCATTGAAGAGAAGATGGCTCATCTGCCCGATCCCGGCGAAAAGCGCGATATGGTCGAGACGGCGGAAAATGTCGTGGCGGACGCGGAAGGCGAGATCCAACGCGTCGAGGCGGTTCTGGCCAAGGCGCGCGAAACCGAAGTGCTGTCGCGTGGCCCGGTCGAGCAGGCGCGGGCGCGCGTGAATGCGCTCGAAACCGAAGCGCGGACCATTTCCAAGATGTTGGCGGCGGGTGATACGTCCGGTGCCTTTTCGCCTGTTGCCGAGGAGCTGCGCGTTGACCGCGGCTTCGAGACGGCACTCGGTGCGGCGCTCGGCGACGATCTGGAATCCTCGCTCGATTCCGGAGCGCCGGTCTATTGGTCCGACAATGGCAGCGGTGCCAACGATCCGGCCCTGCCGGAAGGCGTCGCCCCTTTGATTACCCATGTCGGCGCGCCGGCGGCACTGACGCGGCGCCTTCGCCAGATCGGCATCGTTTCGACTGAAGACGCGCTGCGGCTGATGTCGCAGCTGAAGCCCGGACAACGGCTCGTCACCAGGGATGGCGCCGTGTTCCGTTGGGACGGCCATGTCACCGGGGCGGATGCGCCAAGTGCTGCTGCCTTGCGGCTGGCCCAGAAAAACCGGCTTTCCGAACTGGAGGCCGAGGCCGGGCTTGCCCGCGACGTGCTTGTGGAGGCCGAAGAACGCCTTTCGGCCGCCGCCGATGCGATCCGGGGTGAAGAAGGTCGCTTGGCGACCGCCCGTGATGCCAACAGGCTTGCAGCCCGGCATCTGGCCGAGGCGCGTGAGGCGCTTGCCGTGGCGGAGCGAGCCTCCGGCGACCTCATTCGCCGCCGCGACGTGATCATCGAGGCCGTCAGCCGGTTGCGGGAGCAGCTGGAAGATGTCGTCATGCAGGATGAAAATGCCCGCATCGAGCTGGAAGACGCACCCGATCTGTCCGCCATCGATCTGAAGCTGCGCGACCAGCAGGCGGAGGTCGCGACGGATCGCGGCGCTCTGGCCGAAGCCCGCGCCCGCCATGAAGGCCTGAACCGCGAAAACGAGGCGCGGCAACGCCGTCTTCTGGCAATTCGGCAGGAGCGCGACACCTGGCGCCAGCGCGCCGCCAGTGCCGAGGAGCATATTCAGACGCTGCGCGACCGTGAAGAGGAAGCGCGCGAGGAAGCGGCCGAGCTCGATCTCGCGCCTGATGAATTCGACGACAAGCGCCGCGCATTGATGACCGAGCTGCAGAAGGCCGAGGAGGCGCGCCGTCAGGCCGCCGATCGCCTGGCCGAAGCGGAAGTCATCCAGCGCGAGGCCGATCGTCATGCGGCGACTACCCTCTCCGAACTCGCCGAAAGCCGCGAGAAGCGCGGCCGCGTCGAGGAGCGGCTGGTGTCTGCGCGGGAGCGGCGGCAGGAAAGCGAATTGCGTATCCGCCAAACCCTCAATGTCGAGCCGCATGAGGCCATGCGCCTGACCGGCCTTTCGGCCTCGCAAAGTGCGCCGGATCTGCGTGAGGTCGAGCGCGAGCTGGAACGGTTGAAGATCGAGCGCGAGCGTCTCGGTGCCGTCAACCTGCGCGCCGAGGAGGAGAGCAAGGAGCTGACGGAGCGGCTGCAGGCGCTGATCAAGGAGCGCGATGACGTCATCGACGCCATCCGGAAGTTGCGCGGCGCGATCCAGAGCCTCAATCGCGAGGGCCGCGAACGTCTGATCGTCGCCTTCGACATCGTCAATGCCCAATTCCAGCGCCTGTTCACCCATCTTTTCGGCGGCGGCACGGCTGAGCTGCAGTTGATCGAATCGGACGACCCGCTGGAAGCCGGTCTTGAAATCCTCGCCCGACCGCCGGGCAAGAAGCCGCAGACCATGACGCTGCTTTCGGGCGGCGAGCAGGCGCTGACGGCGATGGCGCTGATCTTTGCGGTGTTCCTGACCAATCCCGCGCCGATCTGCGTCCTCGACGAAGTGGATGCGCCGCTCGACGACCACAATGTCGAGCGCTATTGCAATCTCATGGACGAGATGGCGGCCTCCACCGAGACCCGCTTCGTGGTCATCACCCATAATCCGATCACCATGGCCCGCATGGATCGCCTCTTCGGCGTGACCATGGCCGAGCAGGGGGTCTCGCAGCTCGTTTCCGTCGACCTGCAGACCGCCGAACGGCTGCGCGAAATCGCCTGAGCGCCATTCCGCGCATCGATTGAGAAAACTGTTCCCGTTTCGACAAGAAATTGCTGCGTCAGCTGCCGCACATCACTAAAGCGTGTTAGTTTCGTTTTTCGATCAACAACATGGGCGCTGATCCGCCCGGAAGGGAAGTATGTCTGACTCGACTGGCAGTATTTTCGATTTCCTCGGAATACTTGCCGTATTACTGCTCGTTGCCGCCAACGGCTTTTTCGTTGCGGCCGAGTTCTCTCTGGTATCCGTCCGTCGCAGCCGCGTGACGGAGCTCATTGCCGAAGGACGCATGAACGCCAAGGTTCTGCAGAAGGCGGTCGATAATCTCGATGCCAATCTCGCGGCCACGCAGCTCGGCATTACCATTTCATCCCTGGCGCTTGGCTGGGTCGGTGAACCCGCCCTTGCTCATCTTCTCGAGCCGCTTCTCGGTTTCCTTCCCGGAGCATGGGCCGCGGCCAGCTCGCATGCGATCGCCGTCGTCATTTCCTTCGTCATCATCACGGCGCTTCATATCGTGCTCGGCGAGCTTGCCCCGAAGAGCCTCGCCTTGCAGCGCAGCGAGGGCACGGCTCTCGGCGTCGTGCGGCCGCTCGGCCTGTTTCTCTTCCTGCTGCGCCCGGCAATCACCGTGCTCAACGGCCTCGGCAATCTCGTCCTTCGCCTCTTCGGGCTGCGCCCCGGCGCCGGTGAGGGCTCGCTGCATTCGCCGGCCGAGATCAAGCTTCTGATCGCCGAAAGCCAGGAGGCAGGCCTGTTGGAACAGGCACAGCAAGATCTGGTCGAGCGCGTCTTCAATATCGGGAATCGCGACGTCTCCAACATCATGACGCCGCGGCTGGAGGTCGACTGGATCGATGCCGACGATACGCCGGCGGAAATGCAGAAAACCATTCGCGACAGCCGCTTCGAGCAGCTTCTGGTCGCCCGTGGTTCGATCGACGAACCGATCGGCATGATCCTGAAGAAAGATCTTCTCGATCAACTGCTGAACGGCGAGCCGCTGAACCCGATGGCCGTCATCCGCCAGCCGCTGGTCGTTCACGAGTCGACGGCCGTCTTCAAGGTGCTCGAAAGCTTCAAGCGCGCGCCCGTTCGCCTCGCCATGGTCATCGATGAATATGGCAGCCTGGAAGGCATCGTTACGCAGACCGATCTGCTGGAAGCGATTGCCGGCGATCTACCCGATATGGACAACGACACGCCCGATGTTGTCGAGCGGGCCGATGGGTCGCTGCTGATGGAAGGCATGATGCCGGTCTATGACGCCTTCGCGCGGCTCGGGCTCCGCGTGGGCGAGGAGGACGTCAACTTCCATACGCTCGCAGGCTTCGCTCTCTACCAGCTCGGCCATCTGCCCGAGGTGGGCGAAAGTTTTGCCTTCGGCGGCTGGCATTTCGAGATCATTGATCTCGACGGCATGCGCATCGACAAGATACTGGCGCAGCGGGAGCCTGGGGCTTAGCCGCTGGTTGTTGTGAATGACCCGGAAGCTTCCGGTTTCGATCAATCGATTGAAATCGAAAGCTCCGGGTCATATTTATTGTGCAGCGCAACATTTTGCCATATTTGTCGATTTTCATTTGTGCCTCAATGAATTAAGTTCAACCGGAGGAGTTGGACGGAGACGATGACGAATTGGGTTTACACATTCGGCGACGGCAAGGCCGAGGGAGGCGCCGGAGATTTTGAACGTCTCGGTGGCAAGGGCGCGAATCTTGCTGAAATGTGCAATCTCGGCCTGCCGGTCCCACCGGGCCTGACGATCGTCAGCGATCTCTGCGCTTTCTATTACAAGAATGGCCGCACGATCCCTGATGAGCTGAAGCCGCAGGTGATGCGAGGGCTGCAGCGGATGGAGGCCATTACCGGGCGCAAGTTCGGCGATATCGAGCGGCCGCTGCTGGTTTCCGTGCGCTCTGGCGGCCGCGCCTCGATGCCGGGCATGATGGATACCGTCCTCAATCTGGGTCTTAACGATGCCACGGTGCAGGCACTCGGCCACGACGCCGGGGATGCCCGTTTTGCCTGGGACAGCTACCGTCGCTTCATTCAGATGTATGCCGATGTCGTCATGGGCCTCGACAACGAGGTCTTTGAAGAAATCCTTGAGGATGAGAAGGCGCGGTTCGGCCACGAGTTCGATACCGATCTGACCGCCGTCGAATGGCAGCATGTCGTCTCGATCTACAAGACCGTCATCGAGGAAGAACTGGGCGAAGCTTTTCCGCAGGAGCCGGAGGTTCAGCTCTGGGGCGCTGTCGGCGCCGTCTTTGCCAGCTGGATGAACGCACGCGCTGTCACCTATCGTCAATTGCACAATATTCCCGAGGCCTGGGGAACCGCCGTCAACATTCAGGCGATGGTCTTCGGCAATCTCGGCAATGCCTCCGCCACCGGCGTCGCCTTCACCCGCAATCCGTCGACCGGCGAGAAGGAGCTTTACGGCGAATTCCTCGTCAATGCGCAAGGGGAGGATGTGGTTGCCGGCATCCGCACGCCGCAAAGCATCACCGAAGCCGCCCGCATCGCGTCCGGTTATGACAGACCGTCGATGGAAAAGCTGATGCCGGAAGCATTCGCCGAATTTCGCGGCATCTGCGCGCAGCTGGAGGCGCACTACCGCGACGTTCAGGATCTGGAATTCACCATCGAGCGTGGCAAGCTCTGGATGTTGCAGACCCGCAACGCCAAGCGAACCACCAAGGCGGCGATGAAGATAGCCGTCGACATGGTCGACGAGGGGATAATCACCGAGGACGAAGCGGTATCCCGCATCGAGCCGGCGTCGCTTGACCAGCTACTGCATCCGACGATCGATCCACGCGCTCGCCGCGAGGTCATCGGCTCCGGCCTGCCCGCATCGCCGGGTGCCGCCACCGGCGAGATCGTCTTCACCGCGGAAGAGGCGATCATTGCCGAGGAAGAAGGCCGCAAAGCCATCCTCGTGCGGATCGAGACGAGTCCCGAGGATATTCACGGCATGCATGCCGCCGAAGCGATCCTCACCACCCGCGGCGGCATGACCAGCCACGCGGCGGTGGTTGCCCGCGGCATGGGCATCCCCTGCGTCGTCGGCGCCGGCACCATGCGCATCGACATGCGCAATGAAAAGCTGATCGGCGTCGGCGTCACCTTGAAGAAGGGCGATATCGTCACGATCGACGGCTCCACCGGCCAGGTGCTGAAAGGCGAGGTGCCGATGATCCAGCCGGAGCTTTCTGGCGATTTCGGGCGCATCATGGCCTGGGCCGACCGTTCGCGACGCATGACGGTGCGTACCAATGCCGATACGCCGGCCGATGCGCGCGCGGCCCGTTCCTTCGGCGCAGAAGGCATCGGCCTTTGCCGCACCGAGCATATGTTCTTCGAAGGCGACCGCATCCACGTGATGCGCGAGATGATCCTCGCCGAAGACGAGGAGGGGCGCCGCGCGGCTCTCGCCAAGCTGATGCCGATGCAGCGGCTCGACTTCACCGGCCTCTTCACCATCATGCACGGCCTGCCGGTGACCATTCGCCTGCTCGATCCGCCCTTGCATGAATTCCTGCCGAAGACGGACGAGGAGATCGCCGAGGTTGCCGGGATCATGGGCATGGAGCCGGCCATTCTGCGCCAGCGTGTCGATGCGCTGCACGAATTCAACCCCATGCTCGGCCATCGCGGTTGCCGTCTGGCGATTTCCTATCCGGAGATCGTCGAGATGCAGGCGCGCGCGATCTTCGAGGCGGCGGTCCTCGCCGCGCGCGAAACGGGGGCTGCGGTCGTGCCCGAGATCATGGTGCCGCTCGTCGGCCTGCGCTCGGAGCTGGACTACGTCAAGGCGCGTATCGACGAGGTGGCGCGCACAGTCATGACGGAAGCCAGAATGAAGATCGATTATCTCGTCGGGACGATGATCGAGCTTCCGCGCGCGGCGTTGCGCGCGCATATCATCGCCGAGGCTGCCGAGTTCTTTTCCTTCGGCACGAATGACCTGACGCAGACCACCTTCGGAATGTCGCGTGACGATGCCGCCGCCTTCATCCCAACCTATCAGCGCAAGGGCATCATCGAGCATGATCCCTTTATATCGCTTGATTTCGACGGGGTGGGCGAGCTCATTCGCATCGCGTCCGAACGCGGCCGGCGGACGCGCAACGACATGAAGCTCGGCATCTGCGGCGAGCATGGCGGCGATCCCGCTTCCATCCATTTCTGCGAGGATATCGGGCTGGACTACGTGTCCTGCTCGCCCTTCCGCGTGCCGATCGCACGCCTCGCTGCAGCCCAGGCGGCGATCAAGGGGCGAGCCTGATTCTTGAAAGCTTGAATGCGGCGATTAGCGGCGCCAATAGCCGCCGCGATAGTAGTACCCCGGACCGCCGACAACGACTGTCGGCCCCCAGAAGAAATCATCGTTGCTTTCCATGAAAGCCCGTTGGTCGGCGCGCCGACTAAGATCCTGATTCATCAGGCAATTGGCGAAGTTCTGGGTGCCTGGCTTGAAGCCGTAGCCGCTGCATCTGCCTGCGTCCGCCGCTCGGATTTCTTCGGCTGTCTGGCAGGATGAGAGCGCAAGCGTAATGGCGACGAGGGATAAGACGGAGGCAGCGATACGCATGACTTGGTGTCCCTGAATGCAGATGTGCAGGCGCGAACTATAGCGCCGCGCGTGCAGGCGCGAAAGGCGTATTACCGCCGCAGGCCGAATTGCCTACGCTGATCCCTTGGAATTTGCCGGCAGCCTCTGCAGTAGATCGACGAAGGCATCGGCAAACCGCAGCAGGTGCTCGGTTTCCTCATCCGGCTGTAACAGGCGGATTTCGGCGCCGTCTCCGTCAAGCGCGGCAAACAGCGTGCGCATCGTCGCATCGCCTTCGGGAATCCGGATGACGGCCAGTCTGCGGCAATCGGCGATCAACCCCGCAGCGGGCAGATCGAACAGGAAGTCGCCATGCACCGCCGAGGCGGCGTTCCGCACGGCCTCGCAAAAGCCGGGTTCGCCGCCGGAGAAACCTTCGAGCGAAAGCTCCAGTTCCAGAAGCTCCAACGGCAGGATCGGGTCGGCGGTATCGGTTCCGGCAATCGCCGCGCCCGCCAGCGGCTTGGCCGCGACGTCTTGAGAAAGCATCGGTTCCATCTCATCAAGTCCTTTCAGAACCTCGATAAAACGCTAAAGAATGGCCTTTTTTAGGAATTTAAGCAAGCGCTCACGTTTTTGGTCTAAAGCATGGCGCGCAAAAGTGCGCAGCGGTTTTGCGATAACGTCATGCGAAGAATGAGGGCGGAAAGCGCAAGGAGCGAATCTTCGAGATCGCAATGCGCTTTGCGCGTTACTGGTTTCAGCGTTGAGGGAACATTGCCTGTTGGTGTCGTGACATTCGATTTATTTCCGTCATTTCTTGATCTAAACATAAGTCGTTTTCCGGGATTCGGTGCATCCGGCTTCCGATCCGACGCGCCGATGAGCCCTTGATGACCATTCGCTTCGACCGTCCCGTTTCACATGCCGCCCGCGCCGCGCGTTTGATCGCCTCGTTTGCATTGGTGCTCTGCGGCGTGACGCTCATCGGCCATCGCTTCGGGCCGCTGGACACGCCGTACTTCGTGCTGTTGCTGCTGATATCGGCCGGCTGCGCCGTCCTTGCCGTGCTGCTTGCACTGATCGGCCTTGTGCAGCTCTGGCAGAATGCGGCCATAGGCGGCGTCTCCGCTGTCAAGGCGCTCGTCTATGCCGCCCTGCCGCTTGCCGTTTTCAGTTTCGGCGCCGAGCGCTATTGGACCCGGCCGCCAATCTACGAGATCTCGACCGATCTCAACGACTCGCCGGAATGGCTTGCGACGCCGGATGTGAGGCAGATGTGGCTGCCGCCGCGCCATCTGGTGACGCAGCAGGAGCGCGAGGCGCAATTCGATGCTTACCCCGCTTTGATCAGCCGCCGCTATGAGGGTGCTGCCGACCGTGTTCTGGAGGCGGTGCGCAAGGTCGCGCATGACTATCACATCACCATCGTCAAGGCCGAGGGTGCCGATGTCGCCGACCCGAACGGCAATGCCAGAGCGAAGCGGCGCGTGCGCCCGCGGACAGTCGGTCCGGCGCAGGATGACAGCGCCGTCGGCGATGTGCCCGATTTCATTCCCGTGCCGACGCCGCGACCCTTCCGCGATGGCGTGGCGGCCCTCATCCGTCAGAATACCGACGTCATTTTGCAGGGCGAAACCCGCACCCGCATCTTTGGCTTGCCATGCGATCTGGTGATCCGCATTCGCGAGGAGGCCGAAACGACGCTGGTCGATATTCGCGTTGCCTCCCGTTACGGCCAGAACGATCTCGGCGTCAGCGCCGATATGGCGGATGGCTATCTGAAGGCGCTCGATGCGGAACTGCTCGGCATTGCCGGAAGCTGAGGTTCACCACCCCTCCTTCTCCCCTCGGGGAGAAGGTGCCCAACGGGCGGATGAGGGGGAATCGTGCCCGCCATCAAACTTCTGAAATCCCCGATATCACCCATCTCAGCTCAAGCCGGGCGATAGGCCCCGGAGAGCGCCGGCGGTCCATCGGTTTCCACCTGACCCTTCTCGACGAGATCTTCCAGGTGCGCCAGCACCGAGAGCGCGGCGGCTCCGTGCAGGCGCGGGTCCGTATCGCGATAGATGGCTTTCACCATATCCGGGATCAGCCGGTCGCCGGCCTTGATGCGCTCCAGCACGGCGCGCTCGCGCATGCGGCGATGGGTTCTAAGTCCGCGCATGAAGGACGCGGGTTCCTTTACCGGGCCGCCATGGCCGGGCAGGAACAACCGGTCTTCGCGGACGAGAAGTCGTTCCAGCGAGGCCATGTAGTCCGCCATGGAGCCATCCGGCGGCGCAACGATCGAGGTCGCCCAGGCCATGACGTGATCGGCGGAGAAGACGATGCCGGTGCCGTCGAGCGCGAAACAGGCGTGGTTTGCCGTATGGCCTGGTGTCAGCAGCGCCGTCATCTGCCAGCCGTCTCCGGAGACGCTTTCGCCATCGCCAAGCACGATATCCGGCTGGAACTCCATGTCGGAGCTTTCGGCGAAGGGATTGACCTCACCCCGATAGAGCGGCCGCGCGGGGCGGTGCGGCCCTTCGCCGACCATCAGCGCCCCCGTCGCCTCCTTCAGCCGCCTGGCGAGCGGCGAGTGATCGCGGTGGGTATGGCTGACGAAGATATGCGTGACCTCGCGCCCCTTCAGGGCCGCCATCAGCGCGGCGAAGTGTGCCTCATTCTCCGGACCGGGATCGATGACCGCCACGGACGAGCCGCCGACGATATAGCTGTTGGTGCCGTGAAAGGTAAACGCGCTGGGATTGTTGACCGTCATCCGCTCGATGCCGGGGGCAGCTTGGACGGCGCGGCCATAGGCGGGGTCGAAGGCAAGGTCGAAGTCGGGCGTGCTCATGATTGCTTGTATTCGATTTCGATAAAGGACATGGGTTCGGAGCCGGCATTGACGACATTGTGCTCGACGCCCGCTTCGCGCCGATAGGCGGCACCCTTGGCGATATCGACACGGCGGCTGCCGCCGGGTTCCTCCAACAGAAACTCACAATCGGTCATCGGCACGACAACATAGCCAAGACCGTGGACATGATGCCCGGTGTCGGCGCCGGGCTCGAAATCCCAACGGGTGATGCGGCAGACGGCATCATCGAGAAGCACGGTGGGCACGGCCGGCGGGCGGGCGCGAAACTGGCTCATCGGACCTCCTCATTTTAAATGCAGTGCAGCGAGACCTAGCATAGCCGCCTGGAAAGCACACAGAAATATGCATCTGCGCGCAACTTAGTCATTGTGGCGGCAAGCGACCTTTGCTAATCAGACGCCGGTTTGGCTGGTATAGTGGCCATTTCCTCTGTTGGGGCGTCGCCAAGCGGTAAGGCACCGGTTTTTGGTACCGGCATTCCCAGGTTCGAATCCTGGCGCCCCAGCCACTGATTTTCAATAAATTGGCCTTTCAGTATGCCGCGAATTCCAGGTAGCAATATCTAGTAAATACAGTGCTTGGCGAGCCCGGTGCTCAGTCTTGCTGCTCCAATTTGGGTGGCGGCGGAAATGGATTCGCATTACCCACAATCATAGGGGTAATCGGGAACGGGCGCTTGTTCTCCAAGACTTCGACTAACAAGCTTTGAATATAACGTTGTCGTTCGGCCTCATTGCCCCAACCTGCGGGGACATAACCGAATTTCCCTAGATCGCGTCGATCAAAATCATAGCCAACAGCTTTTCCGATAACGTGAAGCAAATCTATAAAGAGATCACGTCTGTCTTCGAAAAATTTATCTTGCGCATCTACTGCTGGTAGAGGTGTGTTTAAATGATTCATATAGTTTCGATAAGCCGAAACTATCTTCTCTTCACCGTAGAACTCGAGCTCAACTAAATTAAGGGCATAAACATGCTCGGCATCTAATTGTATCTGACGCGTTCGCATTAAATTACGAAATATATCTATGCGTCTATTCTCTCTTGCTCTTTTATCATCCATTTCTCTGGTGATTTTTACTGCTTTGATAGGGCCGTAAATGATCGCGAAAATTGTTGCAAGTAATATCGCGGAATTTAACCAATCAGCCGGCTGCATCATAGTGTCCTAACTAATACAAATCGTGCATTTAGCGGGCTAAGTGGTGTTTCAATTCTGATAAAATCACTGGATGTAAAGTTCAATGGAAGTTTAATTGGGACGTTAATTTTTAATGGCTCTTGAGTTGCAACCTGCCCTGTTATAGTTGCTCCACCAGGTGGAAGTGTGAACGCAATTGTGCCAATCCAACTTAGTCCATCAGGACTAAGGGTGTAGGTTCCGTCATAGATTCCACCGCCGGCATCAGCTCCGGCAATAATGCCGTTATTTAGCAAAAACATACCGAAGGAATTTCCGGTTACTCCTGCCAAGTATGCCGTGTAAATTCCATCCGGAGAGGGTTCATCTGTCATTATTCGAACCTCCATTCTATGTAGCATAATGCATATAGAATACTTATTGCAACTTTTACGAGGTGCGTTTGGTAAAGAATAGTTATGAAAATCTACAGCCGACTATCAGTGCCACTCATCATCCAAAGTGAATATAACTGGGAAAAGTGTTTTACGGCTTAAATATTGCTTAAAAATTTCGGTCGTTCAGGTTGCGAATACAGGCATTGAGCGACTGTCAACCAAAAATTCTGCGAAGCGCCGCTTTTCAAAATTGCCTCAAGATAGCGAGGAGAAGTGGTCTGCCCCCTGAAAAGTGATCCTTCTTGAAGTATGGCTTATGAGCCGAAGAAGGACATTGAAATGGCAGCGAAAAGACACAAGGCGGAAGAG